>NZ_JAIUHQ010000010.1:0-187920 GCF_020165215.1 Mesorhizobium sp. CA15
CGCCGTCTTTGCCATCCATGGCTACGGCATGCTGTGGGCCTCGGCGCAGCTCATGTAGGGTGTGTCGACATTCAGGTGAGGCCGGTCTGCAAATGGCGGCTTCCTGCGCTTCCGGTGCTCACGTACGAAAAGTACGCTCCGCTCCGGTTCTGGGACCCCGCCATTTTCGACTCGGCCTGACCTGAATGTCGACACACCCTAGGCGGAGCGGCTTAGCTAGCCTTGCGAGCGGGCTCAGCGACCGGAACGGCGGCAGGTCCGAACACATCCTCGAACGCAGCTTTCAGCGCGAGGTCGAGATCGGCCATGGTGACGGGCAGCCCGAGATCGACAAGGCTGGTCACGCCATGGTCCGAGACGCCGCAGGGCACGATGCCGCTGAAATGGCCGAGATCCGGCTCGACATTGATGGCGATGCCGTGGAAGCTCACCCAGCGCCGCAGCCGGATGCCGATGGCCGCGATCTTGTCTTCGGCGGGCGTGCCGTCCGGCAGGGCGGGCCGGTCCGGCCGCACCACCCAGACGCCGACGCGGTCCTCGCGCCGCTCGCCGCGCACATTGAAGGCGGCGAGCGTGGCGATGATCCATTGCTCGAGCGCCGCGACGAAGGCGCGCACATCCTCGCGCCGGCGCTTCAGGTCAAGCATCACATAGGCCACGCGCTGGCCAGGACCGTGATAGGTATATTCGCCGCCGCGGCCTGCGGCAAAGACCGGAAAGCGGTCGGCGTCGATCAGGTCTTCAATTCGCGCACTGGTTCCGGCGGTGTAGAGGGGCGGATGCTCGACCAGCCAGACCATCTCGTCGGCAGCACCGCTGCGGATCGCCTCGGCGCGCGCCTCCATGAAGGCCAGCGCGTCCGGATAGGACGTAAGGCCAGGTTCGATCACCCATTCCACCGGCGCCGAACCAGGCAAAGGAAGGAACGACGTGGCGATCTGGCTGCGTTCTGTCATGGAACTTTCTCGATGCTCCTCTCATATGGCGACAATCGGCCAAAACGTCCAGTTCCGCCAGTGTGAAGCCGAGCCGCGGAGGCTTGTGCCAGCCGCTTTGTCTAATGCACGTCGTCCTCCCAAAACCTCTGCGCACTTGTGGCTGATACGCATTCGCGAATATTCCGCTCGGCGCACTTGTTTCGCCGGAAACGATTTGCTACAGGCCCCGGGCCGGACGGTTCCGGCTCCTACCACGTGCGGTCGTGGCGGAATTGGTAGACGCGCAGCGTTGAGGTCGCTGTGGGGCAACCCGTGGAAGTTCGAGTCTTCTCGACCGCACCAAAATTCTCAAAAAGCCGTGTAATCGTCGAGTTGCGTGGCCTTTTGATTTTTCAATCCCTGTTCAATCCACCTTTTGCGAACTGATTGAAACTTAGCCCTTACGCCTGACGCGGGCCGACATTGCGAGGTTCGGCTAAGCTATCTTGCTGCCGCCCCTCAATCCACGAGACGGCGTCCCATGCCCACGACTCGGTTCCGTGCTACCGGTGAAACATGCATCAACTATCCCCTCCCAGAATCACAATAGACACAAACTGCGTTGTGGGTCTGTTCGACAGCGGTAGCCAAACAGCTACTTCGGTCGATGAACTGCGGGACCTTATGCGTTACGCCCTGTCTGGAGCCGTCAACTTGGCTATCACAACGAGGGTTGAAATTGATTTCGGCCGCGACAAGACGATGGGCGCCGCACCGAGATGATGCACCACATAGCGATGATCCCTGTCATTGGCACGGTGGCGCGTTGGGATCAATCGCAGTTCGACGGCGCCGACGTTCTAGTTGGCCCTCAGCACCAGTCTTTGCTGGCTGAGGTAAAGGGAATCGTATTCCCTGGCCTCACGCCGAAAACCGGCAAGTACGCAAACAAACTCGCCGATCTCGACCACCTTGTCGGCCATAAGCTGGCCGGCCGCGATATTTTCGTCACCGATGATGGGGGAATACTCCGCCGCTATCAGCAGTTGCGAGACTCGGTTGGCATTGTGGTCATGTCGCCGGCAGAGGCGCTACGCTTCATTGATGCTCACCACGCACGCCACCAACAAAAGCTCCTTGAGCCCGCCGGGAACGACGAGGCCTATCGAGACCGGCGGCTGAGTGGCGCAGTGACTTTCGACTACTCCAACAACGATCACCGGTTTTTTATCGGCGAGGGCCTTTGCTTGTTTGAGACAAGATGGTCGAAAGCCAGCAATCGCAGCATTCATGCATACCGGGATGCACCATCCGTCGAAAGCATCGCGCTGGCACGGGGCGCGGCTGAAATCTCTGAAATCCGAGACGCTTCGGTGTATGATTTTTCAAGTCGCGCCAGATCACCCAACATTGGCCAAGTCGTCGTCTGGCGAAACGTGAACGGCCTGTTCGCTGCTACAAAAATCCTCGCCATCAAGGATGACGGCCGAGGCGATGAACGGGATGAACTCACATTCGAGTTCGTCATTCTGCCAGATGGATCTGCGGACTTTTCCGCCCACTCGTGATTGGCTCAAATCAGGCACAACACCCGCAGTCTGGCCAAACACCCTATCCCGTCCACCCCAGACCGGCCGAGATGCAGTTGATCGAGACGAGTAGGGCGTCGGTCGCCCGCCTTTGATCTGCGCCTGTGCCTGCCCGAACTTCGCGCAGCAGATTGACCTGCAGCCGGTGGATGTCGTGCATCTGCCGGCGCAGATTGTCGAAACGCCTTTTGAACATCGGAAAGCGCGCGGAAAGGTCGCCTCCCGTAAGGTCGCCGATCAGGCGTCGCGTCAGCTCGTATTCGGCGGCGATGCGGGCGTGGATTCTTGCCGCCGCATCGCTGTCGGACACCAGGTCGGCATAGAGCCGTGCAATCTCCATGTCGGACTGGTAGAGCGTCTTTTCGGCCTCGTCGACGATCAGGCGGAAAAAGCGCGAGTGCTCGAACATGCGGGTCAGAAGCTCGCGCCCGGCCTCGCCGCGCACCGTGACGAACGCGCTCAGCGCGCTGCCGATGCCGTACCAGCCGGTCAAGAGATGTCGGTTCTGGCTCCAGGCGAACACCCATGGAATGGCGCGCAGGTCGGCAATGCCGCTGGCGCCGAAACGGCGATCCGGCCGTGAGCCCATTTTCAAGAGCGCCAGTTCGGCGACCGGGCTCGCCTGATTGAAATAATCCAGGAAGCCCGGCTCGGCCATCAATCCGGCATAGGACGCCTGCGACATGCCGGCGAGCGCTTCCAGCGCTTCGTCGAACTCCGGCGATTCCTTTTGCCTGGCATCGCCGGGCGATCGGATCCCGTGCGCTAGCACGGCGGCGGCGAGAACCTCAAGTTGGTTGAGGCCGGTGCCGCGATTGGCAAATTTCGACGAAACGACCTCGCCCTGTTCGGTCACCCGCATGGTTCCGCCGACCGTTCCTTGCGGCTGCGCCGCGATCGCGCGGCCGGTCGGCGCGCCGCCCCGGCTGACCGAGCCGCCGCGGCCGTGAAAGAATCCGATCCTGACCTTGTGCTTGCGCCCGATCGCGGCGAGGCGCTTCTGCGCCTTTGCCAGTTCCCAATTGGAAGCGAGGAAGCCGCCATCCTTGTTGGAGTCCGAATAGCCAAGCATGATTTCCTGGCGCGCGCCGAAATCGCGCACCGTACGCCGCACAAGGGAAACGTCGAGCAATGCGTTCAGGACGCCAGGTGCAGCCTGCAGGTCGGCGATGGTCTCGAACAAGGGCACGATCCGCAGCCTGATCGAGCCGTCGCCGCCGGGCGCGGTAGAGAGCCCGCAATATTGCGCCAGCAGATAGACCGCGAGCAGATCGTCGGCCGAGCGGGTCATGCTGAGCACGAAAGAGCCGATGGCGTCGGCATCCGCGCTGGATATTTGTTCGCGGATGACAGCGAATGTCGACAGCAGTTCACCTGCCTCCGGCGAGAGCCGTGCTTCGTCGATCTCCAGCCGCTCGCCCTGGCTGAGCGCCGCGCGGATGCGCGCCGACCATTGCGGCGTGCCGGCGGCGATCGGATCGGCGGCGTCTATCAGCGCAAACAGCTCGGCCAGCACCCGGTTGACGACTGTGGAGTTCTGCCGGATGTCGAGCGAGACCGTGCGGAAGCCAAAGCTTCCGACCTGCCAAACGAGCGGCTGGATGAAACGCCTGGCGACCGCGCGGCCGCCGATCGCTTCGAGGACTGATGAGAGGGCGTTGAGATCGGCGCGAAACGCCTCCGCCGAGGGGTAGGCCGCCTTGCCGCCGTCACGGGTGGCGACCAGCCGGGCCAGCACGGCCGAAGCGAACTGGCGCAGCGGTTCGTCAGGGTTGCGGGCGGCTATCTCTTGCGCCTCTCCACTCTTATCCAGCGCTGTCTGCAGCACCGGCCTGAAGCCGGCCGGCAGCTCGATGACGTTCGTGCTGGCGCTGAGCACCGACACCAGCCGCTGCAACTGCGCAAGATACCAGCCTATGGCGGTGTTGCGGTATTCGGCCATGGCGTAGGCGGTGACTTCGGCTGTCACATTCGGATTGCCGTCGCGGTCGCCACCGATCCAGGAGGCATAGCGCATGAAGGAAGGAATTCGGATCGGCTCGCCCGGATAGTGGCGCTCGCAGGCGCTCTGAAGCTTGCCATAGAGCTGTGGCGTTGCCTCAAAGATGACTTCGCGGAAGAAATGCAGTCCCCAGGCGATCTCGCGCTCGACCGTCGGTCGCTCCAGCCGCAGCTCGCCTGTCATCCACAGAAGCTCTATCTCGCTTTCCAGATCGGCGACCAAAAGATCGCGCTCGCGCGGCGCCCAGCGCGGCTGGTCGAGCTCGGTCAGCTTGCGATAGATGCGGCGGTGGATTTCCAGCACCGTGACGCGTTTGGCCTCCGTCGGATGCGCGGTCATGGTCGGGCCGACGCAAAGTTCGTCGAGCATTGCCTGGACATCGTCCGCCGAGTGGCCGCTGGCCGCCATCTCGGCAATCACGCTGGCGAAGGAGCCAGGCACTTCGTCGGCGCCTGCGCCTTGCTCGAGCTCGCGCCGGGCCCGCATGGCAAGCAACTCGTCGACAATGGTCAGCAACTGGAACCACACGCCGCTCGCCTGGAGCGCCGGGATGCGCTGCTCGGGAGCCAGCGAGACGAGTGACCTGCGTCCGTTCAGGACTGCGGCGATCTCGGGCTCGCGCGCGCTTGCGACCTGAAGCAGCAGGCGTAACAGCAAGCTGCGCTCGTCCTCACGAAACTTGATGGGTTTGCTCTGTTCCAAAGCCGCTTTCCCGATCGTCAGCCGATTTGCCGCTGCGCTGCTAAGCAGTTGTTTTCAGACAATCCCGACGGCCGCGGCGTACGTTTCCTGGGATTGCCCTTCATAGGGCAGCGCCGAGCGCACGGGCCGACGACCATCGAGGAGGCCGGCCCGAAACAGGCTTCACATCCTGTCGCGATTCTCGCCTGGTCTGCCGTCAAGCAGCCTTCTTCGTCCGCGCCAGCGTATCGGCCACCACCTCGCCGAAGGAGGCGGGGGTCGGCACGATGACGACGCCGGCTTCCTTGAGGATCTCGACCTTTTCCTGCGCCGACTCGCCGAAGGCGGAGATGATCGCGCCGGCATGACCCATGCGGCGGCCCTTCGGCGCGGAGAGGCCGGCGATATAGGCGATCAGCGGCTTCCTCATATTATCGCGCGCCCAGATCGCGGCTTCGGCTTCCTGCGGGCCGCCGATCTCGCCGATCATCACCACGGCGTCGGTATCGTCGTCGCGCTCGAAGAGCTGCAGGATGTCCTTGAAGGACGAGCCGTTGATCGGATCGCCGCCGATGCCGACGCTGGTCGACACGCCGATGCCCAGCGCCTTCATCTGCGAGGCCGCCTCGTAGCCCAGCGTGCCGGAACGGCCGACGATGCCGACGCGTCCGGGCAGATAGATGCTGCCCGGCATGATGCCCATCAACGCCTGTCCGGGCGTAATGACGCCGGCGCAGTTCGGTCCGACGAGGCGCATGCGGTCCTCGAAGCGGTAGCGGCGCATGTAGCGCTTGACCTGCATCATGTCCTGCGACGGGATGCCGTCGGTGATGCAGACGCAAAGCTTGATGCCGGCATCGGCGGCTTCCATGATCGAATCGGCGGCGAAGGGAGGCGGCACGAAGACGATGCTCGCCTCGGCGCGGGTCTCGCGCACGGCGCCCTTGACAGTGTTGAAGACGGGCAGGCCGAGATGCGTCTGGCCTCCCTTGCCGGGGGTGACGCCGCCGACCAGCTTGGTGCCGTAGCGCTTCATGTCGTCGGCATGGAAGCTGCCGATCTTGCCGGTGAAACCTTGCACGATGACGCGCGTGCTGCGGTTGAGCAGGATTGCCATTTCTCGACCTCCCTCAGGCTGCTTTTTTGTTCTTGGCGGCTTCGCGCCAGGCGGCGACGGCCTTTTCGGCGGCTTCGGCCAGCGTGTCGGCGACGATCACCGCCTCACCGGAATCGGCCAGGATCTTGCGGCCTTCCTCGACCTTGGTGCCGGAAAGGCGCACCACCAGAGGGACGTCGACGCCGACCTCGCGGATCGCCTTGATGACGCCTTCCGCCACCCAGTCGCAGCGGTTGATGCCGGCGAAGATGTTGACCAGGATGGTCTCGACATTCTTGTCGCCGAGCACCGCGCGGAAGGACTTTGCTACCCGCTCCGGTGAGGCGCCGCCGCCGATGTCGAGGAAATTGGCCGGCTCGCCGCCAGCGATCTTGATCATGTCCATCGTCGCCATGGCCAGGCCGGCGCCGTTAATGATGCAGCCGATATTGCCTTCGAGCCCGACATAGGAGAGGCCGCGGTCGCTGGCGAAAGTCTCGCGCGGATCTTCCTGGCTCTTGTCGCGCAGCTCGGAAATTTCCGGCCGGCGAAACAGCGCGTTTTCGTCGAACGACATCTTGGCGTCGAGCGCGACCAGGCTGCCGTCGCGCGTCACCACCAGCGGATTGATCTCCAGCATCGAGGCGTCGTAGTCGCGGAACACCTGGTAGCAGCCGAGGATGGTTTCGGTCGCCTTGCCGATCAGGTTGCTCTCGAGCCCGAGGCCAAAGGCGATTTCGCGCGCCTGGAAGCCCTGCATGCCGACGCCCGGATCGACGGTGGCGCGGATGATGGAATCAGGTTTTCTCTCGGAGATTTCTTCGATCTCCATGCCGCCGGCGGCCGACGCCACGATCATGACCCGCTCTTCCTTGCGGTCGAGGACGAAGCCGAGATAGAGCTCCTGCGCGATGTCGACGGCCTCCTCGAGATAAAGGCGCGAGATCAGCTTGCCGCGGGGGCCGGTCTGTTGAGTCACCAGCTTGCGCCCGAGCATGGCTTCTGCCGCGTTGGAGATCTCCTCGTCGTTCGAGCAGAGCTTGATGCCGCCGGCCTTGCCGCGCGCGCCGGAATGGACCTGCGCCTTCAGCACCCATTTGGCGCCGCCGATCTCCCTGGCACGATAGGTCGCCTGTTCGGGGCTGTAGGCGAGGCCGCCGCGCGGCACATGCACGCCGTGGCGGGCAAGCAGTTCCTTGGCCTGGTATTCGTGGATGTCCATCATGTCCTCCCAGTAATTTTTTAGTGCGCCGCGCTATGCGCCTGGCCGGCGCGCTCGATCGCCTCGCTCACCACCAGCACGTTGCGCGCCATGCGCTCCGACGCCGCGTCGATCATCTTGCCGTCGAGCGCCGCGGCGCCCTTGCCGAGCGCCTCGGCCTCCTTCAGCACCTCGAGGATACGCCTGGCCCGCGTGACTTCTTTCTCCGGCGGCGAGAACACATCGTTGGCCAAGGCGATCTGCGAAGGGTGGATCGCCCATTTGCCTTCGATGCCGAGCGCCGCGGCGCGCCTGGCGGCCGCGTTGTAGCCCTCCGGATCGGAGAAATCGCCGAATGGACCGTCGATGGCGCGCAGGCCGTAGGCGCGGCAGGCGACCGTCATGCGCGACAGGGCGAAATGCCACTGGTCGCCGGGATAGTCGGGGTTGAGCCCGCCGATGTTGACCGTGCGCGCCTTGTTGCTTGCGGCATAGTCGGCGACGCCGAAATGCATGGCTTCCAGCCGGCCCGGCGTGGCGGCGATCGCCTCGACATTGGCCATGCCCAGCGCCGTCTCGATCAATGCCTCGAGGCCGACGCGGGTCTTGAAACCTTTGGCCATCTCGATCTGGTTGACCATGGCCTCGACCATATAGAGGTCGGCCGGCACGCCGACCTTCGGCACCAGGATCGTGTCCAGCCGGTCGCCGGCCTGCTCCATGACGTCGACGACGTCGCGGTACATGTAATGCGTGTCGAGCCCATTGATGCGCACCGAGACGGTCTTGCCCTTGGCGCGCCAGTCGATGTCGTTCAGCGCCTGGATGATGTTCTTGCGGGCGCGTTCCTTGTCGGGCGGCGCCACCGCATCCTCGATGTCGAGGAAGACGAAGTCGGCGGCGCTGTTGGCCGCCTTGTCGATCATCTCCGGGCTGGAGCCCGGCACCGCGAGCTCGCTGCGCTGCAGCCTCAGCTTCTTCAGATGGTTGATGGTGTGGCTCATGGTACCCCTCACGCCGCTCTGGCGACCGGCACATCGGCCGTGCGGCGGAAATGCTCGATCGCCGCCGCCACGCCCGAGCCGGGCGCCAGGCGCACGCCGCAATCGAGCAGCGCCATTTCGGCGGCCGACAGCGAGGCGCAGACCATAACCTCGTTCAGCCAGCCAAGATGGCCGATGCGGAAGACTTTTCCGAACACCTTGTTCAAGCCGCCGCCGAGGGAGGTGTTGTATTGCTGGTAGGCGCGCTTGACGACATTGGCGCTGTCGATGCCTTCCGGCACCAGGATGGCGCTGACCGTGTCGGAGTGCCATTGCGGTGTCTTGGCGCAGAGCTTCAGGCCCCAGGCGTCGACGGCCTTGCGCACGCCCTCGGCCAGGCGATGGTGGCGGGCGAAGATGTTTTCCAACCCTTCCTCGGCAATCAGGTCGAGCGAGGCGCGCAGGCCGCGCAGCAACTGGGTGGCCGGCGTATAGGGGAAATAGCCCGCGTCATTGGCGCGGATCATGTCCTCGAAGGAAAAGTAGCAGTGCCGGTGTGTCGCCACCCGCGAAGCGGCAAGCGCCTTCTTGCTGACCGACAGGAAGCCGAGGCCGGCCGGCAGCATGAAGCCTTTCTGCGAACCGCTGACGGCGCAGTCGACGCCCCATTCCTCCTGGCGGAAGTCGATCGAGCCGATCGAGGAAACGCCGTCGACGAAGAGAAGGGCAGGATGGTTCGCCGCGTCGAGCGCGGCGCGGCAGCCGGCGACGTCGCTGGTGACGCCGGTCGCGGTCTCGTTCTGGGTGCAGAAGACAGCCTTGATGCGGTGCGCCTTGTCGGCCCGAAGCTTCTCGACATAGAGCTCGAGCGGGACGCCAGTGCCCCATTCGCAATCGATGACATCGACATCGAAGCCGAGCCGCTCGGCCATGTCGACCCACAGATGGGAGAATTGGCCGAAGCGCGACATCAGCACCTTGTCGCCGGGGCTGAGCACATTGGTCATCGCCGCTTCCCAGGCGCCGGTGCCTGAGGAGGGGTAGATGAAGACGCGGCCGGTCTCGTTCTTGAAGACCTTTTTGATGTCCTCGAACAGCGGTAGCGTCAGGTTGGGGAAGGAGGAGGCGCGCATATCCTCCATCGGCAGGTTCATGGCTTGCCGGACCTGTTCCGGAATGTTGGTGGGTCCTGGGATAAAGAGATGGGTAAACCCAGCCATGCGCGAAACTCCTCCGATCGTTGGGATATTGGAGGCAGTTTCGTTTCGATGAGGCCTTGCAACAACACCTTGCCGGGTAAGTTGTTTGCCCTTGAGGGTGGGATGATCCTACCCGGTTGGCCTACCCGATAGGCGATTTGGAAGTGCGGCGTTTTTCGCTCGAATAGAGCGCGACGGCCATGGCGCGGTTGCGGACGTCCAGCTTGTCGTAGAGATTCTTCAGGTGATACTTCACCGTGTTCTCGGAAATCCCGGTCCGCGTTGCGATCTGCAAATTGGTCCAGCCGTCGGAAAGCACCGCCAGCAACTCGCGCTCGCGCACGGTGAGCCTGGACAACGGTGTGTCGTTGACCTTGTTGATGTCGATATACGGAATGCAGATGCGCCCGTGGGCGACCGCCAGGATCGTCTCGAAGATGACCGGCGGATCGTCGAACTGGAAGCAGTAGCCTTGAGCGCCCAGGCGTACGCATTGCTTCAGGATGCCGATGTCGTGGTCGTTGGAGAAGATCGCGATGCGCACGCCAAGCTCGCGGCTCTGGACTTCCGTAAGCACATCGGCGCCGTCCATGTCGGCCAGCTTCCAGCCGACGACGGCGACATCGAATTGCGTGGCGGCGGCCAGTTCCAGGAATTGCGCGCCGCTGTGCACGACACCGAGCAAATCGAAGCGGCCGTCGCATTCCAGCATCTCGCGCAGCGCCGAAACGACGAAAGGATTGCGCTCGGCGACGACCACGCGAACGCGCCGCTCGGCATTGCCCTCGTTCGTCTTTGCGGACTTGATGTTCAAGGCCAGCGTTGTCCCCGGACCGATTGGCGATGCGCTGATCCTGCTGGATCATGCATCATGACAATTCTGCCTCAATAGGGAAGGGGTGCTCTTTCCCCAGCGACATGCGCTGTCGCGCCGGCTGAAGCGATTGTCGCACCCGCCACCCGGGCGCTCCACGCTACTTCCGGGAGGTTGCGAGGCGAAGGCGACCGTCACATTTCTTCGGCTATTCCACGCGCTAGAGCGACATCTTTCCAAGACGAATCCTGTTGCCGCGCTATCTGCCGAACAGGGTTTGGATTTTCCGAAAAGCGGTTTCCCCTTTTCGGGATCATGCACTAGACCTCGTTTCAGGATTCCTCGTTGCGGGAGGCGCTGGTGGAAGGCCAGGACACACAGACGACCGGCGCCGCGCCCGCCGAGGAGCATCACGCCGACATCTATGGCGAGGACGGCGCGGTGCGCGCCTCCTTCCTTGCCCAGATCGGCGCGGCGATCGTCGACCGCGACACGATCACCCTCAAGCGCGAGGTCGATGACCTGCACCAGTCGGAACTCGGCGACGTGCTGGAGGCGCTTCATCCCGAACAGCGCCGGGCTTTGGTCGAACTGCTCGGCTCCGATTTCGACTTCTCCGCGCTGACCGAAGTCGATGAAGCGATCCGCCTCGACATCGTCGACAATCTGCCCAATGCGCAGATCGCGCAGGCGGTGCAGGAGCTGGATTCCGACGACGCGGTCTACATCCTCGAGGACTTAGAGAAGGAAGACCAGGACGAAATCCTGTCGCAACTGCCTTTCACCGAGCGCATCAGGCTCAGGCGCGCGCTCGACTATCCGGAAGAGACCGCCGGCCGGCGCATGCAGACGGAGTTTGTCGCCGTGCCGCCGTTCTGGACCATCGGCCAGACCATCGACTACATGCGCGAGGACAGAAACCTGCCCGAGCGCTTCAGCCAGATCTTCGTCATCGACCCGAGCTTCAAGCTGCTCGGCGCCATCGATCTCGACCAGATCCTGCGCAACAAGCGGGCGGTCAAGGTCGAGGATGTCATGCATGAGACACTGCATGCGATCTCGGCCACCATGGACCAGGAAGAGGCGGCACGCGAGTTCGAGCAGTATAATTTGCTCTCCGCCGCCGTGGTCGACGAGAACGGGCGGCTGGTCGGCGTACTGACCATCGACGACGTGGTCGACGTCATCCAGGAAGAGGCGGAAGAGGACCTTTTGCGCATGGGCGGCGTCGGCGACGAGGAATTGTCCGACACGGTGCTCGCCACCTCGCGCTCACGCGTGCCCTGGCTGCTGGTCAATCTTGTGACCGCCTTCCTCGCGGCTTCGGTCATCGGCCTGTTCGACCGCACCATCGAGCATGTGGTCGCGCTGGCGGTGCTGATGCCGATCGTCGCCGGCATGGGCGGCAATGCCGGCTCGCAGACCATGACCGTCACCGTGCGCGCGCTGGCGACCAGGGACCTCGATATCTACAACGCCGCCCGCATCATCCGCCGCGAGGTCGGTGTCGGTTTCATCAACGGTGTGGTGTTTGCCGTGCTTATCGGCATGGTCGCCGGTTTCTGGTTCCGCGATCCCAATCTGGGCGGCATCATCGCGGCGGCGATGATCATCAACATGTTCGCGGCCGCCTTGGCAGGGATTCTCATTCCCCTGCTGCTTGACCGTTTCAAGATCGATCCGGCCGTGGCCTCCGCCGTCTTCGTCACCACCGTCACCGATGTCGTCGGCTTCTTTGCTTTCCTTGGCTTGGCTACCTGGTGGTTCAGCATTCGCTAAAGCAATAAAGCGCCATTAATTGACTTTTACGTAAGTGCCGTGCGAGGGTTGCCGCGGGGTCACGTGCCGATTCCGGCGCTGGATGGGTATCATCGGAGGGAAGGGCGACGCTTCAAGCGCGATGCCCGGGCTTGGGAGCGGGAATGCGGGAATATTACACGATCACCGAGCTGACGCGCGAGTTCGACGTGTCGACGCGAACATTGCGTTTTTACGAGGACGAGGGACTGGTGCAGCCGGTAAGGCGCGGCCGCACGCGGCTGTTTCGGCCGTCCGACCGGCATCTCATCCGTCAGATCATGCGGGGAAAAAGGCTCGGCTTCTCGATCAACGAGATCCGCGAGATCATTCAGATGTACAAGGAGCCGCCCGGCGAGGTCGGCCAGCTCAAGCTGATGATCAAGCGCATCGAGGAGAAGCGCGAGGACCTGCGCCAGAAGCGGCGCGACCTGGAAGAGACGCTGGCCGAGTTGGACCAGGCCGAAGAGTCCTGCGTGGAGCGGCTGGCCGAGTTGGGCGTGAATACGTGAAGCGCGGTGAGCAGGGGATTTGCAGGGCAACTATCGCAAACGTTCGAGATTAGCCGGTGCCTCTCAGCTTCGTCATCCACGGGCGGAGCGGGAGCGAAGCGGACGCGTAGACCCGAGGATCCATTCCGTGACCTCGATCGAAGGGTGCGGCGAAGCAGAATTCTGCACCCTTGCTACGCCTCGATGTCACGGAATGGCAACTGTGTTCACGCGAATGCGGTTTTGTCGCGAATGATAGCGTTGAGGACGACCAGGAGCTTCCTTGCGACGGCGATGATAGCGAGCTTCTTGGAGCCCGACCGGGCAGCAAGTGCGGTGTAGAAGGTCTTGAAGCGCTCACAGGTTCGAATGGCAGTGAGGGCTGCCATGTAGAGGGCGGCGCACACGTGATCGCCCGCCCTGAATCTGGCTCCTGCGATTGAGCTTGCCGCTCTTGTTGTCGAACGGGGCAAGGCCGACCAGTGCAGCGATTGCCTTGGGTGAGCGCTTGCCGAGCTCGGGCAGGAGCGCCAGCAGCGAGAATGCGCCGACCTTGGAGACACCGGGCACGGAGACCATCAGCGCCTGGTCGCGAGCGGCGTCCTGGTTTTGACGAATGACGTCGGCGATCTGACTTTCGAGCGCCTTGATGCGCGTGTCGAGGTAGGCGATCGTTTCTTCCAGATCGGCAATGACGATCTCATTGAAGGCCTCGGCGAGGTGCTTCTTCGCCGTTGCCCGCATCTCGACCAGTTGATCGCGGTAGCGGGCAAGCGATTGAAGCTGCTCGACTTCTTCGCGCGGCGCCGGCTCGGCCTCAGGCTGATAGCGGCGGCCGTAGTCGCTCAGCATCCTGGCATCGAGAGGATCGGTCTTGGCGCGCCGTCGCGTCGACTTGGCATAGTGGTGGGTGTGCGCCGGGTTGTGCCGCGAGAACGGCACGCCGGCCTTGGCCAGCGCGTGGCGCAACAGCCGGTCATGGACGCCTGTCGCCTCCATGACGACGAAGTCGCGGCTGGGATCAAGCCCCGCCACACAGGCCGCGATCGTGTCGGCCTGGTTGTCGATGCGCCGAAGACGGCCGCTTGTCTCATCGAAAAAGTCGAGCCACTGTTTTGAGATGTCGCAGCCGACATAGTTCTGCATTATCATGTCCACGCCTCTTCCTGTGGTGCGGGGTCTGCTTGGAACAGCCCCGTGCAACTGTTCAGGTTGATGGTTCACCGGTGGGAAGGGACCGAGCCATGCCACGGCCTGTCCGAAAGGACGACCAGGATTCATTCGGTCTCCTTCCCACTTCAACCATACACCAGAACCAACACACAGGATTCTATGGTCTGCGCCGCGTCGCTTCGCTCCTTGCTCCGCCATAGAATGACGAAGTCGCGGATGCTCCTGCCAAATCGCCGAGGTGCGCGGTTGCCGATCGCCCAGGTGTGCAGTCTGATCGCATCAGGCAGCCGTCATTGCGGAAGCAGCCTCAAATCCAACGCCGGACCCGCTTGGCGTAATCGCGGTATTTCTTGCCGAACTTCTCCGCCAGGATCTTTTCCTCCTTCTCGATCGCCAGCTTCTGCGTCGCGAAGGCGGCGAGGAAGGCAAAGAGCAGGAACCAGCCGATGCCGGTGATGAAGGCGACGCCGATCAGCAGCAGCGTGTTGGCGAGATACATCGGATTGCGGGTGATGCCGAAGGGGCCCGACGTCACCAGATGATCGGGCTCGGCGTTGGGGTCGAATGTCGTCTTGGCCCGCATCATGACACGGATGGCCGTGACCCAGAGCATGGCGACGCCGAACAGCGCCACCCAGCCGACGCCGAACAGGAGATCGCCGAGAATGTCGCCGATCCAGGGCAGTGGGTAGAGCATGCCGAGGACGATGCTCGCCGCAATCGCCGCGACATAGATCACCGGCGGCCAGGGAATGATCCCGTGTCTGGGCTTTGTGATGCCCGTCATTGCTGCCCTCCCTCCATCTGGTCCTGCGTCGCGGCGGTGCAGGTCTCCGCCATGTCGGCCAGATGCGATTTCCAGACGCTGGACTGATCGTTGGCGTAGAGCTTGTCGAGCGACCCTTCGCCCTTCAGCGTGTCCAGCATGCAGCCACAATAGCTCGTACAGAACTTGCTGTCCCGCTGTTGTTCGCACTGCGCCTGGCAAGCCGGCAGGAAGCCGGCTTCCCGATCCTGAGGGACTGCCGGCATGACCTGCGAGAACAGCCACACCGAGCCGAACAGAAGCGGCTGGTGGATGAGGTAAAAGGCGAGGCTGTGCCGGCCGATGAAGGTCAGCGGCTTAGACCAGCGGCCGGGCAGCCACCTTCCCAGACGGGCGAGCAAGCCCGATGCGGAAGCGAGCTTCACCGTGGCGATGCCCGCAAGCACCGCGCCGAACCACGGGAAGAGCGGCACGTAGTCGTTGGAACGCGGGTTGGTGGCGGAAAGGCCGACCCACCACAGAGCCGGATGGTCGAAGAACTCCGACCGCAGATAGTAAGGGGCGGCAATTACCGCCGCGGCGATGATCGCCGTCACCAGCCAGGGCAGCCTTAGAAAGGCGAGGCCGAGCAGGCTCGCCAGCGCGATCT
Organism: Mesorhizobium sp. CA15; assembly: GCF_020165215.1. Classification (NCBI taxonomy): domain Bacteria; kingdom Pseudomonadati; phylum Pseudomonadota; class Alphaproteobacteria; order Hyphomicrobiales; family Phyllobacteriaceae; genus Mesorhizobium; species Mesorhizobium sp. CA15. The sequence continues at coordinate 15,359 of NZ_JAIUHQ010000010.1, forward strand.
CATGCAGGATGCCGAAGAAGATGAACCCGTCCGGGGTGACGATGTAGGTGACTGCCGAGATGGCGGCCGCTGCGATGCCCACCATGGCAAAGCGCTTCCAGAAGCCTGGCCAACGGATCTGATGGCCGTGGGCGAGGAAGAGGCTGACGCCGACCAGGAACAGGAAAGTCGAGGCAATGCAGCGCGCGTAGAATTTCCACCAGCCGAAGGCGGTGAGGGCGGGCGCGGTGTAGCCGAAGTTTTCGAGGTCCCAGGTGAAGTGGTAGCTCGCCATCGCGATCAGCGCGATGCCGCGCAGGATGTCGATGGCCTGGATGCGGCCGTGCTTTGGCGCGTCCTGAACAGGGCTGCTCGTCGTTTGAAGGCTCATCATCTCGATCCGATTCAGTCCTGCCAAACGACTATCACGGTTCAAGTGGACGACAGAAGCAGGCGGCCATCAATGCGGTTCATGGCAGCCATGAAATTCGCTTTAGGCCAGAGCTGGAAAGCCTTTGGCAGGCTTCGCTTTTCGGCCTTTCGGAGTCGGTTTCCTGCTACTGGCCGGCAGCTGGCCCGGCCAGATTCGGGCGCGGGATTCACGTTTCGGAGGGCCGATGTCCACCCATGTGCGCCATCCGATCTGGCTTCCGGCCCTGCGGCCGGCGGACGCGCGCACCTTCGCCTCACTCTATGCGGTTGAATCCTTCGCCCGCGCCACGATCTCCAGCGTGATCCCGATCCAGGCCTACGAGATCCTGCACAATGAGCGGATCGTCTCGGTCCTCTACACGATCGTGTCCCTGATGGGCCTCTCGGTCACGCTGTTCATGCCGGTGCTCATTCGCCGCTTCGCGCGGCGCTGGGTCTACACGGCAGGCTGCGTGCTGCTGGCGCTCGGCTCCGCCTTCTTCATCACCCACTCGCTGCCCGGCCAGATTGCCGGCATGCTGTGCCGCGTCATGGGGGCGAGCGCGCTGTCGATCACGCTCAACCTCTACATCATGGATCACATACGCAAGACCGACTTCATGCAGGCAGAATCGCTGCGCATGGCATGGTCGATGTTCGCCTGGACCGGCGGGCCGACGCTCGGCATCTTCCTCTACACCCATTTCGGCATCTATGCCGCGCATGGCGCGGTCGTCGTGTTTGCGTTCGCGCTGCTTTGCCTGTTCTGGTTCTACCGGCTGAGCGATAACCAGTCGATCCGGCCCGGCAAGTCGCGGCCCGCCAATCCACTTGCCAATATCGGCCGCTTCGTGAAACAGCCAAGGCTCAGGCTTGCCTGGCTGATCGCCTTCGGCCGCTCCTGTTTCTGGACGACGTTCTTCGTCTACGGCCCGCTGTTCATGGTGATTACCGGCCAGGGCGAGCTCGCCGGCGGCTTGCTGGTTTCGGCCGGCAACGCGCTCCTGTTCGCGGCGATCTTCTGGGGCAGGGCCGGCAAGCGCTTTGGCGGGCGCAAGGTCATGACTTTCGCCTATTTCGCCATGTCGGCCATGCTGTTTGCCGCGGGCGGAATCGGCGAGGCGGCGCCGTTGCTCACGGGCGCGCTGCTGCTCTGCGGCGCGCTCTTCACCATCGCGCTCGACGCGCTTGGCTCGACCGCCTTCTTGCGCTCAGTACGCTCTTACGAGAAGGCGCAGATGGCGGCGGTCTACCGCACCTATCTCGATTTCTCCGAGCTGACGCCGCCGCTCGTCTATTCGGTGGTGCTCGCCTTCTTCGGGCTGGGCTCGGTGTTCGTCACGCTCGGCATCCTGGCCGCCTTCTGCGGCTTCGTCACCTGGCACTACCTGCCGAAGGCGTTTTGAACGCTGCGTGACGGCCGCGCACCCAATCGTGGAAGCGGTGCAGATCGTATTCCTCCGGCATCAGCACGCCGGCCTCGTGGCGCATCGAGCGCAGCCCCTTCTGGTTGATCTCGCAGATCACGGCGTCTTCTTCGAGCACCTGGGTGCCGAAGGCGACGATGTTTTCGACATCGGTCTCAGCCAACGCTTCCGGGGCGAACAGCCATTCGGCGGTGAGCTCGGTCTGCTCGGGACCGAGCGGGGCCAGCCGCACGGTGCGCATGTAATCGACATGGCCGACGATGAACATCGAGGGCAGCGAGGTGGCGTAGGTCTGGCCGGCGGCGCGCTCGGCCGGCGTCAGGCCGGAAAAGACCGGGCCATGGACATGGCCGTCTTTCGACCAGGTTTCGGCGCCGGGGCGCAGCCGGCCGGAGAATTCCGGCGCGTCATTGTCGGAGTGGCGCGCCCATTCGGGATCGTCATGCCTGGCCATCAGGCCGCGGCCGTAGATCGGCACCAGTCGCGACAAATCCTTATGCACGCCCGGGCAGTGCAGGCATTCGTTGAAGTTCTCCCAGAAGACCTTCCAATTGCAGTTCATCACCCTGGTGAGCCGGTGACCGGTGACGAGCGTCTCCAGCGGCCAGTTGGAAAGATCGCCGGAGGCGCGGTCAAAGGCGCTTTCCGCCGAGCCGTCGGGATGCTCGGCGAGGTTGACGAAGACGAAACCGCGCCAAACCGAGAGCGCCACGCGGTAGAGCGGATAATCGGCCTTGTCGAAGCCCTCGGGCAGCGATTTCGACGGCACGCGCACGAGATCGCCGCGCAGCGAATAGGACCAAGCGTGATAGGGGCAGGTCAGCAGCCTGGCCTTCAGCCGCCCGGCGCTCTCCTGACAAAGCTGCGAGCCGCGATGCCGGCAGGTGTTGTGGAAGGCGCGCAAGGCGCCGGTCTCGTCACGCAGCACGACGATCTCCTGGGTGTCGATGCGCACCGTGCGGAAGGAGAGGGGCTCGGCGAGATCGGCCTCGCGGCAGACCATCAGCCAGCTTCGGTACCAGATGGCGTCCAGATCGCGACGATACTCGTCGGCGCCCCAGTAGGAGGCGGACGGCAAGGTCGGCTGGAGACTGGTCAGGCCGTTGTAAGGCGCGCGTTCGCTCGGATCGGGCTGCATCGGCTTCTCCGTGGCTGCCGACAGCCGACACCCGGGCCAAGGCGTTGTCAATCGCGAGGCGCCCGCATAGTTTCGGTCGCGCAGGAACCTTAAGGTCGCGCGCATGCTGCCAAGAACCATGTCGCTTACCGAGGAACTGGTCGCCCGCTGCTTCCGCGCGGTCGAGGATGCGGGACCGGATCCCGATGCGGCGCATCTGGATGACAGCGACTATGCGGCAATGACGCGTGAGCTGGAGGCTCAACTCCTGGCCAACGAACCGCTCTGGCTGTTTGGCTACGGCTCTCTGATCTGGAAGCCCGAGATCGAGCATGTCGAGGAGCGCGTGGCCCTGCTGCGCGGCTGGCACAGATCCTTCTGCATGAACATGACGCGCTGGCGCGGCACCAAGGAAAGTCCGGGCCTGATGATGGCGCTGGACCGTGGCGGACAATGCAAAGGCGTCGCCTTTCGGCTCGGCGACGGCGACAGGCGCGAGCAACTCGACAAGATCCTGCGGCGAGAGGTGACACTGAAGCCGACCAGCTATCATCCGCGCCTGCTAGATATGACGAGCGATGGCGGCCCGCTGCGGGCGCTGGCCTTCGTCATCAACCGCCAGGGCACTACCTATGCCGGTCCATTAAGCGAGGAAGCGGTTGTCGAAAGGCTGGCGACCTCCTGCGGCCATTGGGGCTCGGGCGCCGACTATCTCTACAACACCGTGAAGAATCTCGAGCAGCGCGGCATCCACGATACGCATTTGTGGCGGCTGCAGCAGCTGGTCGCGGCGCGGATTGCCGGCTCGTAGCACCGCAAGTCGCGCCGCAATCGCGCCGGGCGGTGGCGGAATTGGGTTTGCCGGTGGTTGCGCTTCTGCTTAAGGTTCGCGCACCGTCGGCCTCTGGGCCGCAACACGATTCCAACCTGGAAGGCAAGAATGACCGGCGCGACAGCCGCGAGCGGCAATAGAGCTTCCGATGGGAAGCTGACCTTCATCCTGGGCGGTGCCCGTTCGGGCAAGAGCTCGCATGCCGAGGGCCTGACGACCGCTAACCCATCGCCCTGGACCTACATTGCCACGGCGCAGGCTTATGACGACGAGATGCGCGAGCGCATCGCGCTGCATCGGTCGCGGCGCGGCGAAGGCTGGGTCACCGTCGATGCGCCGCTCGATCTGGTTGGCGCCATCGAGGCTTTGCCGACCCACCAACCTGTGCTGATCGATTGCCTGACATTATGGCTCACCAACCACATGCTGGCCGAACATGACGTCGAGGCCGAATGCCGGCGGCTCAAGGATGCTCTGTCGCGGCCGCGCGGGCCATGGTTCGTGGTCTCCAACGAAGTCGGATTGGGCATCGTGCCCGACAACGGGCTGGCGCGCCGGTTCCGCGACGCTGCGGGTCGGCTCAACCAGCAGGTGGCGGCCGCTGCCGACAGCGTTCTCATGATAGTGGCGGGATTGCCACTCAAGGTGAAGTGACATGGCCGAAATCGAAGACAAGACCATTGACGACAAGGACGCCGAGCGTCACCGGGCCAAGATGGCCAAGCGCAAGGCGGTGCAGGATGCCGAAGTGGCCGGCAAGACGGTTGAAAAGGGGCTGCTGATCGTCAACACCGGGCCGGGCAAGGGCAAGACCACGGCCGCCTTCGGCCTGGCGCTGAGAATGCTGGGCTATGGCAAGCGCGTCGGCGTCGTGCAGTTCATCAAAGGCAAATGGCATACCGGCGAGAAGGATGCTTTCGCGGCCTTCGGCGACCGAGTCGTGTGGCATGCGATGGGCGAGGGTTTTACCTGGGAGACGCAGGACCTGAAGCGCGACATCGCCGCCGCCGAAGCCGCCTGGGCCAAGGCATTGGAGCTGATGGCCGATCCCTCGATGAGCCTCGTTGTGCTCGACGAGCTCAACATCGCGCTGCGCTACGACTATCTCGACCTGGAAAAGGTGGTCGCAGCGCTGAAGGCGCGCCGGGGCGACCTGCATGTGATCGTCACCGGCCGCAACGCCAAGCCGCTCCTCGTCGAGGCGGCCGATCTCGTCACCGAGATGGGGCTGACCAAGCACCATTTCGCCGCCGGCGTGAAGGCGCAGCAGGGAATTGAGTTTTAGCCGCCGATCAAGATGGTCAGGTAGATCACGATCGCCGAGACGACCGCGAATAGGCCGAGCAGCAGCCAGTCGGCTACGCGATAGAGCTTGAGCGCCTGGCGGATGTCGGTGCTTTCGGCCTCGCGGCGGCCGCCTTCGCCCATGAAGGCGTCCTCGACGACTTCGCCGCCATAGCTGCGCGGTCCGGCGAGAGACAGGCCCAGCGCGCCGGCCATCGCAGCTTCCGGCCAGCCGGCATTGGGCGAACGATGCTTCCTGGCGTCGCGCCGCATCACCTGCCAGGCGCCATGCGGATCGGCGCCCGGAACGAGAAATGCCGCCAGCACGATCAGCAGGCCGGTGAGCCGCGATGCGGGCAGGTTGATGAGATCGTCGAAGCGGGCGGTCGCACGGCCGAAGGCTTCGTATTTCGGCGTGCGGTGGCCGATCATCGAATCGGCGGTGTTGGCGGCCTTGTAGGCAGCACCTCCGCCCAGTCCGCCGATGCCGGTCCAGAAGGCGGGCGCAACAATGCCGTCCGAAAAATTCTCGGCCAGGCTTTCGATCGCGGCACGCGCGACACCGCCCTTGTCGAGCTTTTCCGGATCGCGGCCGACAATGCGCGATACGGCGATGCGGCCGAGGGTCAGGCCGCCGGTCTCCAACGCATCGGCGACGTCCTCGACATGCTCCGCGAGGCTCTTCTGCGACAGCAGCGAGGAACCGAGGATGGCGGCGATGACGAGGCCCGTGGGGAACATCATCCAGAGCAGGACATGCAGCGCCAGGCCGATCAGGCCGGGCACCAGCAGAATGACGAGCAAGGCCTGGACGCCGCGGCGGCGACGCAATTCGTCGGAATCCGTAGCGTGGTTGAGCCGGCGATCGAGAAAGGATATCAGCCTGCCGATCCAGGTGACCGGATGGCCGATGGCGCCGAACAGCCAGTCCGGGTAGCCGAGGGCGCGTTCGATGGCGAGTGATAGGAAAGCGATCAGGACGGACATGAAACTTCTAAGCGGAGCGATTGCAGCGGTTGATCATGGCGGCAGCCTTGGCCGGGCAAACGCGCTTTTTCCTCATGCGCCAAAACCTTTCGTGGACCTCTCGACAGGTATCAATCCGCACTCCTATCCGCTTTTCGATCTGCCCGCCACAGCGCTGTCCCGATTGCCGGAGGCAGGACAACTGCGCGAATTGGCCGAAATTGCGGCCAGGGCCTATGGCGCGCCGTCGGCGGCGCATGTGGCGGCGGCGCCCGGCACGCAGATTCTCCTGCCGCGCGTCGCTTCGCTGCTGCGGCCAGGCAAGGCGCTGGTGCTCGGCCCAACCTATGCCGAACATGCCCGGGCCGCGGCTATCGCCGGCCATGCGGTCGCGGAGGTCAGCGATTTCGACGCGCTGGCCGAGGCGGACCTTGCGGTGCTGGTCAATCCCAACAATCCGGACGGGCGGGTGATCGAAAAGGCCCGTCTGCTCGACCTTGCGGCGCGACTTCGCGCCAAGGGCGGGCTGCTGGTCGTCGACGAAGCTTTCATGGATGTCGGCCCGATCGAGCAAAGCTTGGCCGGCGATGTCGGGGAGGGGGGCATCGTCGTGCTGCGCTCCTTCGGCAAATTCTTCGGCCTCGCCGGTGTTCGGCTCGGCTTCGCGCTGGCGGATCCGCTGACGGCCGAGCGGCTGGATGTGCAGCTCGGGCCCTGGGCGGTCGCCGGCCCGGCGCTCGAATATGGCATCCGCGCCTTGTCGGATGCGGCGTGGCAGGCGGATGTGCGGCAACGCCTGGCGCAGGATGCCGGGCGGCTCGACGCGCTGCTTGGCCGATTCGATGTTCCGGTCGCCGGCGGCACCAGCCTGTTCCGCTATCTGTCGTTTCCCGAGGCCGCAGGCCTTTTTTCGGCACTTGGCTCGAGCGGCGTGCTGGTCCGCCATTTTGCCGAGCGGCCTCAAGTGCTGCGTGTCGGTTTGCCGGGCAATGAAGCGGAATGGCAACGCCTCGAAGGCGCCCTTGCCACGTGGGCCGCGCGGCGCAAGGATGCGCCAAAGGAGTTCGGGCAATGATCCACGTCTGTTCGCTGTCGAAGGTCGACGAGGCCGTGGCAAGGACCGGTGCGCAGCGGTTGTTGTCGCTGCTCGCCGCAGGCACCGAAGTGGTCCGCCCGGCCTCGATCCTGTCGGAAAACCACCTGCATCTGGTCATGCACGACATCGCTGTCGCGCAGGAAGGCATGACGATGCCCGGCGAGGAGCATGTGCGGGCCTTGCTCGATTTCGCCTATCGCTGGGACCGGGTAAAGCCGCTGGTGGTGCATTGCTATGCCGGCGTCAGCCGCTCGACGGCGTCGGCCTACATCATCGCCGCGGCGCTGGCGCCCAAGCGTGACGAGATGGAGCTCGCCCGAACGCTGCGCTTTCTCTCGCCGACGGCTACGCCCAATCCACGGCTGATCGCCGTCGCCGACACGCTGCTTGAGCGCGACGGCCGCATGATCGCGGCGATCGAGGCCATCGGGCGCGGCGCCGACGCGTTCGAAGGGATACCCTTCGAACTGGGGATCGACGCCTAAGTCAAAGCGGACCAGCCACTACGACAGCCACTCGGCAAGCTTCGCTTTGCGCACATCCCTGACCAGGTTGATAAAACCGTCGGCCTGCATTTCCGCCGTCAGCCGGCCCTTCTCGGCCGTGGCGATGGAGGCGTCGCCGACCACGCCGTTCGGATTGAGGTCGCTGGCGATCCAGGCGAAGGCATGCGTGCCGGTGTGGCGCAGCAGGGCGAATTCCTTTTCGGCGCGGCCGACATTGGAGACGAAATTCTCCGCCTTGCTCATGTCGACGAGGTCAGGCCGGAAGTGCAGCATCAGCGAGGTCTCGACATCGCCGCCATGGATGCCGTGACGGTCCTCGAGCTCGGTGTACATGCCGGCCGGGCGGCCGAAGCGCTGCCAGCTCGTCTTCACCGACAGCATTTTGGCGCGCACGCGCAATTCGCGCGAAATGATGCCCATGATCTCTTCATTACCGCCATGCGAGTTAACGACGATCAGCTTTCTTACTCCGGCGCGGGCGACCGACAGGCCGAGTTCGGTCCAGGCGTCGACTAAGGTGGTGGCGGGCAAGGTGAGCGTTCCCGGCGCATGCAGGTGCTCGTTCGACTTGCCGACCGCCTGCACCGGCAGGATGCGGATGTCGAGATCGTCGGGCAGGCGCGCGATCACCGTCTCCAGCATGCCCGCCATGATTGAGGTGTCGGTCGAGACCGGAAGGTGCGGGCCGTGCTGCTCGATCGCCGCCACCGGCAGCACGGCGATGGTCGCTTCGGCGTCGATCGAGGCGTATTCGGTCGTCCGGTAATCGCCCCACCACACGCGTCTTGTCGTCACGTTTCGTCTCCCGATTGGTCTGCCGTCCGGCCTGAAGGTCTAGAGCCTATCCCCTGAAACAGCTAGCCCGCTGCCAGAACTTCGACCTCGACCTTGAATTCCGGGCGGGCGAAGCCGGAGACGATCATCAGCGTGGAGGCCGGCGCCGGATCGGAAAAGAGCCGGTTGCGGACATCCATATAGGCCTGCAGGTGCTCGCGGCCGATGACGAAGGCGTTGATGCGCACGATGTCGTTCAAGGTCAGCCCGGCCTCGCTCAGAATCGCGGCGATGTTCTTGAAGCAGAGCTCGGCCTGCGCGCCGGCGTCCTCCGGCACGGCATCGTCGGGGCCGATTCCCAATTGACCCGAGCAGAGCACCAGGCGCTTTCCGGCCGGTATTTCGACGCCGTGGCTGTAGCGGGCGAAAGGCGGCTTGATCGACTTGGGGGCGAGGTATTTGAGCATGGCATTCTCCTGTCGGCCGACAGCCTAGTGGCGGATTCATGAAACATTCAAGATGCCGTGGACGCCGCCAGGAGCGATTATGGACAGGCGTCCAAAAAATAGGCACGATGCCTCGCGTACGGCATGACCCGTCCGGTCTCGGCAACGACTGCCGCACGAGCAGGCGGCCCTGGCGGTGGCATGTGTCTTGCTTCTTGAATCAATGGTGTCGAGCCAGCGCGTTGCGCGCCGGAGCCAAGAGAGGGTGAGTTTATGATCGGACAAGGAAAGATCCTGGCGGGCGCCGTCGCCCTGCTGGCGGCGGGCACGCTGGGTGCGGCCGCAAACGAAAAGGTGACGTTCGGCACCAACTGGCTGGCCGAGCCGGAGCATGGCGGCTACTACCAGGCGATCGCCGACGGCACCTATGCCGCCTGCGGCCTTGATGTCACCATCATGCAGGGCGGCCCGCAGGTCAGCGGCCGGCCGATGCTGCTTGCCGGCAAGATCGATTTCTACATGGGCGGCAACCTGCTGTCGGCCTTCGATGCCGTGCAGCAGGGTATTCCGATGCGCGTCGTTGCCGCCGATTTCCAGAAGGATCCGCAAGTCATCATGTCCCATCCGGGAGAGGGGCTGGACAAGTGGGAAGACCTGAAGAACGCCGACCAGTACATCATGGGTGACGAAGGCGCGCAGACCTTCTTCCAGTGGATGGTCACCGATCTAGGCTTCGACGCCGCCAAGCGCGTGCCCTACACGTTCAATCCGGCGCCCTTCATCGCCAACAAGAAGTCGATTCAGCAAGGCTATGTGACCTCCGAGCCGTTCGCGGTGCAGAAGCAGGGAGGCTTCACGCCGAACCAGTTCCTGCTTGCCGACAATGGCTGGGACACCTATGCGACGACCATCGAGGTGATGCAGGATACGATCGACAAGCGGCCGGAGGTGGTCCAGTGCTTCGTCGATGGCTCGGCCAAGGGCTGGTACAAGTACCTCTATGGCGACAACAAGGCCGCCAACGACATGATCAAGAAGGACAATCCCGACATGACGGACGAGCAGATCGCCTTCTCGATCGAGCAGTTGAAGAAGTTCGGCATTGTCGATTCGGGCGATTCGGAAAAGCTCGGCATCGGCACGATGAACGAAGCCCGCATCCAGAGTTTCTACGACAAGATGGTCAAGGCCAAGGTCGCGCAGCCGGGTCTCGACATCAAGAAGGCCTATACGCTGGCCTTCATCAACAAAGGTGTCGGGCTGGAGCTGAAGAAGTAAGGCGGCCGGCCTGAGATGATCCAGGAGAAAGTGGCTGAGACGCCGGCGGCATCGGGCGAGGCTCCGATGCTGCTGGCATTACGCAATGTCGGCAAGGTTTTTTCCAACGGCGTGACGGCGCTGAGCAAGGTCGACCTGGCGATCCGTGAAGGCGATTTCCTGAGCCTGCTCGGCCCCTCCGGTTGCGGTAAGTCGACGGCGCTCAGGTTGATCGCGGGTCTCTCGACGCCGACCTCCGGCCAGCTCGACTGGCGCGGCTCGATCGACCGCTCGAACATCGGCTTCGTCTTCCAGGAGCCGACGCTGCTGCCCTGGGCCAGCGTCTTCGACAATGTCTGGCTGCCGCTGAGGCTGAAGGGCGTGTCACGCGCCAAGGCGGAGCCGGCCGTGATGGAGATGCTGTCGCGCGTCCACCTCACCGGCTTCGAGAACGCCGTGCCGCGCGAGCTTTCCGGCGGCATGAAGATGCGCGTCTCGATCGCGCGGGCCATGGTGACGAAGCCGCGCATCCTTCTGATGGACGAGCCTTTCGCCGCGCTCGACGAGATCACCCGCTTCAAGCTCAACAACGATCTTTTGGAGCTGTGGCAGGACGAGCGCTTCACCGTCGTCTTCGTCACCCACAGCGTCTTCGAGAGCGTGTTCCTATCCAGCCGCGTCGTCGTCATGGCCGCGCGGCCGGGCCGCGTCCATGGCGAACTCCCCATCAACGCGCCCTATCCGCGCGACGAGGCGTTCCGCACCTCGCCGGGCTATGCTGCGCTTTGCCGGCAGGCCTCGGGCGTGCTGGTCGACGCAATCAACTCAACCGCCGGATCGCAAAATGACGGCCATTGAAGACAATGTCCTGACGCTCGATCCGGAAGAGGCGCGCCGCGCCCGCCAGGAGCGGCTGGAGCGCATCGGCAAATGGGTGCTGCCGCTGGCGATCATGGTGCTGGCGATCGTGCTGTGGGACCGCATCTGCGTCTGGAACGAGATCCCGCAATATATCCTGCCGCGGCCGGCCGTGGTGCTGCAGACGCTGCACAACGATGCGGGGCTGTTGTTCTCCTCACTGCTGGTGACGCTCAGGATCACCTTTTTCAGCTTGGCTCTCGCCGTGATCGGTGGCGTCGGACTGGCGGTGCTGTTCGCGCAATCGAAATGGGTGGAGATGTCGTTCTTCCCCTTCGCCATCGTGCTGCAGGTGACGCCAATCGTCGCCATCTTCCCTTTGATCAACATCTATGTGGACAACCAGACCGTCAAACTGCTGCTCTGCGCCTGGATCGTCGCCTTCTTTCCGATCCTCTCCAACACCACGCTCGGCCTGAACTCGGTCGATCGGAACCTGCGGGACCTGTTCAAGCTCAACGGCGCGACGCGCTGGCAGCAATTGCGCTATCTGCGGCTGCCGGCGGCGATGCCCTATTTCCTCGGCGGGCTGAAGATCGCCGGCGGCCTGTCGCTGATCGGCGCGGTGGTGGCGGAATTCGTCGCCGGCGCGCAGGGGCAGTCATCGGGGCTCGCGTCCCGCATCATCGAGGCCGGCTACCGGCTCAACGCGCCGCGCCTGTTCGCGGCGCTGATCCTGATCTCGCTCACCGGCATCCTTATCTTCCTGGTGCTGTCGCTGGTGTCGCATCTCATCCTGCGCCGCTGGCACGAGAGCGCGCTGAAACAGGAGCGGTAAGGTGCGCGATGCAATTGAGAATAGTGAGGCGCCCATTTGGGCACCAGTTCTGCATAAGACAGCGGGGGCCAGACCTTGATACCAACCTCTGGTTCTTATCGCCTGGTTAACGTTCGGCTTCATCGATCGCTCACGCCGGATCTTGCCGCCGCCTTCGATCCGGATGGGTTTGCGCTTGCCAACATTATCATCACCAACGGCAAGATCGCCGATCTTGCCGCGCACGACCGGGCAGAGGCGCACCCCGGCGCGATCGACCTTGCCGGCCGCATTGTGATGCCGTGCTTCGTCGACTGCCATACCCATATCGACAAGGGCCATATCTGGCCGCGAAAGCCCAATCCGGACGGCACTTTCATGGGCGCGCTCAATGCCACCGGCGCCGACCGCACCACGCGCTGGAGCGCCGAGGATGTCGCGCGCCGCATGGACTTCTCGCTGCGCTCGGCCTACGCGCATGGCACCAAGGCTATACGCACGCATCTCGACAGCGTGCCGCCGCAGGAGGAGATCTCCTGGCCGGTGTTTGAAACGATGCGGGAAAAATGGCGCGGGCGCATCGAGCTGCAGGCGGCCTGCCTGCTCGGCATCGAAGGCGTGCGCGACAAGGCCTGGTTCGAACGGTTGGCGAAGCGCGTCGCCGCGGCCAAGGGCGTGCTCGGCGTCGTCACCTATATGGTACCCGATCTCGAGGAACTGCTCGACAAGGTGTTCGCCCAGGCGATCGAGCATGGGCTCGATCTCGATTTCCATGCCGACGAGACCGACGATGTCGCGGCCATCTCGCTGAAGAAGATCGCCGAGGCGTCGCTGTGGAACGGTTTCGAGGGCAATATCCTGGTCGGCCATTGCTGCTCGTTGGCGCGCCAGCCGGACCTCGAGGTGCTCGACACGCTGGACAAGGTGGCGAAGGCGCGGCTTGCCGTGGTGTCGCTGCCGATGTGCAATCTCTATCTGCAGGACCGCCGCAGCGATCACACCACCCCGCGCTGGCGCGGCGTGACGCTGCTGCACGAGATGAAGGCGCGCGGCATCAAGGTGGCGGTTGCTTCCGACAACACGCGCGATCCCTTCTACGCCTATGGCGATCTCGATATGCTGGAGGTCTACCGCATGGCGACGCGCATCCTGCATTTCGATCACCCGGTCGGCGACTGGCCGAAGGCTGTAGCGGCGACGCCGGCCGAAGTGACGCGGCTCGACGGCGCCGGCACGCTGGCCGCCGGCGGCAGCGCCGACTTCGTTGTCTTCAAGGGGCGGAGCTGGACCGAATTGCTGTCGCGGCCCGAATCGGATCGCATCGTGGTGCGCGACGGCAGGGCGATCGAACGCCAACTGCCCGACTATGCCGAACTCGACGAACTGATGGTGTGATGATGGATATCGCAGCGCTGAAGCGCGATCTCGAAGGGATCAAGCTCGACGACCATCCGGCCATCGTCCAGCAGAAGAGCCGCGACTTCTACTGGTACAGCCCGGTGCTGAAGGCGCAACTCGATCACATCAAAGGCGACCTGATCGTCACGCCGAAGAACGAAGATGAAGTCATCCGCGTGCTTGCCGCATGCCACAGGCACGGCGTTCCGGTGACGCCGCGCGGCAGCGGCACCGGCAATTATGGGCAGGCGATGCCGCTGTCGGGCGGCGTGGTGCTGAACCTCGCCGAGATGAACGAGATCAAGACGATCGCGCCGGGGCGGGTGGTGACCGGGCCGGGCGCGGTGCTGGCCGACATCGACAAGGCGACGCGGGCGCATTCCGGACAGGAGTTGAGGCTCTCGCCCTCGACCTACAACACCGCCTCGATCGGCGGCTTCATCGCTGGCGGTTCGGGCGGCGTCGGCTCGATCAATTTCGGCGGCTTGCGCGATTTCGGCAATGTGCTGCGCCTACGCGTCGTCACCATGGAGGCCGAGCCCAAGGCGCTCGAACTCACCGGCGAAGATCTGCACAAGGTGACCCATGCCTACGGCACCAACGGCATCATCACCGAGGTCGAGATGCCGCTGACCGCCGCCTATGATTGGATCGACGTTATCGTCGGCTTCGACAAATTCATGGGTGCAGCCCGCTACGGCAACGCGCTGGCCTGCCAGGACGGCATCCTGACCAAGCTGATCACGCCGATCGCCGCACCCGTGCCGCAGCTCTATTTCAAGCGACACCAGAAATTCCTGGGCGAGGGGCAAAGCATCTGCGTCATCATGGTCGCGAAGCATGGGCTCGACGCCTTCCTGGCCTTCACCCGGCGCGCCGGCGGCGAGGTCATCTTCAATGCGGCGACCGCGACGGACGAGGACAAGAAGGGCCTGCCGCCGGCCTATGAGCTTGCCTGGAACCACACGACCCTGCGGGCACTGCGCGTCGACCCGTCGATCACCTATCTGCAGTCGCTCTATCCGTTCCCCAACCAGCTGGCGCTGGTCGAGAAGATGGACGCGATGTTCACGGGCGAGGTGTTCTCGCATCTGGAATTCGTGCGGCTCGACGGCAACATCACCTGCTTCGGCCTGCCGCTGGTCAAGTTCACCACCGAGGCGCGGCTCAACGAAATCATCCGCCTGCATGAGGAGAATGGCTGCCCGATCTTCAACCCGCACCGCTACACGCTGGAAGAGGGCGGCATGAAGCAGACCGACGAGATCCAGCTTGCCTTCAAGCGCCAGACCGATCCGCAAGGGCTGCTCAATCCCGGCAAGATGATCGCCTGGGAAAACCCGGACTATGATTATCGCTCCGGCCGCACGTTCCTGTTCAAGGGATTGCAGAAGGCGGGGTGATGAAAATCCTCGTGCTTTACGCTCATCCGGTGGAGACCAGCTTCAACGCCGGCCTGCACAAGACGATCGTCGAGCGGCTCGCCGCGGCGGGGCATGCGGTCGACGACTGCGACCTCTATGCCGAGGATTTCGACCCAAGGCTGACACGCGCCGAGCGGCTCGGCTACCACGACCCGCGCGGGCCGGACGACGCGGTCGCCGGCTATGTCGAAAGGCTGAAGAATGCCGAAGCGCTGGTGCTGTCGTTTCCGGTCTGGAACTATGGCTATCCGGCAATCCTGAAAGGTTTTTTCGACCGCGTCTTCCTGCCCGGCGTGTCGTTCAAGCTGGTCGACGGCAAAGTGCAGCCGACATTGCACAACATCCGCAAGCTCGCGGCCATCACCACCTATGGCGGCAGCCGCTTTCGCGCCATGCTGATGGGCGACCCGCCGCGCAAGATCGTCAAGCGCATGCTGCGGGCGACCATCAAGCCAGGCGCTCCCGTCTCCTATCTCGCGCATTATTCGATGAACCTATCCACAGACGAGACGCGCAAAGTCTTCATGGCGAAGGTCGCGGCGACGATGGACGCCTTCTGATGCGCGTGCTGGTGGTCTATTGCCATCCGGTGCCGGAAAGCTATTGCGCGGCGATCCGTGACATGGCGGTGGAGGTGCTGAAAGGACGGGGCTGGGACGTACGGCTGCTCGATCTCTATGCCGAGAATTTCGATCCGGTGATGAGTTGCGATGAGCGGCGCTTCTACAACGACCGGGCTCCGCAAGACCCGGCGCTAACGCCGCATTTCGAGCATCTGCAATGGGCGCAGGCGATTCTCTTCATCTACCCGACCTGGTGGTACGGATTGCCGGCGATGCTGAAGGGCTGGTTCGACCGCGTGTGGGCGACCGAGATCGCCTTCAAGCTGCCGGCCGGCAAGGGACGCATCACGTCGCTGATGCGACACGTCACCAAGGTCGGCGTCATCACCACCTGCGGCGCGCCGACCTGGTGGAGCGTGGTCGTCGGCCAGCCGGGACGCAAGACGATTTTACGCGGCATGCGGGCGCTATGCGCCACGCGCTGCAAGACGTTTTTCCTGGCGCACTATCTGATGGATGCCTCGACGCCGAAGAGCCGGGCGGGGTTTCTGGTCAAAGTCCGCAGGACGCTTGAGCGGTTTTAGGGGCCTTCAGCTATCCTGCGGGATTGTGGCGAACGCCTTTTTTTATGCGGAAATGAAGTGCATAATAAGGGCATGACCAAGCTTTTCGAGCATGCAGTCCAACGTGTTCGCACCTTGCCTCCTGAATTGCAGGACGAGTACGCACGTGTCCTCTTGCGCCTCGCGGGTGAAGTGGGGGACGAACCTATTCACCAACTGAGCCGAGAGGAAAAAGCCTCGCTCGCAATGTCCCGAGCGCAGGCTGCGCGTGGTGAATTTGCAACCGACGAGGAAGTCCGCGCTGTTTGGGCGAAGCACGGCCTGTGAAGCTTCGTTACACGCCGGCGGCGTTAGCCGAGTTAGACGAGGTTCTCGGCAATATCGCGTTGCAGTCACCCAAAGGGGCGAAGCGGATCCAAGCCAGACTCCACGCAGTCATCAATCTATTGCTTGAACATCCTTTGGCCGGCGTTGCTACAGACGAAAGGCCGATGCGCCGGATTGTCGTGCGGCCTTATCCCTACCTGATCTATTATGAGCCTTCCGCCGCCGAAATTGTGATTGTCGGTATCCGACACGGTGCTCGCGATCCGTCAACCATGCCGGACAAGTAATAGCGACTCTTGGTCACGCCTGCGGGCAATCCTGCCCGAAGCCGCGAGAGGAAAGCTACATCCTCACCCGTTCCGCCTTCGGATCGTACATCGGCTTCAGCGAGGCTTCCGCCGTGAAACGCTCGCCGGCGATCTCCACCTCATAGGATGAGCCCAGCACATCCGCCTCGCTCTCGCCTTGGCAAGGCACATAGCCAAGCCCGATCGCGCCGCCGAGATGGTGGCCGTAATTGCCTGATGTGATCGGGCCGACGATCTTGCCGTCGCGCAGGATGGCCTCGTTGTGGAAGAGGAGCGGCTGCGGGTCCTTCAGACGAAACTGCACCAGCCGGCGTGACAGACCGGCTTCCTTCTTCCTGAGCACAGCGTCGCGGCCGATGAAGCCGGATTTGCTCGTCTTCACCGCAAAGCCGAGGCCCGCCTCCAGCACATTGTCCTCGTCGGTGATGTCGTGGCCGAAATGCCGGAAGGCCTTTTCGATGCGGCAGGAATCAAGCGTGTGCAGGCCGCAGAGTTTCAGGCCGACATCGGCGCCGGCTTCGGTGATCGCCTCGAAGACATGGGCCGCCTGCTCGGTCGAGATATAGAGTTCCCAGCCAAGCTCGCCGACATAGGTGACGCGGTGGGCGCGGGCCAGACCCATGCCGATCTCGATCTCCTGGAAAGTGCCGAACGGATTGGCTTGGTTGGAGAAGTCGTTCGGGCTGACCTTCTGGATCAGTTTTCGCGCCTCCGGACCCATGACGCAGATCACGGCTTCGGCGGCGGTGACGTCGGTGATGACGACGAACTCGTCGGCGACATGCTTTCTCAGCCAGGCGAAGTCGCGCTGCAGCGTGGCGCCCGGCACGACCAGGAAATAGGCCGTATCCGAAAGCCGCGTCACGGTGAGGTCGCTCTCGATGCCGCCGCGCTGGTTGAGCATCTGCGTGTAGACGATCTTGCCCGGCGCCACGTCCATGTCGTTGGCGCAGAGCCGCTGCAGGAAGGCGCAGGCATCGCGACCCTCGACGCGGATCTTGCCGAAGGAAGTCATGTCGAACAGGCCGACGCCGTTGCGCACCGCGAGATGTTCCTCGCGCTGGTTGTCGAACCAGTTCTGCCGCTTCCAGGAATAGCGGTATTCGCGCTCCTGGCCTTCGCGCGCGAACCAGTTGGCGCGCTCCCAGCCCGCCACCTCGCCGAAGACGGCGCCGCGCGCCTTCAGGTGCTCGTGCAAGGGCGAGCGGCGCACGCCGCGCGAGGTCGCCATCTGGCGATAGGGGAAATGGTCGGCATAGAGCAGGCCGAGCGTTTCGGAGACGCGCTCCTTGAGGTAGCGGCGGTTCTTCTGGAAAGGCTGGGCGCGGCGGATATCGACCTCCCACAGGTCGAAGGGCGCCTCGCCGTCATTGATCCATTGCGCCAGCGCCATGCCGGCGCCGCCGGAGGAGACGATGCCGATCGAGTTATAGCCCGTCGCCATCCAGTAGCCGGAAAGCTCCGGCGCCTCGCCGAGATAATAGCGGTCGTCCGGCGTGAAACTCTCCGGGCCGTTGAAGAAGGTATGGATGCCGGCGGTGCCCAGCATCGGCATGCGGTTGACGCCCATTTCGAGGATGGGCTCGAAATGGTCCATGTCCTCGGGCAACTGGTCGAAGCAGAAATCCTCGCGGATGCCGTCCATGCCCCAGGGCTTTGCCACCGGCTCGAAGGCGCCGAGCATCATCTTGCCGGCGTCCTCCTTGTAGTAGGCGCACTCGTCCGGCACGCGCAGCACCGGCAGGCGGGAGAGGCCGGGGATCGGCTCGGTGACGAGATAGAAATGCTCGCAGGCATGCAGCGGGATCGTAACGCCGTTCTGCCGACCCAACTCGCGCGCCCACATGCCGGCGCAGTTGACCACGATGTCGGTCTCGATCGTGCCTTGCTCCTCACCCTGCGCCCAGGAGACGCCGGAGACGCGGCCGTTCTTCGTATGAACCTTTGTGACCTTGACGTTCTCGATGAGGGAAGCACCGCGCTGGCGCGCGCCCTTGGCCAGCGCCATGGCGATGTTGGCGGGATCGCACTGGCCGTCGAGCGGCAGATGCACGGCGCCGACCACATCCGAGACGTTGAGATGCGGGTACATCTCCTTGACCTCGCGCGGCGAAATCTCGCGCACGTCGACATCGAAGGCGCGGGCGAGCGAAGCCTGCCTATAGATCTCGTGCTTGCGCTCCTCGGTCAGCGCGACAGTGATCGAGCCGACCTGGCGCATGCCGGTGCCGACATCGGTCTCAGCCTCGAGCTTGACGTAGAGATCGGCCGAATATTTCGCCAGCCGCGTCATGTTCTGGGAGCCGCGCAACTGGCCGATCAGCCCGGCCGCATGCCAGGTGGTGCCTGAGGTGAGCTGCTTGCGCTCCAAGAGCACGATGTCGGTCCAGCCGAGCTTGGCCAGATGATAGGCGACCGAGCAGCCGGAGACGCCGCCGCCGATGATTACCGCGCGGGCTTTGGCCGGGATGGTCTTGGTCATGCGGCCTCGCGGCGATAGTTGGAAGCGAAGCGGCGAACGCGAAGCGCTGCTTCCTTGAGGATGGATTCGGGCTGGCAGAGGCTGATGCGGATGTGGCCGGCGGCGGCTTCGCCGAAGCTCGATCCGGGCATCACGCCGACCTTTTCCTCGTCGAGCAGCGCCCAGGCGAATTTCTCGTCGTCGGGTTCGACCGCGGAGACATCGAGCATGATGTACATGCCGCCTTCGGAGCCGCGCACGGTGACTTCGTTGGCTCCGCGTATGGCATCGAGGAAGATCGCGCGCCGCGCGGCGTAACGCTCGGCGATATCCTTCACGCCATAGTGGTTTTCAAGCGCCTCGGCGCAAGCGATGGAGATGAAGGCTGGCAGGCCGTAGGTCGTGACCAGATTGAGGTCGGTCATCAGCGCGATCATCGCTTTCGGCCCGGTCAGCCAGCCCATGCGCCAGCCGGTCATGCCGTGGCTCTTCGACATGGAGTTGATGACCAGGGTGCGCTCGGCCATACCGGGCAGCGAGCGCGGCGAGATGTGCTCGCCGCCGCCGAGCGTCCAGTAGACCTCGTCCGACAGCAGCCAGAGATCGTGCTCCTTGCAGATTTCGGCCAGCCGTTCGAGCCGTTCGCGCGAATAGACGGCACCGGTCGGGTTGTTCGGCGTGTTGATCAGGATGGCGCGGGTGTTGGGCTTGAGCGCGGCGCGGATCATGTCTGCGCGAGGTTGAAATCCATCTTCGGCCGGTGTCTCGACCACCGTGAAGCTGGCGCCCGCGGCGCTGAAGGTGTTGGGGTAGGTGGCGTAGTAAGGCGCGACTACAATGGCGTGGTCGCCCGGGTCGAGCACGCCCTGCACGGCGGCGTAAAGCGCTGCCTGGCCGCCAGGCGTGGCGATGACCTCGTCGGGTTCCGTGAGGATGCCGGCGCAAACGGTCGCGGCGGCGGCCATCGCCTTGCGCAGGCGCGGCAGGCCGGGCAGCGGCGTGTAGTGATGGTTGCTGCCGCGCACGGCAGTCACGCAGGCTTCGATGGTTTCCGACGGCGTGTCGAAATCATGGTCGCCGACCGAGAGCACAATGATGTCTTCGCCGGCCTGCTTGCGATTCCAGGCGGCGAAATGGACCTCCCAGCCGTCCTTGCCGGAAGGCACGATACCGGTAATGCGTTTTGATGGCTTCGGCATCAGGCTCTCAACCTCTCATTCTTCGGATCCCACAGCGGCTCGTCGTTCTGGACGATGGCTTTGAAGCGATCGCCAAAAATCTCGACCTCGACCGCCGTGCCCGGCTCCGTGAGATCCGTGCGCAGCATGCCGAGCGCGATCGACTTGCCGACGCGGTGGCCCCAGCCGCCCGACGTCGTCTCGCCGACGATCGTGCCCTCATGCCAGAGCGTCGACATATAGGGTGCGTCGCAGTCGCCGGGGTTCTCGACAACCAAAGTGACGAAGCGCTTCTTCACGCCCTGCTGCTTCTCGTTGAGGAGAGCCGCCTTGCCGCGGAAGTCTGGCTTGTCCCATTTGACGAAGCGCTCCAGGCCGCCCTGCAGGATCGAATAGTCGGTCGAGAGGTCGCCCTTCCAGGTGCGGTAGCCTTTTTCCAGCCGCAGCGAATCCAGCGCATACATGCCGAAGGGTTCCAGCCCGTGCTTCCGGCCGGCGGCCCAGACGGCGTCGAAGACGGTCGCCGTGTCCGCGACCTTGGTGTGGATCTCCCAGCCGAGCTCGCCGGCGAAGGAGACGCGCACCAGCTTCGCCCAGCGCCCGGCAATGGTCGTTTCCTGATGCGTCAGCCAGGGCAGCGTCAGGTCGGCGTCGCAGACTTCGGCAAGGATCTTGCGCGAGTTCGGGCCGGCAAGGATTTGCGTTGAGTATTCCTCCGTCCGGTCCGTCAGCGTGAAGGCCGCGTCGGCGGGCATGCGCGACTTCAGCCATTCGAAATCATGCCACTGCGCGACAGCCGCAGTGATCAGCGTCATCTGGTCTTCGCCATGACGCACCACCGACATCTCGGTGACGATGCGGCCCTTGTCATCGGCGAAATAGACCAGGCCGATGCGGCCCGGTTTCGGCACCAGGCCGGTGACCTGCAGCGCCAGCCATTCGGCCGCGCCAGGGCCTTCGAGATTGAAGCGCGAGAAGCCGGGCAGGTCGAGGATACCGGCGGCGTCGCGCACGGCAAGGCATTCCTCGCGCACGCGCTGCTGCCACGGGCCGTCGCGGCGGAAGGTGAGGGTAGACTCTTCGGAAGTATCATCGCCGGGTTGTGCGTACCAAGTCGCGCGCTCCCAGCCATTATAGGCGTCGAACTGGCCGCCCAGCGCCTTGATGCGATCATGCAGCGGCGACAGCTTACGGTTGCGCCCCTCCGGCCAGGCATGGCGCGGGAACTGGATGGCGTATTCGTTGCCGTAGATCTCCATGCCCTTGGCGACGCAATAGTCGGGCGCCGAGGCGAAGCTGGTGAAACGGCGCGGATCGCAGGACCACATATCCCATTCGGTCTGGCCTTCGGTGACCCATTCGGCCAGCACCTTGCCGGCGCCGCCGCCTTGCGCGATGCCGAAGGTGAACACGCAGGCCTCGAAGGCGTTCGGCACGCCGGGCATCGGCCCGATCAGCGGATTGCCGTCCGGCGCGTAAGGGATCGGGCCGTTGATCACCTTGGAGAGGCCGGCGGTGCCGAGGATCGGCACGCGGGCGACGGCGTCGGCGAGGTAATGCTCGAGGCGGTCGAGATCGTCGGGGAAAAGCTGGAAGGAGAAATCCTCCGGCATCGGATCGTTGTGGGTCGCCCAATGCGCGCGGCAATTGCGCTCATAGGGGCCTAGATTCATGCCGCTCTTTTCCTGGCGCAAGTAATAAGACGTGTCGACGTCGCGCAGCAGCGGCAGCTTGTGGCCCTGTTCCTTCGTCCACGCGGCAAGCTCGGGGATTTCCTCGAACAATATGTACTGATGACTCATCACCATCATCGGCACGTCGCGCCCAAACATCTTGCCGACTTCGGCGGCGCGGTAGCCGGCCGCATTGATGACGATCTCGCAGCGGATCTCGCCTTGCGGGGTGGCGATCACCCATTCGCCGTTCTCGCGGCGCACGCCGGTGACCGGGCAGAAGCGGATGATCTTGGCGCCCATGTCACGCGCGCCTTTGGCCAGCGCCTGGGTCAGCTGAGCCGGGTCGATGTCGCCGTCGCTCGGGTCATAGAGCGCGCCCTTCAACTCATGCGTCTCGATGAAGGGGTAGCGGCGCTTGATCTCGTCGAGGCCGACGACGTCGATATCCATTCCCTGGTAGCGGCCCATGCCCTTGGCGCGCTGGAAT
The DNA here is from genome assembly GCF_020165215.1 of Mesorhizobium sp. CA15. NCBI lineage: Bacteria > Pseudomonadati > Pseudomonadota > Alphaproteobacteria > Hyphomicrobiales > Phyllobacteriaceae > Mesorhizobium > Mesorhizobium sp. CA15. The sequence continues at coordinate 37,514 of NZ_JAIUHQ010000010.1, forward strand.
TCCTGCATGCGCTCCTTGGTATGGGCGAGCCGGAGCGAGCCGGTTACATGGTAGTTCATCGGATAATCGACCGCTTCGGCCAGACCCCGGTAAAGCTCGGTCGAGTAGCGCTGCATGTTCATCAGCGACCAGGACGAGGAGAAGGTCGGCACGTTGCCGGCGGCATGCCAGGTCGAGCCTGAGGTCAGCTCGTTTTTTTCCAGAAGCACGCAATCGGTCCAGCCCGCCTTGCAGAGGTGATAGAGCGAGGAGGTGCCGACGACGCCGCCTCCGATGATCACCACGCGTGCCGTGGTCGGCAAACCGGCCATTTCTTCCTCCAGAGTCTCAGCGCTTCGCGCTTCGATTTTTGTTTTTGATGCATGTCGTTATCCCAAAACCGCTTCGCACTTTTGGTTGACATGCATTGTCAGTATACCGGTGGCGAAACCACCCAGATGACCACTGCCGGCTCGGCGCCGGGATTGCGCCAGCGGAACGGCTTGCCCTCGAAGCGGAACGAGTCGCCTTCGCCGAGACGATGCCAGACGCCGTCGATCTCGATCTCGAATGTGCCCGACGCGACATAGCCCGCTTCTTCCGTCGGGCGGCGCGTTTCTGTTTCCAGCTCCGCGCCCGGCGCGAACACCGAGCGCAGCATCTCGAAGCTACCGCCGAGATCGGGCGACAGAAGCTCCTCCACCAGGCCGGATTCGCTTGTGCCAAGCGAACGGCGGCTGCCGGCGCGCACGACCACGCCGCGTTCCTGCTCGACAGGCGCGTCATGGCTGAAGAACAGGCTGATCGGAACATCGAAGAGGCTGGCGAATGCCCGCAAGTCACCCAGCGAGGGAACCGAGAGGCCGCGCTCGACCTGGCTGACCCAGCCGACCGACCGGCCGAGCTTGAGGGCGATCTCGGCCAGTGTGAGGCCGCGCGCCTTGCGAAGCGCACGGATGTCGCCGGCCAGCAGCCGGTCGCCATTGTCCTGCTCCGATCTGGCAGTAGTCGAGCTCAAGCGTATCTCGTGAAAAAATCTATGTAAATTTCATGAAGCGGTAAAGTCATGAAAAAATCAAGGGGATTTTCATACCCCGCAAGATTTACTTGCGCGATTTTTGAGGTTGAGGCAAAGCCACGATCACGAACGGCGAGTGGGGACGTCCGGTCGGGGACCAATACAGTTTAGTGTCTGCGGATGGTCGCCATGGAACCGGTTGCAGTTCCGGCCATGCGCGAAGGGACGGCCCATGCTGGAGAAGAATAGCCGAATCGCCATGGACGCGGCGATCGTCGACGACGCGATCCTGTCGCGCCGGTCGGTGCGCGCGTTTCTGCCCGATATGGTCGATGACGACACGATCCGCGCGATCCTGGCGGTCGCCGCCCGCGCGCCTTCGGGCACCAACATGCAGCCCTGGCGCGTCTATGTGACCAAGGGCGAGGTCAAGCAGCGCATCAGCGACGCCATCCTCAATTCCGGCATCCGCGCAGAAAAGGCTGAGTGGGACGAGTACCGCTACTATCCCGACCAGTTCTTCGAACCCTATCTCACCCGCCGCCGCGCCAACGGCTTCGGGCTCTATGGCGTGCTGGGCATCGGCCGCCGCGAGGTCGACAGGATGCGCGCCCAGCACGACCGCAATTTCATCTTCTTCGATGCTCCCGTCGGCATGATCTTCACGATCGACCGGAGGCTGAACCAAGGGTCGTGGATCGACTACGGCATGTTCCTGCAGAACATCATGGTCGCGGCACGGGGCAGGGGACTGCATACCTGCCCGCAGGCGGCCTTTGCGCCCTATCACCGTCAGATCAGGCCGGTGCTCGATATTCCCGACGAGGAGATCGTCGTCTGCGGCATGGCGCTCGGCTACGAGGACACCTCGAAGCCCGAAAACGAGTTCCGCACCGACCGCGCGCCGCTCGAGGACTGGGTGACGTTCGCGAAGTAGCGTCGGCTGAGGCGTCAGTCGGTGCTCATATGCGCGCTATGGCCGCTGACATGGGCGCCGTCCTGCGGCGTCAGCCTCAGATAGGCCGACAGCGCGCAAAGGGTGATCAATCCTTCGATGACGAACAGGATGCGGTAGTCGTTGATGCCGGCCTTGCCGCCGCCGGCAAGCAGTGACAGCAGCGCGGCCGCGAGGCCGACGCTGATCGCCACCGCCAGCTGCCACAGGATGTAATAGAGCGCGCTGAAGCGCGCGAGCTGCTCCGGCGCGATGTCCGAATAGGAGAGATTGCCGGTCGAGGCCCATTGCACCGAGCGGAAGACGCCGAAGGCGAAAATATAGGCAAGCACGATCCAGGTCGGCAGGCTCTCCTGCATCAGGGCAAAGCCCGCGACCAATAGGGCGATGATCGGCGTGTTGATGACCAGCACGCGCTTGAAGCCGAAGCGGTTCAACAGGCGCGGCATGAAGAAGCGCATCAGCAATGATCCGATCGCGGCGACGAAGGTCAGCGATCCGGCCTGCACCGCGCTCATGCCGAAGCCGAGCTGGAACATCAGCGGCAAGAGGAAGACCACCGAGCTCAGGCCGATCGTGTCCAGTCCCCCGCCGGTCAGGAAGGAGATGCGGAAGGTGCGGATGCGCAGCAGGTTGAGATCGAGCAGGGGGTTGCGGGCGCGCAGGCAATAGAAGGAGGCAACCGTCAGGATGACGATCGCCAGGCCGAGCTCGATGCCGATCAAGCTGTTCGCGGCATCCTTGGCGGCAAGCGAATCCATGCCGAAGACCAGCAATCCCATGCCGCTTCCGACGAGCAGGAAGCCCGGCAAATCGAATGGCGTGCGCACCGGCTTGGTTGTCGTCGGAAACAGGGAGGCGGCCAGAAGCGCCGCGGTCAGCGCGATCGGGATGTTGATGTAGAAGATCCAGCGCCAGGAGACGTAAGTGGTGAGCGCGCCGCCGACGAGCGGCCCGACCAGCGGCCCGGATTGGCCGGCGAGTGAAATATACATGTTGATCTTCAGCGTGCGGTCGCGCGGGAAGCTCGACAGGATCACGACCTGACCAAGCGTGCCCATCAGCGCGCCGCCGCAGCCTTGCAGGGCGCGCGAGCCAACCAGCATCCAGATGTTTTCCGAAAGGCCGCACAAGGCCGAGGCGCCGGCGAAGACGAGCAGCGCCAAGCAATAGACGTTGCGCAGCCCAAAACGGTCGGCCAGCCAGCCGCCGAGCGGCATGGTGACGATGAGGCTGGCGACATAGACGGTGATCAAAAGGCCAAGCTGGCTTGGCGGCCGGTCGAGGCTCTCGCCGATGCCGGGCAGCGCGGTGACCACGACGTTCTGGTCGAGACTGGTCATGAACACGCCGCAAGCGACGGTTGCCGGCAACAGCATCGACGGACCCTCCGCCGGAGCAAAGCGGGTCGTGGCCGTCGCCGAAGTCTCAACAGTCATGGAAGGGTATGGTCGAACGGGTTGCCTGAGCGGACGTTTGCCCTGGCAAACGCCCGTGATTCCTTACCTATCGCGCCTGCTAGCCCAGCGCTCAAGCAGCAGTTGTAGCCGTCGATAATGCCAGATGCCGCCTGACCAATGCTAAGCCAGCAACGCCCGAGCGGGCTATTGCACTTCGTAACCGACTTCCTCCGAGGCGTGGCACAAGGCCTTCCAGAAGGAGCGCGCGAAGGAGCGGAAGACGTAGATGTCGAACTGGTCTGGGCCGCTGCGATGGATCTGGGCGAAGATGTCGTGATGGTTGGTCGAACGTCCGGCGCCGAGTGGAAAGGCCGGCAAGGCGAAATCGATAGCGAAGAACTTCGCCATCACCCATTCAGCCTTCGGACCGGCGATGCGGATCGCGGTACGGCCATGCGAGAGATCGGTCAGCGTACCGATGGCCGGCGTGATGGCGCCGGCGAAGGCTTGAGCAAGCCCCTCCGCTTCGTCGACCACGGTGAACTTTCCCGGCGCGAAGCCGAAGGCGGCGCGGGCGCCGCTGCTCACGCCGCCGCCGGCCCCGTCGGGCAGAGCGAGACCGGTGAGCTTGCCGATAATTTCGATCAGCTGCTTCTCTTCACCCGGCCATGCGGCGAGCTGCAGGATCGAGCCCGGCCGCGTCTCGGACAGAATGACATCGACGCCATGTTCGAAGTTGCCGTGCGAACCCGGATGATAATCAGGCTCGAGCGGCGATTGGCGTTCGGGCAAATGCTGCTCACCCATGCATGCGGCTCCCGTCCGGATCGTAGAAATGGTTGGAGACGATCTCGACCGGCCCAAACCGGTTGCGCAACGGATCCGAGACGAAGGCGCGCGTTCCATGACGCGCCTTGCCGCCCTTGACCAAAGCCAGCGCGATATATTTGCCGAGCGCCGGTGAATAGCAGCAGGCGGTGATGTGACCGAGCGAGTCGTGCGGATTGTCCTCGTCCAGTTCCTCGACGATATGGCCGCCGCCGTTGAGCGGCCGGTTGTCGAGGGCGATCAGTCCGACCAGCTCGAGCCGGTCAGGCGCGATCAAGCCTTCGCGGTCCATCATGGCCGAGCCGATGAACGGCTTCTTCTTCGACAGCATCCAGTCGAGATGGAGGTCGCGCGCCGTGGTGCGGCCGTCGATTTCTGCGCCGGTGACATGGCCCTTCTCGATGCGCATCGTGCCAAGCGCCTCGAGCCCGTAGGTCACAAGGCCGAACGGCTTGCCGGCCTCGATCAGGGCCTGCCAGACATGAGTCCCGTAGCCGGCGCCGGAATAGACCTCGAACGCCATTTCGCCGGAGAAGGACAGCCGGCAGACCATCACCGGCACGCCCGCAATCCGGCCATGGACGATACCCATGAAGGGCAGCGTAGCGTTGTCGACAGCGGTATCTTTTACGCAAGCGGCGAGGATGGCGCGCGCGTTCGGTCCGCCGATCGCCGCGCCCGCCCATTCGTCGGTGACGGAGGTGACGGTGACCTTCAGCTCCGGCCAGATGACGTCAAGGAAATATTCCAGATGCTGCATCACCTTGCCGGCATTGGCGGTGGTGGTGGTCATCAGGAATTCCTGCTCGCCGAGCCGCCAGGTGGTGCCATCGTCGAAGGCAAGCCCGTCCTCGCGCAGCATCAAGCCGTAGCGGGCCTTGCCGACGGCCAAAGTGGAGAACATGTTGGTGTAGACGCGGTCGAGAAACTCGGCCGCGTCCGGCCCCTGCACGGCGATCTTGCCCAGCGTCGAGACATCGACGATGCCGGCGCTTTCACGCGTTGCCCTGGCCTCGCGGACATAGGCCTGCTCGACCGTCTCGCCGGGAAGGCCGTAGATCATCGGCCGGTACCATAGGCCGGCCGAATACATGGTCGCGCCATTGGCGATGTGCCAGTCATGCATCGGCGTCAGGCGCTCGGGCTTGAGGTCGCCGAAACGCTCGGCAGCAAGGGAGCCGATCGAAACCGCCGTGTAAGGCGGGCGAAAGCGCGTCGTGCCGACTTCGGGGATCGGCTTGCCGAGCGCCTCGGCCATGATCGCAAGGCCAGGCACATTGGAGTTCTTGCCCTGGTCGGTCGCCATGCCGAGCGTGGTGTAGCGCTTCAGGTGCTCGACCGATACGAAGCCTTCGCGATGTGCGAGCCGCACGTCCTCGGCGGTGACATCATGCTGGAAGTCGACGAAGCTCTTGCCCTTGGCCTTGATCTCGAAGACCGGCGCCGGATCTGGATCGCCGGGGGCGGCTTCGACGATCGGCAGGGCTGCGGGAGCCGCCATTCCGCCGGCGGCCGAAACGCCGGCCGCGCGGCCCTCGGCGATGGCTTCGGCGGTGGAGAAGCTGCCGGTGAAGGCGCCTGCGCCGATCCAGCGCTGCGTCGGCTTGGGCGGCAGGAAGGCCTGCCTGGCCGGGTCCCATTCAGCCTTGGCGTCCGCCTGGCTGGCGAGATGAATGGTCGGCGACCAGCCACCCGACATCAAAAGGCTGTCGGCATGGATGCTGCGGGCATCGCCGCTGAGCGCACCGCTTATGGCGTCGAAGCGCTGCACCTTGAGACCGGTGAGGGCCTTGCCGCCCTCGGTCGCAACCACGGCGTGGCCGTCCAGCAGCTCGGCCTCGGCCTCGCCGGCGAGCCGGCGCATGTCGTTCGAGACGTCGGCGCGGACATCGACGATGGCAACAATGGTCGCGCCGGCCTTCTTTAACGCAACGGCCGAGCGGTAGGCGCTGTCGTTGTTGGTGAAGAGCGCGATGCGCTGTCCCGGCAGCACGCCATATTCATTGACGTAACGTTCCGCCGCATGCGCCAGCATGACGCCGGGACGGTCATTGCCCGGAAACACCAGCGGCCGCTCGAAGGAACCGGTGGCGAGCACCACCGTGCCGGCGCGGATCGCCCAGTAGCGCTGGCGCGGCTCGCCCTTGGCTGGCGTTTCCTTATGATCGGTCACCCGTTCGAGGGCGGCCAGCGTGTTGCCGTCGTAATAGCCCCACACCGTCGTGCGCGGCAAAAGCCGCACATTGTCGTTGCCTCCGAGCTGCGCGACCGTGCGCTGGGCCCATTCGGCGGCAGGCATGCCGTCGATGGTTTCGTCCGACCAGTTGGCGGAGCCGCCAAAATGGGCTTCGAGATCGGCGAGGATGACGCGGGCGCCCTGGTCGGCGGCGGCTTTCGCCGCCATCAGGCCGGCCGGACCGGCGCCGACGACCAACACGTCGCAAAATGCGTTCATACGCTCGTAGCGAGACGGATCGGGAGCGGTGCCAGCCTTGCCAAGGCCGGCGGCGCGACGGATGAAATGCTCGCAGAACATCCAGAAGCGCGTGCCCTTCAGCGGGCCGATCACCGGCCCCATGAAGGTCTTGTAGTAGAAGCCGGCCGACAGGAGCTTGCCGCCGAGCTGGTTGAGGGCGCCGATATCCCAAGCGAGCGAGGGGGTACGGTTCTGGCTGACGGCTACGAGCCCGTCATAGATCTCGACCATGGTGGCGGCGATGTTGGGCTCGCGCACCTCGCCACGCAGCACCGTCACCAGCGCGTTCGGCTCTTCGACACCGGCGGCAAGCAGGCCGCGCGGGCGATGATATTTGAAGGAGCGGCCGAACAGCGTCACGCCATTGGCAAGCAGCGCCGAGGCCAGCGTGTCCCCGGCATGGCCCGTATAGGGCGCACCGTCGAAGGTGAAGCGGATGGTGCGCAGCCGGTCGATCCGGCCGCCGGTCTCTGTGCGGCGCGGGCTCACGAGCGGCTCTCCGTCTTGTGGCCGCCACGGGCGAATGCGGTGCTGAGGATTTCGTGCGTGATTGTGTTGCGCACGACCCTGAGATGCGCGCGGCAACCGCCGGAATGCTGCCAGATCTCGTTGTGGTCACCGGCCGGATTCAGCCGGTCGTAGACATAGGCGTTCCAGGCGTCGAGATCCTGCGAGGCGGGCTGCGGCCGCTCGCGGTTGCCGTCGCCCTGATAGGTGAATTCGATAACGTCGCGCGGGCCGCAATAGGGACAGGTGATTAGCATTTTTCAATCCAAACCCTAGTGCAATCTGGGCGTCGCGCCCTGGCCTTTGTCGTCGATGACGAGGCCGCGGTAGAAACGGTCGAGCGTGAAGGGCGCGTTGAACTCGTGCGGCTCGTCCTTGGCAATGGTGTAGGCAAAGCACCAGCCGGAGGCCGGCGTCGCCTTGAAGCCGCCATAGCACCAGCCGCAATTGAGATACATGCCCGGCAGCGGACCGGCGGCGATGATCGGCGAGCCGTCCATCGTCATGTCGCACAGCCCGCCCCAGGAGCGCAGCATGCGCACGCGCGCCAGGCCGGGAAACAGCGCCACCATCTCGCTCATCACCTCGTCGACGATCGGCAGGCTGCCGCGCTGGGCGTAGCTGTTGTAGCCGTCGAGGTCGCCGCCATAGACCAGGCCGCCCTTGTCGGATTGCGAGATGTAGAAATGGCCCATGCCGAAGGTGAGAACGGTGTCGACGACAGGCTTCAGCGATTCCGAGACGAAGGCCTGCAGCACATGGCTTTCGATCGGCATGTGCGAGATGCCGGCAAGCTGCATGACGCGGCCGGTGCTGCCGGCAACCGCAAGCGCGACCTTCTTGGCGCGGATTTCGCCGCGCGTCGTCGAAACGCCGGTGATGCGGTCGCCGTCGCGCAGGAAGCCGGTGACCTCGCAATTCTCGATAATATCGACGCCGCGCCGGTCGGCGCCGCGCGCATAGCCCCAGGCGACCGCGTCGTGCCGGGCCGTGCCGGCGCGCGGCTGCATCAGCCCGCCAAGGACGGGAAAGCGCGCCGAACCCGAGACATCCAGCGCCGGCACAAGCCGCTTGATCTGGTCGACGCTCATCAGCTCGGCGTCGACGCCGAGATGGCGCATGGCGTTGCCGCGCCTGGCATAGTCGTCGAGCTGGGCTGGCGTGTGCGCGAGGTTCAGGCAGCCGCGCTGCGAGAACATGACGTTGTAGTTGAGGTCGTGCGAGAGATTCTCCCACAGCTTCATCGAATGTTCGTAGAAGCGGGTGTTCTGCGGCAAGAGATAGTTGGAGCGCACCGCCGTGGTGTTGCGGCCGACATTGCCGGAGCCGAGCCAGCCCTTTTCCAGCACCGCGACATTGGTGATGCCGTGTTCCTTGGCGAGATAATAGGCGGTCGAAAGACCGTGGCCGCCGCCGCCGATGACGATCACGTCATAGGAAGCCTTGGGGTCCGGCTTGCGCCAGGCGGGCTTCCAATCCTTGTTGCCGGTCAGCGCGTTCTTGAGCAGCGAGAAGGCTGAATATTCCGCCATTCTTCCTATCGTCCTTATGGTGCGAGGCGGCAGACTATAGAGCAGGCGGGAAGCGCAAAGCCAAGATTGCGCCATCGCTTTTCGACAGGCCGACTATCGCCGGCACGATCGGGACGGCTTGCCGCCCGATATGCCGGTCTTTATCAAGGGCGGAAATTTCGAGAATTTTTCGGCCGCGAGTCGCCAACAAAATCATGTTCTTCCGCCTGCTGCGCCTGCTTCTGGTCGTCATCGTCGCTGTCTTCGCGCAGCCGGCGCTGGACGCGTCGGCGCAGGCGATCGGCCATGGCTCGTCGCAACTCATCGCCGACCAGACGAAGGCCATCCAGGACCTGACGGCCAGGACCGACGGCCTGGAAAAGAAACTGAGCGACCCCGACCAGGACGATGCGGGGCTCGTCGACATCCGGTTGCAGCTCGAGGATATTTCGCGGGCGGCGCTGAACAGCGCCCTGGCATTCCGGCAGCGCCTCACCGACATCAACAATCGCGCGGAGGTTCTCGGCCAGCCGCCGGCGCAGGGGCAACCCCCGGAGCCGGTGATCGTGAGCAACGAACGCAGCGCGCTCGCCACGGAAAAAGCTCAGATCAACGCGGTCGTCGCCAGCGCGCAAAACCTGTCGATCCGCGTCAACGGCTTGGTCGACAGGATCGCCGTCATGCGCAGCGAGCTTTTCCGCAGCGTCATCACCAAGCACTACGACCTGACGGACGCACTGAGCCCGCAGGCCTTTTCCGACGCGCATGACCAGTTCACGGGCCTCTACAAGGCGGTGTCGTCCTGGGCGAGCTTCGCCGTCAGGTTCAAGTTCCAGGCGATCCTCGCGGCGACGCTTATGGCGCTGGCGCTGGCGGCCGTGCTTTTGATCGGCGGCAGGCGCCTGTTCGGCCGAATATTCGAGGCCGACCCGACCGTGGAAGATCCTTCCTATCTCAGCCGGCTGTCGGTGGCGTTCTGGTCGACGCTGCTGCCGACCCTGGCGCTCGGCGTCTTCTTCGCCTCGGCCGTGTTCTTCTTCAACTATTACAATGTGCTGCGCGGCGATATCGGCACGTTCCTCAATGCCTTGCTGACGGTGATCGCCATGGTGTTCTGCGTCAACCGGCTGACCAACGCTGCGCTAGAGCCGCGCCTGCCCAATTGGCGCCTGATCCCGGTCGCGACCGGTTCCGCGCGCTGGCTCGTCGGACTGACGACCGCCATGGCGCTGGTACTCGGGTTCAATTACTTCCTGTCGGTCGTCAACGAGAAGATGGGTTCGCCACTTTCGCTGACGATCGCGAGGGGCGTTGTCGCCAGCATCATCGTCGGCGTCATCCTTGTGCTGATGGGGTTGCTGCGGCCGTTCAGGGCGGCCGACGGCTCATGGCGCCCCTGGCCGGCCTGGCTTCGTTTCATCGCCATCGGGCTCGGGCTGTTCACCATCGCGGCGGCGCTGCTTGGCTATATCGGCCTGGCGCTTTTCGTCTCGTTCCAGGTCGTGGTGACCGGCACCGTGCTGGTGACGGCCTATATCGGCTTCCTGTCGGCACGCGCGATCGGAGAGGAGGGCGGCTTCGCCGACACTTCGGTCGGACGATGGCTTTCGGAAAACTCCAGCTACGAGGATACCGCCCTCGACCAGCTCGGCCTGGTGGTCAGCATCGCCATCAATCTGATGATCGTGGTGGTGTTCCTGCCGCTGATCCTGTTGATGTGGGGCTTTCAGCCCGGCGATATCGAGGCCTGGGCCTACAAGCTGGCGACCGGCGTCACGATCGGCTCGGTGACCATCTCCTTTCTCGGCATCCTCAGCGGCATCGTCGTATTCGTCATCGGCTATTTCCTGACGCGCTGGTTCCAGGGCTGGCTGGACGGCTCGGTGATGGCGCGCGGCAAGGTCGATCCCGGCGTGCGCAACTCGATCCGGCTGGGTGTCGGCTATGCCGGCGTGGCGGTCGCCGCACTGGTCGGCATCTCGGCCGCGGGCATCGATCTTTCCAACTTGGCGCTGGTGGCCGGCGCCCTTTCGCTGGGCATCGGCTTCGGCCTGCAGAACGTCGTGTCGAATTTCGTTTCGGGCCTGATCCTGCTTGCCGAGCGGCCGTTCAAGGTCGGCGACTGGATCGTCGCGGGCGACGTCAGCGGCACGGTGCGCAAGATCAGCGTCCGCGCCACCGAGATCGAGACCTTCCAGCGCCAGGCGGTGATCCTGCCCAACTCGAACCTCATCAACAATGCGGTCGGCAACTGGACGCATCGCAACAAGCTCGGGCGCATCGACATCAAGGTCGGCGTCGCCTATGGCAGTGACGTCAAGCGCGTCCACGCCATCCTGACGGACATTGCGCGCGCCCATCCGATGGTGCTGAAGAATCCCGAGCCGTTCGTCCTCTTCGCCAATTTCGGCTCGGCCGCGCTCGAATTCGAAATGCGCGTGTTCGTCGCCGATATCATGAACGGCAGCGTCGTGCAGAACGACATCCGCTTCGCCATCTTCGATATCTTCGAGGAGGAGCAGATCGAGATCCCATCGACGCCGCGCGCCGTGGTCGAGAGCAAGAAGCACGAACCTTGGCCGATCGACGACGACAAGATCGAGGCCGAATTCGCCGAACGCCAGCGGCTTGAGGCTGAAGCCGCGGCCGAGCGGGAGCGGCTGGCCAAGATGAAGCGCAGGGGCCGCAAGCCGGATCCAAGCTGAGGTTCATCGATATTCGGATGAGGCCGGCTTCCAAATGGCGGCACGCCGCCTTCCCAAACCGATTGTGGCATGAATGCGGCATTCAGTTGCGGTTCAGGTAACATCTCATATAAGCTTCGATGCAAAGGGCGAGAATGCCTTGCAAATTTGAACAGAGGCGGTGTGCAAACACCGGAAATGCAATGTGGAAGTCTGTCGTTGCCGCCATCGCTTTCCTGGCCCTGGGCGGTTCGGCTTTCGCCGCCAGCGCGATCAACAGGGACGCTCAGACGCGGACCCTGGTCGTGACCGAAGGCGGCGCCAAGAGCGAGCTGACGCTTGCCGCCGGCGAGACGGTGGAGTTCTGCTCGAGCGGCTGCTTCGTCACTCTGCCCAATGGTGACCTCGAAGCCCTGACCGGCTCGGAAACGGTCGAAATCTCGGGCGGCGCGGCCCGCATCAAGTAACTCTCGCCACAGAGAGTGGCGCCGCAGGATTGGCAAAGGCCGGACCGATGTCCGGCCTTTTATCGTTTCCGGTAGCCGACACTTAACGACGATGGCGAAAAACCGGTAGGACAATGCTCTGCAACCGGACGTTTTAACGTTCGCTGCGTCATGACCCGCTATATCCGACCCGAGGACGCCGGCATACGGCGTGGGTTGAGTTGGCGCGTGATCTTTCCGTGATCGGAGTTTTGGGATCCGCGCTCGATCGGGGCAGGGCAATGGACGCGAGGTCGGACAGGAACGCAATTCCGCTTGCGGTCGATCTCGACGGTATGCTGATCGCAACGGACCTTCTGTGGGAAGGCCTGTTCATCCTGCTCAAGAAGAACCCGCTCTATGTCTTTCTCCTGCCACTCTGGCTGATCGGCGGGCCGGCCCGGCTGAAGCAGGAAATCGCCGGCCGCATCGACATTGACCCGGCCTCGCTGCCTTACCGCCAGGATCTGCTTGACCGGCTGCGCGCCGAGCATCGGGAGGGCCGCAAGATCGTGCTGGCGACGGGAACGCCGCGCAAATTCGCGGAGGCGATCGCGGCGCATCTCGGCATTTTCGATCATGTGCTGGCGACCGACGGTCCGCACAACATGACCTCCGGCAGGAAAGGCGCGGCACTTGTCGCCGCCTATGGCGATGCAGGCTTCGACTATGCCGGCAACAGCCGGCACGACCTCAAAGTGTTCGATGCAGCGCGCAACGCGCTCGTGGTGGCGCCCGACCGCAGCGCCCGGCGCTGGCAGGCGGCGCATCAAGCCGAGGCCATACCCGCGCCGAAGCCGGCGCTGAGGATCTACATCAAGATGCTGCGCATGCATCAGTGGCTGAAGAACGCGCTGATCGCTGTGCCGATGGTGCTGTCGCACGAATATTTCAACCCGAACATGATCTGGGAATGCCTGCTGGCGTTCGCCTCCTTCAGCGCCGCGGCGTCCGCCATCTATATCCTCAACGATTTCTTCGACCTCGCGCTCGACCGCAAGCATCCGACCAAGCGCAACCGGCCTTTCGCCAGCGGCGCATTGTCGATCCCATTCGGTCTCGGCGCGATCGCTACGCTGCTTGCGATCGGCATCGCCGCGGGCCTCTTCCTTCCGATCGAATTCCTTGGCGTGCTTGCCGGCTATTTGGCCGTCACCACCGCCTATTCGCTGTCGTTCAAGCGCATGCTTCTGATCGATGTGCTGACGCTTGCGGGCCTCTACACGATCCGCGTACTGGCGGGCGCGGCCGCCACCGGCGTCGACGTCTCTTTCTGGCTGCTTGCCTTCTCGATCTTCTTCTTCCTCTCGCTGGCGCTGGTGAAGCGCTTCGTCGAGTTGCGCACCACGGCCATCCCGCCCGGCGAGCGCATCGCCGGCCGCGGCTATCGCACCGAGGACCAGGAGATCGTCGCGCAGGCCGGCATGGCGTCGGCTTTTTCCTCGGCGCTGGTCCTGGCGCTCTATATGGACAGCCCGGCGGTGCGCGAACTCTATCCGCATCCCTGGCTGATATGGCCGCTGGCGCCGATCGTGCTTTACCTGACGATGCGTGTCTGGATCCTCGCCCGGCGCGACGAGATGCATGACGACCCGGTCGTCTTCATCATCCGCGATTGGCGCAGCCAGATCGTCGTCGCCATCGGGGCGGTCTTCCTCGTCGCCGGAGGCTGGTGATGAGGCACGAGCGCTTCGGCAGCTTCGGACTGGCGACGCCGCCGGCGCGCAAGGCGATCCCGGCGGACGAGGCGATCGCCCTGCTTAAGCGCGGCGAGGCGAAGACCGGGTCGCTGCTCGGATACGGCAATGGCCGCTCCTACGGCGACAGTTGCCAGAACGATGCCGGCATGGTGGTCGACATGCGGCCGCTCAACCGCATCCGTTCCTTCAACGCCGAGACCGGCGTGCTCGAGGCCGATGCCGGCACGCTGCTTTGCGATATCATCGCTCATGCCGCGCCCTACGGCTTCTTTCCGGCCGTGGTTCCAGGTACCCAGTTCGTGACGCTGGGCGGCGCGATCGCCAACGACGTCCACGGCAAGAACCATCATCGGCGCGGCACCTTCGGCTGCCATGTCGAGGCTTTGACGCTGCTTCGGTCCGACGGCCGGACCTATCGCTGCTCGCAGACCGACAATATCCGACTATTCGGGGCGACGATCGGCGGCATGGGGCTGACCGGGCTTATCCTGTCGGCATCGATCAAGCTGATGCGGGTGCCCTCGCTCGACATAGTGGAAAGGGCGACGCGGTTTCGCGATCTTGGCGAATTCTTCGATCTTGCCGAGGCTGCCGACCAGGCCAACGAATATGCCGTCGCCTGGATCGACCAGCTTGCCAGCGGACATGGGCACGGTCGCGGGCTGTTGTTCACGGGCAACCATGCCGAACACGGCTCGCACGCGGCGGCGCGCGCCGGCAGCCGGTTTTCCGTGCCGGTGCAGCCACCATTCAATATCCTCAATCGGCCCTTCCTCACCGTCTTCAACGCGGCCTACCGCTGGAAGAAGGGCAGGTCCCAGGCTCCGCACCAAGCAGGCTATCAAGGCTTTTTCTTTCCGCTCGACGGGGTCCGCGACTGGAACCGGCTCTACGGGCCGCGCGGGCTTTTCCAGCACCAAAGCGTGGTGCCGGAGGCGAATGCGCGCCGCATCGTGCCTGTGCTGCTCGACGCGGCACAGCGGGCAGGGCAGGGATCGTTCCTGACCGTGCTCAAGCGCTTCGGCGATGTCCGCTCGCCGGCGCTGCTGTCGTTCCCGCGGCCCGGCTACACGCTTACGCTCGATTTCCCCAACCGGGGTGAAAGAACGTTGCGGCTGCTCGCCGGACTCGACCGCATCGCAATCGAGGCGGGCGGCGCGGTGAACCCCTACAAGGACGCCCGCATGGGACCTGAGACATTCGCCGCGTCGTTCCCGCAATGGCAGCAGCTGGAGGCGCTTCGCGACCCTGCTTTTCTGTCGAGCTTCTGGATACGGACGGCAAAAAGACTGGATGCAACGAAAGGTGTTTTTGAAGCCGCAGAATAGATAAAGGTCAGATAAATCATGGTAAATGAAAGGTTATACCGTGATTCACTCAAAGCATCGTCGAAGCTTCACGAAATCTTTGTGGGTTTGTAATAGGGCCGCCCAAGAGGCGGGGTGGCAACAATGAAATACATAATCTTCATTCTCTTCACGGTCATGACCAATGCCGCAGCGCAGCTGATGCTGAAGCAGGGCATGATGTCGATGGGGCCGGTCTCCTTCGAGGGCGTCAATCCGCTCGTCAAGCTCTTGCAGATCGTGTTCAGCCCCTGGGTGTTCCTCGGCCTGTGCACCTTCGTCATCTCGATGGCATCGCATCTCTACGTGCTGTCCAAGGTCGAGCTCAGCTTCGCCTATCCGTTCCTCAGCCTCGCTTATGTCGCCGTGGCGATTTTCGCCTATTTCGTCTTCCGCGAGGACCTCAATGGCTGGCGCATCGCCGGCATCGCCTGCATCTGCGTCGGCACGGTGCTGATCGCGCAAAGTGGCCGGGAAATGGGTAGGCGCGGGCATGAGGACCAGACAGCATCCATCAATCCCGACAAGATCGGCATAAGCGAGATCGTTCGATGAGACATGTGATTTTCGGCGGCGACGGCTTCGTCGGCCGCCACCTTGCCCCCAAGCTCGCCGCCGATGGCGAGACCGTCGTCGTCGCCGATATCGTCAAGAGCGACCTGCCGCATTACCGCTCCATGCGTTTCGTCACCTGTGACGTCACCGATCCGGTCTCAGTCGCGGCGGTCGGCCTCAGGACCGACGACATGGTCTACAACCTGTCGGCGAAGATGCTGTCGCCGATCCAGGTGCGCGCCAAGCGGCACGATTTCTTCTTCCCGGTGAATTTCCACGGCACCGAGAATATTATCCAGGCGATGGACAAGGCCGGCGCTTCGAAGCTGGTCCACTACACGACCGACATGATCTACGGCCACACGGTCGTGCTGCCGATGACCGAGGACCATCCGGTCGCGCCGCTCGGCGAGTACGGGCTGTCGAAGCTCAAGACCGAGGAGCTCGCCGCTGAATGGCGCAAGCGCGGCATGTCGATCTCGCTGTTCAGGCCGCGCCTGATCATCGGGCCCGGCCGTCTCGGCATCCTGGAAAAGCTGTTCAAGCTGATCGACTGGAATTTTCCGGTGCCGATGATCGGCTCGGGCAGGAACCCTTACCAGTTCATCTCGGTATTCGACTGCGCCGAAGCCGCCCGCGCGGCCTGGAAAGCCGGCGTGCCGAACGAGGCTTACAATCTCGGCTCGCTCAATCCGCCGCCGGTCAAAAAACTGCTCGGCGATCTGATCCGCCATGCCGGCTCCAAGTCGATCCTGCTGCCGACGCCCGGCTGGGCGGTCAAGCGCACGCTCGACCTGCTCGACTGGTTGAACATGCCGATCATGGATCCGGAACAGTATCTGATCGCGGACGAGGAATGCGTGCTCGATGTTTCCAAGGCCGAGCGTCAGCTTGGCTGGGTGCCGCAATATCGCGACGAGGACATGCTGATCGCCGCCTACAACGAATATCGCGCCAAGATGGACGGCCACGCCGTCGCCACCAGACAGGTTCCCGCCGAATAGAGCGCGAGGGGGAGATTTTTCAGATGACCGTCATGGCCAAGCCGGAACATACCGGAACACGCACGCTGGTCGACGCGCCGGCGCTTTCGCCCACAGCAATCGCCAAGCCCGATCTGATCAGCGTCGAGCAGGCCAAGGCGATGGACGTCGCCCGCATCACCGACCTGTTCAAGGCTCATCTCAACCCTGGACAGCTGCATTTCATGAAGCTGCTCGGCTTTCACAAGGTCAAGATCGAGCACGCCGAGGGCATGTTCTATATCGACCAGAATGGCCGCAAGATCCTCGACTTCTTCGGCGGCTTCGGTTCGCTGGCCTTTGGCCACAACCATCCGCGCATCCTGGAAGCCCGCAAGACATTCCAGGAGGAGAAGCGCCAGGAGATCGCCATCGCCTTCATGTCGCAATATGCGGCGGCCCTCGCGCACAACATCGCCAAATGCTCGCCCGGCGACCTCGACATGGTGTTTCTGGGCTCGTCCGGCTCGGAAGCCATGGAAGCGGCGGTGAAGCTTGCCGAGCGCGCCGCAGGTCCGAAGCGGCCGAAGATTGTCTATGCGGAGAATTCCTTCCACGGCAAGACCAAGGGCGTGCTGGCGATCACCGACGGCCAGCTCTACCGCGCCGATTTCAAGGTCGCAGACAATGTCGTGCGCGTTCCTTTCGCCGACATCGACGCGGTCGAGCGGCTGTTCAAGAGCGATCCGGAGATCGGCGTCATCGTGCTGGAAACCATCCAGGGCGGCGGCGGCATCATCCAGGCGCCCACGGAATACTGGCAGAAGCTGCGCGCGCTTTGCGACCGCTATGGCGTGCTGTGGGTCGCCGACGAAGTGCAGTGCGGCTATGGCCGCTCGGGCCGCTTCTATGCTTTCGAGCATTACGGCGTGGTGCCCGACGTGACGGCGCTGGCGAAATCGCTGGGCGCCGGCAAGGCGGCGGTCGGGGCGATGATCGCCAGGCGCGACGTCTACATGAAGGCCTATGGCACGCCGAAGACGGCGATGATCCACGCCATGGCGACTTTCGGCGGCATGGGCGAGGCCTGCGTCACCGCGATCGAGGGCATCAACGTGCTCTATGACGAAGGGCTGATCGACAACGCCGCCTCGACCGGCGACTACCTTCTGCAGCGGCTGCAGGCGCTGAAGGAGAAGTATCCGAAGATCATCAAGGACGTGCGCGGCAAGGGCTTCATGATCGGGCTCGAGTTCCATGATTTCTCGCAGACCTTGCCGATGGTGCTGCGCCCGCTGGTAAGCGTGCTCGACGACAAGCTGAAGGGCTCGCTGTCGGGCTTCGTCGGCTCGCTGCTGTTGCGCGACTACGACGTGCTCGTCGCCTTCACCGAATACAACCGCAACGTCATCCGGCTCGAGCCGCCGCTGATCTGCCAACCCGAGCATGTCGACCGCTTCGTCGACGCCTTCGACAGCCTGTTGTCGCGCGGCATCGTGGCGATCGTGAAGGACTTCGTGAAAAGCCAGGTCGGTAAATAGAGGCCGCGAGAATGCTGACCAGGCCGTCCGCTCCGACCAATCCGCTGGAACGACTGACCGGCGCCGGCCTGGCATGGGGCGAGGGGGCTTACGCGAAATGGGCCGCGTCGATCGGGGCGGTCGCCTTCTCGCTTTATATCCTGCTGACCGCCGCGACCGCCTGGTTCATGCCCGACGCCAACTGGGACATGCTGCCCTATCTCGCGATCGCCGAGGAAAGCGCCTATCCCGATCCCCAGGCGCTGCATGACTATGCCTACGGCACGGTCAAGGCCGGCATGTCGGCCGGCGATTACAAGACGCTGACGGGCGACGGCGGCGGCTTCCGCAGCCATATGGCGCAGAACGCCGCCGATTTCCATTCGCTGCTCGGCATGTACCGGATCAAGTTCCTCTATGCCGAAATTCTTTCTGGCCTCAGCCATGTCGTCTCGCCGGTCGAGGCGATGCGGCTGGTGCAAGTATTCTCGGTGCTTCTGTTCGGCGCCATCACGCTCGCCTGGCTGCGCGCGGTAGGCGCGCTGGCGCTGGCGCCTGTCGTCGGCGCTTTGCTGATCATGGCCGATTTCGGCGATGCGGCGCGGGCCTCGACGCCGGACCTTCTGTGCTCGGCGCTGTTTCTTGGCGGTGTCTTCGCCTATGTGCGCAAGCGCGAGGCGGCGACGGCGGTCCTGCTCTTCCTCGCATTCATGGCCAGGCCGGACAACATCGTCTTCCTCGCCATTTTCGCGGCGCTGCTCGTCGCTTTCCGTGAGAAGGCATGGGGCGCGCTGGCAGGCTTCGCGGCCTCTTTCGTCGCCTATTTCGCCATTTCGCACTGGGCCCAGCATCCCGGCTGGTGGCCACATCTTTGGTTCTCCAGCATCGAGCAGCATTACAACATGGACGGGTTCGAGCCGCCGTTTTCGGTGACCGCCTATCTCAAGGCCTTCGCCGCCTCGGTGGTGCGCGCCATCAACGTCAACAGCTGGGTCGGCGTGTCGGTTCTGGCACTAGCGGGCTGGTACGGCCTGAGCCGCGCCGGCTTCCGGCTCGACCGCCGCGCCGGCATCCTGCTGGCGGCGCTTGTGCTGGGCGTGCTG
Organism: Mesorhizobium sp. CA15; assembly: GCF_020165215.1. Classification (NCBI taxonomy): domain Bacteria; kingdom Pseudomonadati; phylum Pseudomonadota; class Alphaproteobacteria; order Hyphomicrobiales; family Phyllobacteriaceae; genus Mesorhizobium; species Mesorhizobium sp. CA15. The sequence continues at coordinate 56,543 of NZ_JAIUHQ010000010.1, forward strand.
GCGAAGTTCACCGTCTTCCCGATCCACGACAGCCGCATCTACTTCCCCAATCTTCTGCCGCCCTTCCTGCTGCTTGCCGCGCCGCTGACGGCACTGTGGGCATCGGCAAGCCAGGGCAGGCACCGCGCCGCGCTGCAGGTCATTACCGGAGACAAGTCATGAACTCGCTTTCCAGTCTCGCGCGCGTTCTTCTGTCGCTCGGCCTTCCGGCCGGCCTGCTCGATCGCGGCCCCTCTCTGCACGGCACGAAATTCCTCGCCAAGGCGGCGCTTAAGGCACGGTTCGGCGGCAAGGGCCGGCCGTTCCAGATGGTCAATGTCGGCGCCTGCGACGGCGCGCTGTTCGACGACGTGACGCCCTGGCTGCATCGCATTGCGGGGGCGCGCGCCATGCTGGTCGAGCCGATCCCCTACAATCAGAAGCGGCTTCGCGCCAACTATCCGGATGCCAGCCGCTTCGTCATAGAGCCGGTGGCGGTGACTAGGACCAAGGGCACGATCACGGTCCATACATTCGATGCCGCGGCGCTTGAAGCCGGCACGCTGCCGATCGAGTTCATCGGCTGCTCGTCGGTCACCGACACCAATCTGATGTCGGGCAAGAACGCCTGGGGCGAGACCGACGCCAACTTCAACAAGTTCGCGCCGCATCTGAAGGATATCGAAGTGTCGTCGGAGACCTTGCAGACGCTGCTCGACCGCAACGGCATCACCCACATAGACGTTTTCCTGGTCGACTGCGAAGGCGCCGACTGGATGGTGTTCGAACAGCTTGACCTTGGCCGCTATCGTCCGGGCATGATCAAGATCGAGGTCGGCGCGCTGCCTGCGGCCGAGATTGGCCAGGTCGTGGTAAAGCTCAAGACCGCCGGCTACCAGGTCGGCTTCCAGGCCGAGGACATCTGGGCCTTCGCCTAGCCAATTCATCTCAGCGCGAGGGGTCGCGCCGTACCTGCGGCGTGTCGCAAACAGGCGGTAGCTCAATCCGCGACCTCTGCATATTGTGCGCCATTCGAAAGGCGCGCAAACGCGCCCGTCCATCATTCCGGAGTCGCGGGCAATGGCAGAGTTTCCGAAAAAGGCGAAGGTCGTCATCGTCGGCCTGGGCGGTATCGTCGGCGCGTCCGTCGCCCACCACCTGATCGAGCGCGGCTGGGACGACATCGTCGGTATCGACAAGTCGGGTATCCCGACCGACATCGGCTCGACGGCGCACGCCTCGGACTTCTGCTACACGACCAGCCACGACTTCCTGTCCTGCTGGACGACGCTCTACTCGATCGATTTCTACGAGAAGATGGGCCACTACGCCCGCGTCGGCGGCCTCGAAGTGGCGCGTGTCGGCGACGACGCCCGCATGGACGAGATCAAGCGCAAGATCGCCTCGGCAAAATCCTTCGGCACTCGCGCGCGGCTGATCGAGCCGGCCGAGATCAAGCAAAAATTCCCGCTGATCGAGGAGCATCTGGTGCAAGGCGGGCTGTGGGATCCGGATGCCGGCCTCGTCATCCCGCGCTCGCAGACGGTTGCCGGCAAGCTTGTCGACCAAGGTGTCGCGGCCGGCAAGCTCCAGGCTTTCGCGAACACCTCGGCCAAGGAGCTGGTCGTCGAGAACGGCCGCATCAAGGGTGTGGTGACGGAACGCGGCACGATCGAGGCCGACTATGTCGTGGTCTGCACCGGCATTTGGGGCCGGCTCACCGCGGCGCTAGTTGGCGAGGACCTGCCGGTCATGCCGATCGACCATCCGCTGACATTCTTCGGCCCCTACAACGAGTTCGCCGGCACCGGCAAGGAGATCGGCTGGCCGCTGCTGCGCGACCAGGGCAACTCTGCCTATATGCGCGACACCGGCGACCCGAAGACCGCCGAGGGCGGCCAGATCGAATGGGGTTATTACGAGGAGACCAATCCGCGTCTGTGCCATCCGCGCGATCTTCTCGAAAAAGACCAGGCGCGGCTCTCGCCGTCGCAGCGCGACCTCGACATGGAGCAGATCATGGCGCCGCTGGAGCGCGCCATGGAGCTGACGCCGATCCTCGGCGAGCTCGGCTACAATGAAGGCCATTCCTTCAACGGCCTGCTGCAGGTGACCACCGATGGCGGTCCGTCGATGGGCGAAAGCCAGAAGGTGAGGGGGCTGTGGTATGCCGTCGCCATCTGGGTCAAGGACGGCCCGGGCATGGGCAAGCTGATCGCCGACTGGATGACCGACGGCCGTACTTCGATCGACCATCACGCGATAGACTATTCGCGCTTCTACCCGCACCAGACCAGCGAACAGTTCATCTGGGATCGCTGCACGGAAACGGCGATGAAGGTCTACAATCCGGCGGTGCATCCGCGCGAGCCTTTCTCCAAGGGCCGCAACATCCGCCGCTCGCCGTTCTATGAGCGCGAGAAGGAGCTCGGCGGCTATTTCATGGAGTTGGGCGGCTGGGAGCGCGCGCATGGCTACGCGGCCAACGAGCATCTGCTGGAGAAGTATGGCAACCGCGTGCCGGTGCGCGAGAACGAGTGGGACAACCGCCACTTCTGGCGCGTCTCCAACGCCGAGCACCTGGCGATGAGCGAGGATTGCGGCATCGTCAACCTGTCGCATTTCTCGATGTACGACATCGAGGGACCCGACCATGTCGCGCTGCTGGAATGGCTGTGCGCGGCCAAGATCGGCGGCGACAACAATATCGGCAAGGGCATCTACACCCACTTCCTCGACGAGGAAGGCATGGTGCGCGCCGACTTTACCGTCATCCGCATGGCCGATCGGTGCCGGCTGATCGACGGCGCCGACGCCGGCCCGCGCGACTTCCGCTACATGCAGCGCACCGCGCAGGACAAAGGCTTCGACGTCACCGTCACCGACGTGACGGAGAAATACGTTACCATCGGCATCTGGGGACCGAATGCGCGCACGACCCTGCAGAAGGTGGTCGAGGATCCGAACGGGCTGACGCCGGAGAATTTCCCGTTCGCGGCAATCAAGCCGATCCGCATCGGCGGCAAGGACGTCACCGCCTTCCGCATCTCCTATGTCGGCGAGCAGGGCTGGGAATTGCATATGCGCTACGAGGATGGGCTCGCCGTCTGGGACGCGCTGCGCTCCACCGGCGTCATGCCGTTCGGTGTCGAGACCTATGCCAACACGCGCCGCATGGAAAAGAGCCTGCGGCTGCAGAACGCCGATCTGCTCACCGAGTACAATCTGCTTGAGGCCGACCTCGCCCGCCCGAAGGTCAAGGACAACGACTTCTGCGGCAAGGCCAAGCATCTGGAGTATCGCGCCCGCGAGCATCAGCCGGCGATGCTGTGCACGCTGGTAATGACCGACAACAAGGACGCCAAGGGCGTCGCGCGATATCCGGTCGGCACCATGCCGGTCCTCGATCCCGCCACCGGCGAGACGCTGGTCGACGAGCTCGGCCGCCGCTCCTTCACCACTTCGGTCGCCTATGGCCCGACCATCGGCAAGAACATCGCGCTCGCCTATCTGCCCTGGGACTATTGTCAGGAAGGCCGCAGCCTCAACGTGGAATATTTCGGCGAGACCTATCCGGTCGAGGTGGCCGGTGTCGGCTACAAGCCGCTCTACGACCCGGAGAACCTCAAGCCGCGGAGCTGACAACCGGCGCAATAGCGGCAACTGGTCGGAAAAGCTTGGCCTTCCTCGGAAGGCCTTCAAGCTTGGCTTGATGTGCCGGGGGCCAGCGGCTTATGTGGCCCATCAGCAGCCCGCGAAAGCAACACGCCCCATGCGCATCCTGTCCGACGCCTTCATTCCCGAACTGCCCAACCGTTACAATGGCAAGGTGCGCGAAAATTACGATCTGCCGGACGGGCGCCGCATCATCATCGCCACCGATCGTCTAAGCGCGTTCGACACGATCCTGGCCTCGATCCCATTCAAGGGGCAGGTCCTCACCCAGACGGCGCGCTACTGGTTCGAGGAAACAGCCGACATCTGTCCCAATCACGTGCTGGAATATCCCGATCCCAATGTCGTGGTTGGCAGGCGGCTCGACATGCTGCCGGTCGAGATCGTGGTGCGCGGCTATCTGGCGGGGACCACCAGCACCTCGATCCTGACCAAATACAGGAAGGGCGAACGGAGCTTCTACGGTCACACCTTTCCCGATGGGCTGCGCGACAATGAAAAGCTGCCGCAAGCAATCATCACCCCGACCAGCAAGGCCGCCAGCGGCGGCCATGACGAGCCGCTGTCGGAAGCCGAGATCATCGAACAGGGGCTGCTCACGCAGGCGCAGTGGGACACCGTATCGCGTTATGCGCAGCAGCTGTTCGCCCGCGGCCAGCAGCGCGCCGCCGAACGCGGCCTGATCCTGGCCGACACCAAATATGAATTCGGCACCGCGCCGGACGGCGCCATCGTGCTGGCGGACGAAATCCACACGCCCGACAGCAGCCGCTACTGGATCGCGGCGAGCTACGATGAGGCGTTCGAAAGCGGCGGGCGGCCGCAGAGTTTCGACAAGGATTTCATCCGGTCGTGGGTGTCGGCGCGCTGCGATCCCTACACGGATCCGATCCCCAAAATTCCCGACGAGATCGTCAACCAGGCCTCGGCGGTCTATATCCAGGCCTATGAAGCGATCACGGGCGCGAAATTCGTGCCCGATCTTTCCGGTGACAGCGTGCTGGAACGCATCCGTTCGAATCTCGCGCGGTATTTTTGAGCGGTCCCGCGGCGGCGGAATCCGATGCCCGGATTCCCGGCTTTTGCGCGCGGCGATTTTCGCCTAACCTTGCTCCATGTCTGCTTATGCCCGTGCAAGGCATATTTTTTCAGGCAGTGCCGCGCTGGCGCTGGCGCTCTGGCTGACACCGGCAGCTTCTCCCGCCGAGCCCGTCGATGTCGAGCTGGTGCTGGCGGTCGATGTTTCGCTGTCGATGTCGCCGGCCGAGCTTGAGATCCAGCGTCATGGTTATGCCGCGGCGCTGACGCATGACAATGTGCTGAAGGCCATCGCCGACGGCGCCTACGGCAAGATCGCGGTAACCTATGTCGAGTGGGCAGGCACGACCTGGCAGCGCGTCATCGTGCCGTGGACGGTGATCGCCAACCGCGCCGATGCCGAGAAGGTGGTGGCGCAACTCGATGCCCGTCCGCCCGACAGCGCTCGGCGGACCTCGATCTCCGGCGCGCTGAGCTTCGGCAGCGACCTGTTCGCCGAGAGCGGATTCCAGGGAACCAAGCGCGTCATCGATATCTCTGGCGACGGGCCCAACAATCAGGGCGCGCCGGTCGACCTCACGCGCGACGAGGTGGTCAAGCAAGGCATCACCATCAACGGGCTGCCGTTGATGACGCGCGGCGGTTTCAGCGGCGCCTTCGACGTTGAGAATCTCGACCGCTATTACAGCGACTGCGTCATCGGCGGACCGGGCGCCTTCATGATCCCGGTCAACGACTGGACGCAGTTTCCCGAAGCGATCCGCCGCAAGCTGGTGCTCGAGCTTGCCGGTCCCGCTTCGCTGCAATGGGCGGCGCAAGAGGCCGCGCATCCGCCGGTCGTGCTCGCCGACAACGGGCCGGCCGCGGATTGCTTGGCGGGCGAGAAGATGTGGCGCAACCGCGGCTGGGGCACGCCGTGAGCAATCGAGAAGCCCCTCAAAGTCCGCCGGCGGGCGTCGGATTGGACCATCGTCGAGTGCGGCTTCCGCTTCATTGACAAGCCTTTTGGGGTCTGTGAGACAATTCGCGCTCACCGCAAAAAGGGGAACCACAATGGTAAGAACCACCATTTTCGCGGCGGCGCTGACGGCGGCCGCCGTGCTCAGCGCGCCGGCGATGGCGGCGACGTCGATCACCATCGGCATCAGCGGCTGGACCGGCTTCGCGCCGCTGACATTGGCCAAGCAGGCCGGGCTTTTCGAAAAGCACGGGCTCGACGTCACGCTCAAGAAAGTGCCGCAGGCGAGCCGTCCGCTGGCCATCGCCAGCGGCGACCTGCAATGCGCGGCGACCACGGTCGAGACCTGGATGGTGTGGAACGCCAGCGGCGTCGCCACCAAGCAGATCTTCCAGCTCGACAAATCCTATGGCGCCGACGGCATCGTCGTGCGCAACGACATAAAGACCGTCGCCGATCTCAAGGGCAAGAACGTCGCCTCGTCCGCGCCTGGAACCTCGCCCTATTTCCTGCTCGCCTGGGTGCTCAACAAGAACGGCATGTCGACCAAGGACGTGACAGTCGTCAACCTGGAGCCGGACGCGGCGGCGCAAGCCTTCCTCGCCGGCCAGAACGATGCCGCCGTCACCTACGAGCCCTTCATCTCAGCCGTGCGCGACAAGGCCGACCAGGGCCACATCCTGGCGACCACGCTCGATTATCCGATGGTGATGGATACGGTCGGCTGCACGCCGGACTTCCTCAAGGCCAATCCCGATGCCGCCAAGGCGCTCGCCGACAGCTATTTCGACGCGCTCGACATGATCAAGAAGGATCCGCAGAAATCCTACGAGATTATGGGCGCCGACGTGAAGCAGTCAGCCAAGGAGTTCGAGGAGTCGGCCAAGTACCTGAAATGGGCCGACAAGGCCGAGAACAAGCAGTTCTTCACCAAGGATTTTCAGGACTTTTCCAAGACCGCGGCAGAGCTGCTGCTGCAGATGGGGCTGATCAAGGAAGCGCCGGATGTGTCGACGCTTGCAGACACCAGCGCGATCGCCGACTGATCGCGTATCGCCCGATCGGCGGCGTGACGCCGCCGATCCCTCCTCTCAAGGACTTTTCCTGATGCTGCGCCCCTTGCATCCCGTTGCGCCGGGCACGCGAACCGTGCTCGGCGTCGCCTTCTTTGTCCTGTTCGTGGCGTTCTGGGCGTGGATCACGCTCGGCGGCCATGTGAACCGGATCTTTCTTGCCGATCCGCTGTCGATGCTGAAGGATGGCTGGCGGTTGCTCGTCGAAGACCGGTTCTGGCTCGATATCCTGATCACTATCTGGCGCGTCTTCGGCGGCTTCGTGCTGGCGTCGATCGTGGCCGTGCCGATCGGCATCGCCATGGGCGCCTGGAAGCCGGTCGAAGCCTTCCTCGAACCGTTCGTGTCCTTTGCGCGCTACCTGCCGGCGTCGGCCTTCATTCCGCTGCTCATCCTATGGGCCGGCATCGGGGAACTCGAAAAGCTCCTGGTTATCTTCGTCGGCTCGGTGTTCCAGATCATCCTGATCGTCGCGGTCAAGGTCGGCGGCACGAGGCGGGACCTTGTCGAAGCCGCCTACACGCTGGGGGCGACCGACAATGGCATCGTCAAGCGCGTCATCATGCCGGCCAACGCGCCGGAGATCGCCGAAACACTGCGGCTGGTGCTGGGCTGGGCCTGGACCTATGTCATCGTCGCCGAGCTGATCGGCTCGTCGTCAGGTATCGGCTACATGATCATCAACAGCCAATCGCGGCTGGCGACGGGACAGATCATCTTCGGCATCATCGTCATCGGGCTGATCGGGCTTCTGTCCGATTTCGCCTTCAAGGCGCTCAACCGCTGGCTCTATCCATGGAGCCTGGCGTGAGCAAGCTTCTCATCGAAGGCGTCTCGCGGACCTTTGCCGGGGTCAGGGGCGGACAGCCGGTGCGGGCGCTGCAGCCGGTCGATCTCGCGGTCGCGGCCAATGATTTCATCACCATCCTCGGGCCATCCGGCTGCGGAAAGTCGACGCTGCTCAGGATCGTCGCCGGACTGGAAGCGCCGAGTACCGGCCGCGTGCTGCTCGACGGCAAGGCGGTCACAAGGCCGGGGCCGGACCGCGGCATGGTGTTCCAGTCCTACACGCTGTTTCCCTGGCTGACGGTCGCCGAGAACATCGGTTTCGGCCTGCGCGAGCAAGGCAGGCCCGAGCGTGAGCGCAACGAAGTCGTCGCCTCCTATATCGATCTCGTCGGTCTGAGGGGTTTCGAGAACCATTGGCCGAAACAGCTGTCGGGCGGCATGCAGCAGCGTACGGCGATCGCTCGCGCTCTTGCCAACGATCCCGCGATCCTGCTGCTCGACGAGCCGTTCGGCGCGCTGGACAACCAGACGCGCGGACTGATGCAGGAACTGCTGCTCGGTATCTGGGAGCGGCGCAAGAAGACGGTGCTGTTTGTCACCCACGACATCGAGGAGGCGATCTTCATGGCGTCGCGGGTGATCGTGATGAGCGCCCGGCCCGGCCGCATCAAGTCGGATGTCCCGGTCGACCTGCCGCATCCGCGCCATTACACGCTGAAGACCAGCCCGGAATTCTCCGCGCTCAAGGCGCAGCTTACCGAAGACATCCGCATCGAGGCAATGCGGACCGCGCAGGGGCAGTCCGTCTAGACGACTGCGCCTTTGCCCGCTCAGGCCGCCAGCAACTGCTTGCGGTCGACGCGCTCCTGCTGCGGCGAGCGGGCGTAGAGCTCGCGGTAGCATTTGGAGAAATGCGAGGCGGAGACGAAGCCGCAGGCCACCGCCACTTCGACCACCGGCAGCGACGACTGGATGAGCAGGTGCCTGGCGCGGTCGAGTCGGATCTCCAGATAGTAGCGAGCGGGCGAGCGGCCCATCTCGGTGCGGAACAGGCGCTCGATCTGCCGGCGGGAAAGATCGACATGGTCGGCGATCTCGATCAGCGACAGCGGCTCGGCTAGGTTGGCTTCCATCAGCTCGATGATGGTGAGCACCTTCGAGTTCTGAACGCCGAGGCGGGCGCGCAGCGGCAGGCGCTGGCGATCGGTCGGGCTGCGCACTCGGTCGGTCAACACCTGCTCGCAGACGCGGTTGACGAGGCTTTCGTCGAAATCGTCGCCGATCAGCTTCAGCATCATGTCGAGCGCGGCGGTGCCGCCGGCGCAGGTATAGACGTTCTGGTCGACCTCGAAGAGGTCGGCAAAGACATTGGCCTTCGGGAATGCCTCGGAAAAGCCCGGCAGGTTTTCCCAATGGATGGCGCAACGCTTGTTGGACAAGAGGCCGGCGGCGGCCAGGATATGCGCGCCGGTGCACAGGCCGCCGACGGCGACGCCGCGATTATACTCCTCGCGCAGCCAGGCGAAGGCCGATTTGTTGTGGTAGCGCTCGACATTGATGCCGCTGCAGACGATCGCCATGTTCGGCCGATCCGGCCCGGCCATCTTCTTGCGCTCTTCCTCGAGCGAGGTGTTGACGGCGCATTCGACGCCGTTCGAAGCGCGCACCGGTTTGCCGTCGATGCTGGCCAGCCGCCAACGATAGGCTTCGTAGCCGAGCATCCGGTTGGCCGAGCGCAGCGGATCGAGCGCCGTCGCAAAGGCGATCATGGTGAAATCGGGAATGAGGAAGAATACAAACGATCTCTTGATCGGATGCTTTACGGCATTCACGGGAAACCTCACGCAGCCATGACGCGAACAGGATGTCGCGAACAGCATAGCGACAACAGGAAAAATCATTCCTGTCAATCGGGTAGGCGGCTAAGTGAAGATTAAATTTGCGACATGGGTCGCAAATGGGCAATTCGTGCAACTGCAGGGCGTCTCTTCGCCGACGTCAGGTGGCAATGGCCCAATGAAAACGCCGCCTCGGCAAGCCGGGCGGCGTTGAATTCAGCATGCCGAATTGTCTCAGGCGACGAAGCCGAGACGGGCAGCAGCCATGGCGCCGGTCTGGCCGGGCATGGTCTTGGCAAGACGCTGACGTTCCATAGCGGTTGTCAGGTTCATTTCACGGCGGGTGAACAGGCGGGCAAAGAGCTTCATCGTCATCTCCATTTGGTTGCTCAGACGGGTCGCCTTCGCTTAATGGAGTGGGGCAGCTCGTTTTGGCTGACGGTGATATAGGCTCAGTTCAGCAAAAACTGAATCGCAAAAGCGAAGCGCTTGATATGAAAAGCGACATGGTTTGCGACATTCTTGGGCAGCGTGCCCAAAATTTTCCATTATTTTCGGTGGGTTAATTGGTTTGTTAATCCGCTATGCGGGTGGCTCATATGCGTCATGCGGCGGCCGCATGGCTGGAAAAGTCGTTTGAACACAAATAAAAGGCTCTAAACAAACGAAAGGCCTGCCGAGCTGACGGGGCAGGCCTTCAGAACTTCATACACACTCGGTTACTTCGCTCCGGCCCAGCTTCCAACACCGAGGCGCAAGCCGGTCTTGGCATCGGCGGCTTCCGGCCAGCCGATATCCTTCTGCAGTTCGATCGGCAGGGCATGGATCGCGCGTTCGGTCTGGTAGCGGGCGCGGGCCGCGCTGAATTCGGTCGCAAGCCGACCGATGGAAGACAGGATAGACATTCTTTCTCCTCTATGCGGGCAGGGAGGGGCGCCCGTCATTGCGTTAAACCAGGTCTGTTTCAGCTTCATTTCACGTCGATTGCAGGACTGTGTCAGGGTCGTTTCATGGCTGCTTTTGGCAGCATCCTGTATCGATCGAGTTGACTATGCGCCTGGAGTGATGTTCAATCAAACGAAATGGAATGATCGATTGCATCAGAAAAATTGAAGGCAGACTGCCATGAACGCCCCGCTCAATCATCCCTTGCCGCTGCTTGACCTCGATGTGCTGCGCACCTTCGTGGCGATTGCCGAGACCGGCAGCTTCACCACCGCCGCCAATGCGGTGTTCCGCACGCCATCGGCCGTCTCCATGCAGATCAAGAAGCTCGAGGACATCCTCGGCCGTTCCGTCTTTGCGCGCGACGCGCGTTCGGTGACGCTGACCACGGATGGCGAGATGCTGCTCGGCTATGCGCGCCGGCTTTTGTCGATCAACCGCGAGGTGGTGTCGAAGTTCATCATTCCCGACATTGTCGGCGTGGTGCGGCTCGGTTCCCCGGACGACTATGGCGAGCGCGTGCTGCCGCATGTGCTGAAGCGTTTTGCCCAATCGCATCCCTCGATCGCCGTCGACGTCACCATCGACCAGAGCATCAATCTGCGGCGCCGCATGGACGACCGCGCGCTCGACATCACGCTGCTCACCAATTCCTACAAGACCAGCGCGATCGGCGCGGAGGTGCTTTTGACCGAGCCGATCGTGTGGGCGGGCGCCAAGGGCGGCTGCGCGCATCTGCGCGAGCCGCTGCCGGTGTCGCTGTGGGAAGAAGGCTGCGCCTGGCGGGCGGGAGCGCTCGAAGCGCTCGGGCGCGAGGGCCGCAACTACCGCATCGCCTATATGAGCGCACACACGGCCGGCCAGCGCGCCGCGATCATGGCCGACCTCGCGGTGGCGCCGCTGCCGAAGTCCTTCCTCGGCGACGACATGGTCTCGCTGGGCGCCAAGGACGGCATGCCCGAGATCGGCACCTACAATCTTGCCATGGTGGTGGCGCCTGATGCGAGCGCGCCGGTGAAGGCCGTGGCCGACCATATCCGGGCGACGTTCGAAGTGTTCCGGGAAACCGGCAAGTTCTGAACTATTCGGCCGCGGGCGCGGAGCGGGCTGCGAAAGCTGCTTTCGTCCTGCGTCGAGCGCGGGCTCGGGCTGGCGCCGGAACGCTGAGGAAATCGACGATGGAATCGCGAGCGCGGCGCGCCTCGGGCATCTCGATCAGCGGCCAGACGTGGAACATGCCTTCCTCGTAGACCAGGTCGACCTCGACACCGGCAGCACGCGCGCGTTCGGCGAAGATGAGATTATCTGGCGTCAGCATGTCGCGTGAACCGGTCAGCAGCAGCGTCTTGGGCAGCACGGACAGGTTGCCGTAGAGCGGGCTGATATGCCAGTCGGTGCGGTCGAAACCGGCGCTGTAGAGCCGCACCGCTTCCAGCCCACCCGCAATACCCAGCCATGGATCCTGCCGCTCGGCCTCGAAGACTTCGGGATTTGCAAGCGAAACGTCGAGACCGGGCGAGATCAGCACATGGCGCGACGGTGCCGGCAGCCCCTCCTCGGCGGCCATCATGGTCAGCACAACGGCCATGTTGCCGCCGGCGGAATCGCCCATGAAGACGATGTCTTGCGCCTCAGTCTCTTCGAGCATGCGCCGGTAGACGTTGCCGACCATGCCGAACATGTCATGGAAATTGTGCTCCGGCGCGATGGGGTAGACCGGCACGGTGATGCCGAAACCGAGACGCTCGGCCATCTCGGCGATCAGCCCCCAATGGTAGGAGGTGATCTGAAAGACATAGGCGCCGCCATGCATGTAGAGGATGCGCCGGCTTTCGCCCGCCTTCGGCGCGATCTCATAGACGGGAAAGCCGTCGATCTCGGTCTCGGTGATGTCCAGCCGTGCCCTGAGCAAGGCCGGCGGATGATAGTCCTCGGTCTTGCGGGCGTAGGCGATCCAGCGCTGCAGGTTCTCGGGACTGGAAAACGCCTTCTTGCGGCTGTGCCTGAGAACGAACGAAACGAGATGGCTTTTCAAACTGGGCATGCAGATACACGCACTTCGGCAGAGCCGACTAAGAGAATTCCCCCGCTCTGCGAAGATTGTACCTCAGTTAAAAATGTCAAGGATCACGCTGGCACATCGGCGTGATCGGATGGTGCCGGTTCTTTGTTTGCGCGATTTCGGGCGGAAGGCTACGCCGAATTGTCGAGCCTAGCTGCGCACTGTTCTGGAATTGCTCTAGCGCCGCTTCGACAGCAGCGCCGAGCGCAGTTTGTTGTCGCCGGCAACCGAGGCCGCGTCGCGGCCCCGGCGCTTGCCGAGCAGCTTGCATTTGTCGGCGAAGGTCATCAGCGCGGCGTGCCCAGAAGCAGCGCATGAAGGGCTGCCTGCGGGTCGCTCGGCGGCGAGGCCGGCCAGCCGATATCCTTCTGGACATGCGCAGGCAGGCTGTTCAGCGCGCGGATCGCCTTGTTCCTGGCATGAGCCTGCCTGATGGTGACACCGAAGCGGCTGAGATTATCGTACATCGACATTTTCATCTCCCTTTGAAGAACCAGCGGCAGCCGAGGATCTGCTTTCATGGATGTCGTTTCCCAAAAACACTTTTGGGCGACATGCATGGTCGGCCGCCGTTCGATGCGCGTTAAATGCGTCACGCATGTATCGGATCGATTTCGCGAAAACAGCGTTTCGGTTTCCGGATCGCGCGAATCCGGAAACATTTGCATGCAAACGAATTTAGAGGGCTGCTATGCCGGTTCCTATCCGGATAGCTGTCATGAGCGGTTGACAGCAGCAAGCGGCTGCATTGTTATTGTGCAATGCGGCGTGGGGCGTGTGCATCGCAGCATGATGCGATCGGATCAAGGCATCGTGACGAGCATCCATAGTGTCCAATATCTGCGCGGCCTCGCCGCCTGCGCGGTTGTTTGCTTTCACGTCAGCGAGCAGTTCGGCGGTCCGTTCGACGTCGGGGCCGCCGGCGTCGACATCTTCTTCGTCATTAGCGGCTTCATCATGTGGGTGACGACGGCCGGCAGGCCGGCTGATCCTTGGCGCTTCATGGGGCGCCGGATCACCCGCATCGTGCCTCTCTACTGGATCGTCACGCTGCTGACCGCGGCGGGCATCCTGCTCAAGCCGCAATTCTTCTACGGCCATTTCTTCAGCGTCCCGAATTTCGCTGGTTCGCTGTTCTTCCTGCCGGTCCTGCAGGAGGGCGCGCTGCATCCCATCGTCATACAGGGTTGGACGCTTTGCTATGAAATGATGTTCTATCTCGTTTTCACGCTTGTCCTGTTCCTGGGCGAGCGGTGGCGGTTCGGCGTCCTCACCGGCGCGCTTGTCGCCATCGTCGCGCTGCATTTCGTCCTTCCGGCCGGATATGCGCATGCCTTCACCGATCCCGTCGTGATCGAGTTCGCGGCCGGCGTCTTTGTGGGGCGCATGTGGCTCCAAGGCGCCAGGCTGCCGCTCGGGGTGGGACTGGCGATGGCTGGCGCGGGATTTCTTCTGCTTGCGGCCGGCCCGCTATTCGATGCCGATTTGCCGCGGGCCTTGCGCTGGGGACTTCCGGCCGCATTGATCGTGGCGGGTGCGGTTTTTGCCGAACGGTCGCGGCCATTCAAGCCGGCTGCCTTGCCCACATTTCTCGGCGATGCGTCCTATTCGATTTATTTGTGGCATGTCGTGGTCGGCGTCCTGACGACTGGCGTCGTCCTGAGGACCGGCCTGCCGGCAGCGATGCAGCCGGCGACGATCCTGGTCGCCACGCTGGCGCTCTCGGCGATGCTATATCTGATCGTCGAAAAGCCATTGATCAGGCTGCTGCATCCGCAACGTCCCAAGGGCGCCGTCAAGGCAGTCAATGCCGCGGCCGCAGGGGCAGCGGAATGAACTGAACGTTAGTCCCGACCGCGCCGTGCAGCGCGCTCCTCGCGTGAACGCCGGCGTGGGGTAGCGTCACCGGCGGTGCCGTCCTCGCTCAGCGCTTTGCGCGGCGGCAGCTTCACCGCGGCCGCCAGTTTCGGGAAGGGGTCGACCTTGTTCGGCAGCGCCATGGCGTAGACGAAGTGCTCCTGGAATTTCGGCTCAAGCGCCGTCTCGATCTTCTCGATCCTGCTCACCGTCTCCTCAATCTCGCGCCGGTAACCGCGATTGAGCAGCGCCATGCGCGCGCCGGCGCCGGCGGCGTTACCGACGGCCTGGACCTTGTCCAAGTCGCAATCCGGGATCAGGCCGAGCACCATGGCGTATTTCGGATCGATGAAGGAGCCAAAGGCACCGGCGAAATGGATGCGGTCGACATGGTCGGTGTGCTGCTTTTCCATCAGAAGCTTGGTGCCGGCATAGAGCGCCGCCTTGGCAAGCTGGATGGCGCGCACGTCGTTCTGGGTGATGGTGATCTTGGGCTCGCCCTCCTTCAGCACGTAGGAGAAGGTGCGGCCGTTGGGCACGATGCGCGGCGAGCGCAGGCCGAGCGATCCGTCGACGACGCCGTCTTCCGAGATGATGCCGGCGAGATACATCTCCGCCACCACTTCGATGATGCCGGAGCCGCAGATGCCGGTGACGCCGGTGGCCTGCACGCTGTCGGTGAAGCCAGGCTGATCGGACCACAGTTCCGAGCCGATGACCCGATATTTCGGTTCCAGCGTTTCGGGGTCGATGCGAACGCGCTCGATGGCACCAGGCGCCGCGCGCTGACCGCCGGAGATCTCCGCGCCTTCGAAGGCCGGGCCGGTCGGGGAGGAGGCCGCCACGACGCGCGTGGAGTTGCCGAGCACGATCTCGGCGTTGGTGCCGACATCGACGATCAGCATCATCTCGTCCTGACGATGCGGGCCTTCCGACAGGGTGACGGCGGCCGCGTCGGCGCCGACATGGCCGGCAATGCAAGGCAGCATATAGAGACGCGCGCCCTGGTTGAGCTTCAGACCGATGTCGGAGGCCTTGATGCGTACGGCGCCTGAGACGGCAAGCGCGAAAGGCGCGCCGCCCAACTCGGTCGGATCGATGCCGAGGAACAAATGATGCATGATCGGATTGCCGACGAAGACGGAATCCAGGATGTCGTTGCGCTGGACATTGCCTTCGGCACAGACCTTGTCGACGAGGCCGGAGATCGCCTCGCGCACGGCGACCGTCATGCCTTCGCGGCCGTCCGGGTTCATCATCACGTAGGAGACGCGGCTCATCAGATCCTCGCCGAAGCGGATCTGCGGATTGGACGTGCCGGAAGAGGCGGCGACGCGTCCCGACAGCAGCGACACCAGATGCATGGCAATGGTGGTCGAGCCGATGTCGCAGGCAAGGCCGTACGCCTCGTTCTTCAGGCCGGGCCACAGCGCGATGACGCGCGCGATATCGCTGTCGGCGTCCTTGTGGATGGCGGCGGTGGCGGTCCAGTTGCCCTTGCGCAGAATGCCCTGCACCTGCGGCATGAGATAGAAGTCGAATTCGAGGTTCTTTAAACCCCAGTCCTTCAACAGGGCGATCTTCAACCGGTCGAGGTCGCCGAGCGGCTTGTGCATATCGGGCTCTTCGATCTCGACATAGCACATGCGGATCGCCGTATCGCGGGCGATCACCCTGGTATCGGCGTCCTTGCGGATGGTCTGGGCGTTGATGACCGTGTCCTGCGGCACGTCGATGACGAGGTCGCCGAGGATCTGCGTCGAGCAGGAGAGGCGGCGCCGCTCGGGCAGGCCGCGCACGCGCTCATAGCGCTCTTCCTTGGCGCCCTTGGGCGAGATGTGGTCATTGGACGAGACGATCTTGTGCTTGGCGAAGTTGCCTTCCTGCACTTCGATCTGGCAGCGGCCGCAGGTGGCGCGGCCGCCGCAAACGCTTTCGACATAGACGCCGAGCTGGCGCGCGGCATCGAGCACCGGCGTGCCAACCGGAAAGCGGCCGCGCTTGCCGGATGGCATGAACAGCACGAGCGGATCGGTGATGTTGGGGGGAGGATTCATGCTGGCACGTGTCTCGATGGCAATCGCCGATGCCATTTAACGGATCGTTTTACTATTGGGCGGAGAGTCCGTTGGTCCAGGGGCCAACCATGTCGGATCTGTTGCTCTCCGCCATCTTCACCGCGTTCACCATGGTGCGCGTGATCAAGGGCTCGTGGCTGCGCAATCCGCAATATCTCGCCACCGGGATCCTCGGCGCGATCGTCGGTGCGCTGCTGCTGCACGCGTTCTGGCCCGCCTATGACGATGATTTCATCGTCGGCGGCGTGACAGGCATTTTCGGATCGTGGGCGGGAATGGCGTTGTTCGACGCCATATTGGGCGTGGCCTGAACGCAAAGCAGAGCTGTCCGGCCGCATCCACGATGCGATCGGACCAGCCTTGTTTGCGGTGCGGCTCACGATTGCGCGCTTATCCTCTGGCCATGCGGGCTTCGCGGCCGCCGCGGCGCCGGCCGCCATTGCCGTTACCTTCGCCCGGCGCATTGACGGCCGTCGGAGCCGCAACCGCTTGGCCGCCTTCGGCCGGCTTATAATCCTTGTAGGTGCGGATCCAGTTGGTGCAGTTCTCGTCGGTGCCGTTCAGCACATTGGCGCCGCGCACGGCTTCCATTTCCTGCGGACGGACCGGGTTCATGATTGCCGAGGTCATGCCGGCGCCGATCACCATCGGGATGAAAGCGGCGTTGATGCCGTGGCGGTGCGGCAGCCCGAAGGAGATGTTGGAGAGGCCGCAAGTGGTGTTGACCTTGAGCTCTTCGCGCAACCGGCGCAGCAGCGCGAATACCTGGCGGCCGGCATCGCCCAGCGCGCCGATCGGCATCACCAGCGGGTCGACGACGACGTCATGCGCCGGGATGCCGAAATCGGCGCAGCGCTCGACGATCTTCTTGGCGACGGCGAAGCGGACGTCCGGGTCCATCGAGATGCCGGTCTCGTCGTTGGAGATGGCGACGACCGGAACGTTGTATTTCTTGACCAGCGGCAGGATTGCCTCGAGCTTTTCTTCCTCGCCGGTGACGGAGTTGACCAGAGGGCGGCCCTTGGCGACCTTCAGCGCGGCTTCGATCGCGGCGCTGACCGAGCTATCGATCGACAGCGGCAGGTCGACCAGACCCTGCACGATCTCCAGCGTCTGCACCAGAAGCGCCGGCTCGGTCGCATTGGGGTCGACGGCGGTGACGCCGGCATTGACGTCGAGCATGGTGGCGCCGCAGGCGGCCTGTTCCAGCGCATCCTTGATGACGGTCTCGAAATTGCCGGCCACCATCTCGGCGGCGAGCTTCTTGCGGCCGGTCGGGTTGATGCGTTCGCCGATCACGCAGAAGGGCTGATCGAAGCCGATGACGATTTCTCGGGTCGCCGAGGCGACGATGGTGCGGGTCATGCGATCTCTCCGTCGGGATATAAAGACTTCTTTATATCGTTATCTGATTTGGTTCAAGTGAATGCGTGCCGTCCGGGCTCTTAGACTCTAAGTTCATGTATGTCGTTGCCCAAACCGGTTCCCACTTTGGGGCGACATACATCAATGCGCGGTCTTCACCATATCCACCTGGGTTTCGGTTATCTCGTCATGCAGCAGGTGGTCGAGCCGGTCGGCGACCAGCTGGTCGTCGCGGCGGATCTCCCGCTTCCAAGGTTGGCGGCCTTTCAGCACGCCGGATTCATCGACGATCTCGGCGACATATTCTTCCTGGCGATAGGCCATCACATGGATGCCGGCGACGCCCGGGATTTCCTTCACCTCGTTGATGATGTCGATGCAGAGCTGCTTGCCTTCCTTCTTCTGATCCTGCGCGCCCTCCAGCCGCTTGATAACCGCATCGGGGATGTGGATGCCCGGCACGTTGGAGCGGATCCATTTCGCGGTCTTGGCGGAGGCGAGCGGGCCGACACCGCAGAGCAGGAAGAGCTTTTCGGTGTGGCCGAGGTCGCGCGCCTTCTGCATGAAGGCTTTGAACATCGGCACGTCGAAGCAGTACTGGGTCTGCGCGAACTGCGCGCCGGCGGCGATCTTCTTGCCGAGATGGATCGGGCGGAAGTCGTAGGGCGGCGCGAAGGGATTGACCGCGCAGCCGAGGAAAACCTGCGGCGGCGTCGTCAGCTTGCGGCCGGACAGGAACTTGCCGTTGTCGCGCATGATGCGGATGGTTTCGAGCAGCGACATGGAATCGAGGTCGAACACCGGCTTGGCGCCGGGCTGATCGCCGGCCTGCACGCCGTCGCCGGTGAGGCACAGCATATTGGCGACGCCCATCGCGGCGCCGCCCAGCACGTCGCCCTGGATGGCGATGCGGTTCTTGTCGCGGCAGGCGATCTGCATGATCGGCGCGTAGCCCATGCGGGTGAGCAGCGCGCAGATGCCGACCGAGGACATGTGGCAGTTGGCGCCCGAGGCATCGACCGCGTTGATGGCGTCGACCCAGCCGTCGAAGATCTTGGCGCGATTGTAGACGTCTTCGGGATCGGCGCTGTCGGGCGGATTGAGCTCGGTCGTTACAGCAAACTCGCCGCGGCGGAGCACGCGCTCCAGCCGGCCGCGCGACGTGTGGCCGGGCAGGGGCTCGAGCGGCAGGTGGATGCCGGCCGGGTTCTCGTCGATCTGGCGGATGGTCATGCCGAAGCTCCGGGATTCTTGGCCGCTTCGCGCGCGGCGGCGGCCTGCGCGGTCACGCGGAGCCAAGCCGAGGTTTCGCGCAGCGACTGATCGACCGGCTTCTGCACGGTGAGGATCTTGTCGCCGTGGACCATGTTGCGCGAGCCTTCCCAGGCCTTGACCCAGACGCAGGGCATGTCCGGCTCGACCTCGCAATTGCCGTTGGCGCGCACGCCGCCGCAAGGACCGTTGCGCAGTTGCTTGGGGCAGTTCATCGGGCACGACATGCCGGTGGAGGAGAGCACGCACTGGCCGCACATGCGGCAGTCGAACATGAAGCCCTTGACCCGCTTCTCGACGAATTTCACCGGGGCTTCGACGCGGCCGTAGCCGATGCCTTTCCAAAGAGGGTGCAAGAGCAGGAAGACGTCGGCGAACCGGCTGTAGAACCATTCGAGCAAGCGCGAGTGCCGGACCGACCAAAGCCGCACGGCAAAAGTGCGCTGAACGCGGCGCTGCGGCGACACGTCGGCAGGCTTGTAATCGGATTTCGGCGCGGCCTTCTTGACCAAGGTGGCCTGGGTGACCGCCGGCTGTTGCTCAGACATTTTCTTTCCCGCCAGCCTTGACCAGAGCGACCAGCCGCTCTCGGTCATATTTCGCGTCGAGTTCCTGATAGGCTTTCTCAACCTCGGCCTCGATGTCGTCGCCGACCGGAACCGGGTCGGCCTTGCGCCATTCCGCCAGATAGTCGTCGGTGCCGCCGGCGCCGGTGCGCATGGCGCACATGTCTATCGCCTCAGTGAAGCGCAGCGGCAATTCGCGCTTGGCGTTCTGCCGGCCCTTCTTGACGATGACCTGGGCTGGGATGTCGCGCCAGTAGACGACGATCAGATCGGCCATGAATTCTCAACTCCTCGAAGTCATGGAGCATTGCCGCATGCGTGGTTGAGCCGCTTGTTATGGGACGACGCGCGCGCCTTCAAAAGCGACGCTGGCGATGGCGCAAAGCGAATGCTGAAATCCGTTGCGACTGATCACCAGACGCGCTTGGTCAGGCCGGTCCAGAGATAGAACCAGATCGTCGGGTGATACCATTGCTTCGATGGCAGGCCCGTATCGATCGTTTCCAGTCTGCCGGCCAGCGCATTGCCGACCGCCTCGACGCAGATATCGCGCGAAAAGGCTGCCTGCCGCAGCGCGTAGCTGGCGATCGTATCGCCGGTCTTGGGCCTGCCGCGCGCCTGCTTCAGCACGCCGCCGGTGTCGACGCCGGCATCGACCAGGTGAACGGTGGTGCCGAAATTCCCTTGATCGCCGAAGGCCAGCGCCCAGTAGCCGCCATTCATGCCGCGATATTTCGGCGCGATGCCGGCATGGTAGTTGAGCACTGGGCAAGGCATTCTTGCCAGCGTTTCCTTCGACAACAGCCTGCAGCCGGCAAGCAGCACCACGCCCGGATTGATCCTGGCGACCGCCTCGAGGCATTCGGGCCCGTTGGCGGATGGCACATGGATGATCACCTGACCTTGCCGCGGTTCAGTGTCGAGCTTCTCCTCGGCGATCAGCCTCTCGGCATGACCGGCGAGGAACCGCTTGCCGAGCCTGGTCAGCACCATCGTGCCGAGCTGGCCTATGGCCGAGATCCAGCCCTGACGTCGCGCACGGCGGATGAGCAGGCGCTTTTTGGATTCGGCGGATTCGAGGATGACGCTGACGGGACCGACACGGTCGGCAAGCGCATTGATGATGGCCCAGATATGCGGGCCACCTTCGGTGACGACCACGATCGGTCGCGTATTCGAGTCCGACGCTGCCACGGCACCCACCCGCTTGAAATCGCGCGCATGCTATGCGGAGCAGGTTAATCCTTGGTGTGACGGCGCCGTTTCAACGAGGCAGCAGAGGACGGGCTCAGCGCTTGAATTCCATGATGTCGAGTTTCGATTCGTAATAGGGCGCCGGGAATTCGATCCGCCACTCGGTGGCGCTGTTGCGGAAGGCGTAGCCGACCTGGTCGCTTTCGGGACCGCTGCCATAGGGCTTGGCCTTGTCATCATTGACCGAGAACGAGCCGAGATAGATGGAGCGTTTCTCGCCGTCGTCGAAGAAGCGGCCGGTTGTGCGCTGCGAGCCGCTGATCTTGGCGAGGCGCCAACCGGAGCCGTCGTCGGTCACCTTGCACTTGAACCAGCCATAGATGATGAGCGGGCTCAGGCCGCCCGCCTTGATGGTGCGGCACTTCCAGTTGCCGGTGAGATCCTTGTCGGAGAAGGCGACAAGAGGTCTGGCGAGCAGTTCGTCCAACTGCTTGACCTCGGACGGATCGCTGGCTTTTGCCGCCTCGAGAGCCGCCTTGCGCGTCTCGCCATATCTATCCAGTCGCGTCTTGTCGGCGGCGGTGATCAGCTTCTGCACTTCGCCGTCGGCAAGGGACGGCAAAGTGAGGGCTACGACACCGAGGGCGGCAAGGAACAGGCGAGCCATCATGAACGTGTTTCCTCAAATCAATAGCTGGAACAAAGTTCTTTCTATCGCTGGCGCACAACTTACCGGTTCGCGCTCACCTGTCATCCGTGCTTTACAGCGTCAGCCAGAGCCGGATGATTTCAGGTCGGGTCGACCTGAAATCTGAATCCGGCTCCAAATCAAAGAGATAGAGCATGATGTCGTCCGAAAACCGCTCCACACTTTTCGGCATCATGCTCTAGAAAATGGCGGTTGATCGATGCGAATTTTGCTCACGGGATCGTCCGGCTGGTTGGGCAGCGCGCTTCAGCCAAGGCTCGAAGCGCTCGGCCATGAGGTGGTCGGTCTCGATCCGGTTGCCTCGGCGCGCACGCAGGTCGTCGGCTCGATCGCGGATCGCGATCTTGTCCTGAAGACCGTCCGTGAGAACAGCATCGAGGCCATCATTCACAGTGGGGCGCTGCACAAGCCGAATATCGAGCACCATGAGAACACAGCCTTTATCGCCACGAATGTGCAAGGCACGCTCAATCTGCTCGATGCTGCCGTGGCCTGCGGCGTGCAACGCTTCGTCTTCACCTCGACGACGTCGCTCATGATCGCGCAGGCGATCCGCGCCGGCTTCCAGAGCGGCGCGCGCAAGGCCGCCTGGCTGACGGAAGAGATGTCGCCGGAACCGCGCAACATCTATGGCGTGACGAAACTCTCGGCCGAGCATCTGTGCCGCCTCTACCACCTTGAACACGGACTGCCGGTCGTGGTGCTGCGCACGGCACGCTTCTTTCCCGAGGCGGACGACATGGCGCATGCCATCGAGCAGTCCGATGCCAACACCAAGGCCAACGAGTTGCTGTTCCGGCGACTGACGGTGGAGGATGCGGCGGAAGCCCATGTGGCGGCCCTGGAGAAGGCGCCGAGCCTTGGCTTCGACATCTTCATCATCTCGGCGCCGACGCCGTTCCGGCCGCAGGATTGCGCCGAGCTGATCGCCGACGCGCCGACGGTCGTCGCGCGCTATTTCCCGAATTATTCGAGGCTCTATGCGAGGAAGGGCTGGACGATGTTTTCCTCGATCGACCGCGTCTACGATCCGTCGCGGGCGAGGGAGCGGCTGGGCTTCGTCTGCAGGACCAGCTTCGCCGATGTGCTTGCAGCGCTGGAACAGGCGTGACGGCTAGCCGTCTCGGGCGGCGCCCTGTGCCGTCCGCGCCAGCTCGCCGGTCAGGTCGCCATAGCCGGTCGAGCGGCGCTCATAGGCGAGGCCAAGCATGGCGGCGGCTTTCTCGGCGACCTTGTCGAGCTCCGGATCGTCGGTCTGGGCGAGATAGATCAGCTTCTCGTAATTGCCGAAATAATCCTTGATCAGCTCGGGATGCCGGTCGAGGCCGAGCGGCTTGATGAAGAAGGCCTCGAACTGGCGGCAGAGGAAATCAGTCATGTAGAACGACATCATGTCGTCGTCGGCGACCTTGGCGTAGGCGTCCATGCCCTGGTAGAAGGCAAAGCAGTGCGGCCCCGCCATGCGCTCGACGCCGTGCTTCTGGATGACGCGATCGAGCAGGCCGCCGGTGCCGCAATCGGCATAGCCGACGAAGATGTGCCGGTAGCCTTCCGCCTTGGCCTTCTCGATCGCCTTGTCCATCGCCGGCGCGATGCGGTCCGGATAGAAATGGAACTCGGCCGGCAGGCAGGTCAGATCGAGATGGTCGAGCTTTAGCTGTTGCTTGACGGCCAAAACTTCGCGCGCAATCATCCCGCAGGCGATGACGAGCAGCCTGTCTGTTTGATTCGGTTCCGTTTTTTGCGTCTTGACCAAGTCGGGCCGGCTTTCGCTGCGGGGCTTAATATCTGTCGAGGGAGACACCGTCCATGAAACTGCTACGCATCGCGCCGATCGCCATCCTGGCCTGCGCGCTTGCACTCACGGCCTGCGCCAACACCATCCGGGGCGTCGGCAAGGACGTCAAATCGACGGCAAGGGCGGTCAAAGACACCGTCAACTGATCGGCAGCCTCGCCTATCATCTGGGTACAAAAAAGCCGCGCTGCAAGGCGCGGCTTTTCTTGTCGATCCATCCTGATGCCTTGGGTCAGGCGGAAGCGCGAACGTTGTGCTTGCGCTTCATGAAGTCCTTGGCGGTCTCGACCGCCACCGCAGCATCGCGGCAATAGGCGTCGGCGCCGACGGCCTTGCCGAATTCCTCGTTGAGCGGCGCGCCGCCGACCAGCACGACATAGTCGTCGCGGATGCCCTTTTCCTTCATCGTGTCGATCACGACCTTCATATAGGGCATGGTGGTGGTGAGCAGCGCCGACATGCCGATGATGTCGGGCTGGTGCTGCTCGATGGCGTCCAGGTATTTCTCGACGGCGTTGTTGATGCCGAGGTCGATGACATCGAAGCCGGCGCCTTCCATCATCATGCCAACGAGGTTCTTGCCGATGTCGTGGATGTCGCCCTTGACGGTGCCGATCACCATCTTGCCTTGCTTGGGCGCGCCGGTGGCGGCGAGCAAGGGGCGCAGGATCGCCATGCCGGCCTTCATCGCGTTGGCGGAGAGCAGCACTTCCGGCACGAACAGGATGCCGTCGCGAAAATCCTCGCCGACGATGCGCATGCCTTCGACCAGCGCCTCGGTCAGCACCTTGTAAGGCGCCCAGCCGCGCTCGAGAAGGATGTTGGTGCCTTCCTCGATCTCTTCCTTCAGGCCGTCATACAGGTCGTCGTGCATCTGCTGCACGAGCTCGTCGTCGGAAAGCTCGGAAAGGATGATCTCGTCGTCGGACATTTTCTCGGGCTCCTTGCTGCTCGGAATGACTGCGGCAGCCTAAAAATCAATGCGCCAATACCTAACCCGCGAGGGCAAGCTAGCCATAGCTGATTTGCGACTTCCCGCAAAAGGAAAGCGACTGGAAAGTTGGCGCTTTTCTTGTCGATTTTGCGACAGGCGTTGGCGCTGGCGGGCCGTTTCCAATAGGGTGCATGGTTACGATCCGGCGAGAAGCGGCGGTTACGGGCCGCGAGCCAATCCAGACCAGGTTTTATAGGAAGCACGATCATGAGCGAGAACGCGGCAGTCGACCAGGAAGCGTCAAACGCACGGCGTGGGCGCGGTGCCAGCGGCGGCGCGGCGGCCCGGCGCGCGGCGCGCTCGGGCGGCGGTCCGGGCACACAGCTCACCTACATCAAGCGCAAGATCAACGTCTACGAGGTCCTCAACGAGGAAGGACTGGCGCTGATCGAGAAGAATACCGACACGGTGCTGGAAGAAATCGGCATCATTTTTCGCGACGATGCCGAGGCGCTGGCGCTTTGGAAGGACGCGGGCGCCGACGTCAAGGGCGAGCGCGTGCATTTTCCGAAAGGTCTTTGCCGCTCGCTGTTGAAGACCGCGCCTTCGATCTACACCCAGCACGCGCGCAACCCGGAGCGCTCGGTGCAGATCGGCGGCAACGCGACCGTATTCGCACCGGTCTACGGCCCGCCCTTCGTGCGCGACCTCGACGGCAACCGCCGCTACGCGACGATCGAGGATTTCCAGAATTTCGTGAAGCTCGCCTATATGGCGCCCTCGATCCACCATTCGGGCGGCACGGTGTGCGAGCCGGTGGACGTGCCGGTCAACAAGCGCCACCTCGACATGATCTACTCGCATATCCGGTATTCGGATAAACCGTTCATGGGCTCGGTGACGGCTCCGGAACGGGCCGAGGACACGGTGGCGATGGCCAAGCTCGTGTTCGGCGACGACTTCGTCGAGAACAACACGGTGCTGACCAGCCTGATCAACGCCAACTCGCCGATGGTGTTCGACGAGACCATGCTAGGCGCGCTGAAAGTCTATTCGCGCCATAACCAGGCCTGCATCGTCACGCCGTTCATCCTGGCCGGCGCGATGAGTCCGGTAACCGTCGCCGGCACGCTTACGCAGGTGCTGGCCGAAGTGCTCGCCGGCGCTTCGTTCACCCAGCTGATCAGGCCTGGCGCGCCGGTGCTGTTCGGCACCTTCGCCTCGTCGATCTCGATGCAGTCCGGCGCGCCGACCTTCGGCACGCCGGAGCCGTCGCTGGTTTCCTACGGCGCCGCGCAGCTCGCGCGCCGGCTCGGCCTGCCGTTCCGCACCGGCGGCTCGCTCTGCGCCTCGAAGGTCCCGGACGCGCAGGCAGCCTATGAGAGCGCCAACACGCTCAACTCGACGATCCTTGCCGGCACCAATTTCGTCCTGCATTCGGCTGGCTGGCTCGAGGGCGGTCTCGCGTCCTGCTACGAAAAATTCATGATGGATATCGACCAGCTCGGCATGCAGCAGAAGTTTGCCGAAGGTGTCGACCTGTCGGAAAACGGCCAGGCGATGGACGCCATCCGCCAGGTCGGTCCGGGCAGCCACTATCTCGGCTGCGACCACACGCAGGCGAATTTCCAGACGGCCTTCTACCGTTCCAGCATCGCCGACAACAATTCCTACGAGCAGTGGCTGGCCGAAGGCGAGAAGACCGCCCCGCAGCGCGCCAACGAGCTCGCACGCCGCTGGCTGGAAAGCTACGAGGCGCCGCATCTCGATCCGGCCATCGACGAGGCGCTGAAGGACTTCATCGCCAGGAAGAAGGGCTCGATGGCCGACGCCTTCACGTGAAAGGAGCCCGAGTCAGGCCGGGCTAAAGTGGCCGACATCATCCACAAGGAAGTCTGGCGGAGCGCGTTCTCCGACCCGGACCGGAAGGGATGACTTTTTTCCGCGGCACGGTCGAGGAGATTGCGGCCGCACTCGCGGCCAACGGCCTGATTCTCCGCGGCGGTTTCAGCTTCGGTGACGATGAGGTGGCGCCAGCCGGGCCTTCCGGCGCGCCGGCCAAATCCGTGCTGCTTGTCGGACAGGCGGGCGCGGCGCCCTGGCCGCATTTCCAGCGCTGGCGGGAACGACAGGCGAGGGACATCGCCAACCCACTCGACAGTTGGTCGCGCGAGGTGATCGGCGCGGTGGCGAAAGAATTCGGCGCCCGCGCGGTGTCGCCTTCGGACCGGCCCTATCTGCCGTTCCAGCAATGGGCGATGCGGGCGGAGGGGCTGAAGCCGTCGCCGCTCGGCATCCTCATGCATCCGACCTATGGACTTTGGCATGCCTATCGCGCCGCATTGCTGTTCGAGGACGAGATTTCTCTTCCAGAAGCTCATCAGCCGATTCACCTTTGCGACGCATGCGTCGAAAAACCCTGCCTGAAATGCTGTCCGGTCGGCGCATATTCGGTGGATGGCTTTGCGCACGGGGCGTGCCTGGTGCATGTGCGTGGCACGGATGGTGCGCCCTGCCGCGCCGGCGGCTGCCTCGACCGCAACGCCTGTCCTTATGGCGCTGAGTATCGCTATCCGGCCGATGTTCAGGCTTTCCATATGGCGGCGTTCGCCGGACTGTAGGCATTCTTCCGAACCGCACGGAAACTTGACCGCGATCGAGAGGTTGCGGCTTGCCCTGCCGGGCGGTGCGGATATCTATCGCCTGGCAACCGGCGGAGCGCGCAATGACGAGGCAGGACATCAAGATCAAGACCCTGGACGGCACGGCGAAGGCACGGCTGTTTCGTCCAGCCGCGCCGGCCAAGGCTGGCGTCATCCTCTATATGGATATTTTCGGCCCGCGCCCGGCGCTCGACCAGATGGCCGAGCGCCTCGCGGAGCATGGCTATGCCGTGCTGGTGCCCGATCTCTTCTACCGCTATGCGCCCTATGGTCCGTTCGATCCCAAAACCGCCTTTGCCGAGGAAAAGACCAAGGCCCTGCTGTTGATGCTGAGCGGCGGCACGACGCAGGGCATGACCATCCGCGACGGCAGCGCGTTCCTCGATGCTCTGGCCGCCGAGGGGATCGCCGGACCGACTGGCGTCGTCGGCTACTGCATGGGCGGCGCGCGGGCGCTAAACGCGGCGGCGAGCTATCCGGACCGGATCGTTGCCGCGGCGAGCTTCCATGGCGGCAATCTCGCCAGCGACGCGGCCGACAGCCCGCACCGCAGGGCGGCCTCGATCAAGGCGCGCGTCTATGTCGGCGTCGCCGGCGTCGACCGCAGCTTCCCGCCGGAGCAGTCGGCGCGGCTGGCAGAGGCGCTCAGGGTGGCAGAGGTTGACCACGTCATCGAAAACTATGTCGGCGTCGACCACGGCTGGTGCGTCAAGGACCACAGCGTCTATGACGAGGCGGGCGCTGAGAGGCATTGGAAGCGGCTGACGACGTTTTTCAAAGAGACGCTGGGTTAGCCTTCTTTCGCAGATCGCGGAGGGGGCGTCGTGCAGCGCGAGCCTTCGAATGTTCGCGCTGCCCCTCATCCGCCCTTCGGGCACCTTCTCCCCGTGAACGGGCAGAAGGAAATGCGCCTCCGCAAAAAAATCTTTCCATCGCCCCAAGGATTGGCCATTAGCCTTCGTCCAACAGGCAAATGATGGCGATGATGCTGGACGACGGCGAAGCCTCCGATGCCGAACTGATCGGGCGGGCGAGGGGCGGAGACAGGGGTGCTTTCGGCAGATTGCTCGAAAGGCATTACGGCTTCGTCTATCGCGCCGCCTTTCGCTGGTGCGGCCGCAAAGCCGACGCCGAGGACATCGCCCAGGACGTCTGCGTGCGGCTCGGCCGCGCGATCCGCGATTATCAGGGCAGCGGCGCCTTCACGACATGGCTCTATGCCATGACGCTGAACGCTTCGCGCGACATGATGCGCAAGCGCGCCCGCGACAACGCCAAGACCGATGCCTACGGCGCCTATGCGCTGATCGCGGGCGACGCGTCGGCGGAGATCGACGATCCGGCCGAGGCGCTGTGGGCGGCGGTGCGGATGCTGCCCGACAAGCAACGCGACGCGGTGCTGCTGGTCTATGGCGAAGGTCTCAACCACGCGGCGGCGGGCGAGATCATGGCGATCTCGGAGACGACGGTGTCCTGGCACATCCATGAAGCGAAGAAACGGCTGAAGCTGCTGATGCGCTCAGCCGGGGAAGTGTGACCATGGTCGACGACAACGAACTCGAAAGGCTGCGCGATATCGCGGTACCGGCGCCGGACGGCGAGGCGAAGGCGCGCGCGTTCGCCGCCGCGATGCAGGCTTTCGACCTCGACAAAAAAATCTCGCCTGTTCGCCAAGGAACGTTCGCAGGCCTTCGTCTCACGGAGCGAGCAAGAATGCTCTGGAGAGACATCATGCAACGGAAACTCATCGCCACGCCGGCCATCACCGCGCTGGTCGCGCTGCCTATCGCCGGCTATGCCGCTTTCGAGATGCTGAAGGACCACCCGCCCGTCGTCGGCGGCAACGGCACGGTCACCGAGACCTTGGCCGACAAGCCAGCGGCGCAGAAGCCTGCGCTGGAACAGCCCGCGATTAACGAGCCGCTGGCAGCGGCGCCGGCCAAGGAGAAGAAGACAGACGCCGACGCCGAGACTCGGGCCAATTCACAAGTGGCGGCGCCGAAGCCGGCGACAGAGGTCGACGGCCTGCTCAAGCAGGAGGCTGCGCCGGAGAGCAAGCGCGCCCTGCAGCCTGCGCCGGCGGAGAGCGGCCAACTCGCGGCCGGCGGCAAGGACGGGTCGTCAAACAGAGTGATCATGTCGATGACACCGCCTAGCGTCGATGAGGCTGAGCGGGCCGACAAGGCGCCGGCAGGCGGCGCGGCCGCCGTTCCGGCGTCTCCGCCCGCCGTCGCCGATTCCAAGCTGATGGTGCAGCCCGCGCCCATGCCGGTCGACCAACTGCAGCCGCAGGAGGAAAACCGCGATCGCGTCGAGAATTTCAAAACCAATCCGGTGCATGAAACAGCCCAGGATCCGGTCTCGACTTTCTCGATCGACGTCGATACCGCCTCCTATTCTTTCGTGCGGCGCTCGCTGAAGGAAGGCAGTCTGCCCGAACCGGACACGGTCCGCGTCGAGGAGATGATCAACTACTTCCCCTATGACTGGAAGGGACCGGATTCGACCAAGACGCCGTTCAACTCGACCGTCACCGTCATGCCGACGCCGTGGAACGAGCACACCAAGCTCATGCATGTCGCGATCAAGGGTTTCGACGTTAAGCCGGCTGAGCAGCCGAGGGCCAATCTGGTCTTCCTGATCGACGTCTCGGGCTCGATGGACGAGCCCGACAAGCTGCCGCTGCTGAAATCCGCCTTCCGCTTGTTGGTGAGCAAGCTGAAGCCAGACGACACCGTCTCGATCGTCACCTATGCCGGCAATGCCGGCACGGTGCTGATGCCGACCAAGGGGGCGGAAAAGCAGAAGATCCTTGCGGCAATCAACAATCTGGCGCCCGGCGGCTCGACGGCCGGCGAAGAAGGCATCCGCGAGGCCTACAAGCTTGCGCAGCAATCCTTCGTCAAGGACGGCGTCAACCGTGTGATGCTTGCCACCGACGGCGACTTCAATGTCGGCCAGACCGATGACGACGACCTCAAGCGGCTGATCGAGAAGGAGCGCAAGACGGGCGTGTTCCTCTCGGTGTTCGGCTTCGGCCGCGGCAATCTGAACGACCAGATGATGCAGACCATCGCGCAGAACGGCAATGGCACGGCGGCCTATATCGACACGCTGGCCGAAGCCGAGAAGGTGCTGGTCGAGGATGCCTCCTCGACGCTGTTCACCATCGCCAAAGACGTCAAGATTCAGGTCGAGTTCAACCCAGCCACGGTCTCCGAATACCGTCTCGTCGGTTATGAGACCCGCGCGCTGAAGCGCGAGGATTTCAACAATGACCGCGTCGATGCCGGCGATATCGGCTCGGGCCATTCGGTGACCGCGGTCTATGAGATCACGCCTAAAGGCAGCGGTGGCGAGCAGGTCGATCCGCTGCGCTACGGCCAGGCCAAGGTCGACAATGGCGGCGTCGCCAATGCCGGCGAATATGCCTTCGTCAAGATCCGCTACAAGCTGCCGGACGAGAACGTCTCGAAGCTCATCACCACGCCGGTGACCGCCGCCAATGAGGTCTCGTCCTTCGATGCGGCCGGCGCCGACCAACGTTTTTCGGTTGCCGTCGCGGCCTTCGGGCAGAAGCTGCGCGACGAGGATCAGACCGCGAATTTCAGCTATGACCGCATCGCAGAGATCGCCAATGCCGCGCGCGGCGCCGATCCATTCGGCTATCGGGCGGAGTTCCTGTCGCTGGTGCGGCTGGCCTCATCGCTGGACGGCAACAAGTAGGCCATTGCGGACTGAAGGAAAGGCCGGCGGGACAGATCCTGCCGGCCTTTTTTCGATCGTTAAATTGCACGGGTTTTCCGGAACCTCGCCGCAACGAGCTTCTGTTAGTCGGTGCTGACAAGGGTTTGAGGGATCAGCAGTGCATATCACGACAATGGGGAACGTGAACTCGACGGCGGCCAATGCCCCGGTGCGCGGACCGTCCGCTGCTTCAGCGGAAGCCGCGCGAATCAGGAACGATGTCGACGCGGCGCGCAACACAGCGCTTTCGGCCCTCAACAACGACCGTTTTCGCTCGATGCTTGAGCAGATCAGCGACCCCGGCGCATCGGGCGCCCTGATGACGATGGGCGCCGACAACCAGGGCAGTGCCGGCACCGATCTCAATACCGCGCTGTCGCGCTACGCTGAAAACAGCAAGTAGAAAACGTATCAGGCGCGGCTGCGCCGGCGCTCGCGGCGGGCTTCGCTGGTCTCGGCGGTGTTTGCCGTCGCCGCCTTGTTGCGCATCGGGCCGATGCGCTCGACGATCGTCTCGACGGTCGGGCGGGTCGACTTGGTGTGCGCGTCCAGCGCCTTGCGCATGGCAGCAAGGTGCGCGAACGAGGTGCCGCAGCAGCCGCCGACAATCTTGGCGCCGGCATCGACCGCCAGCCGCACATAATCGGACATCAGCTCCGGCGTGCCGGAATAATGGATCTCTGCGCCGCGGAACTCCGGAATGCCGCAATTGCCCTTGACGATCACGGTCGCGTCCGGCTTCGCATCGGTCATGTCGAGCAGCGAAGCCAGGATATCGGAAGCGCCGACGCCGCAATTGGCGCCGACGCCGAGAGGGGCCTGCGACAGGCCATCGGCGACGGCGTGGATATCCTTCGGCAGCAGGCCCATCATGGTGCGGCCGGCCGTGTCGAAGGAACCGGTGTAGGTATAGGGCAGGCCGACCCGGATGGCGGCCTCAGCCGCGGCGCGGATCTCGTCCGGCGCCGACATGGTCTCGATCCAGGCGACTTCGGCGCCGCCGGCCTTCAAGCCCTCGATCTGTTCGGCGAAGGCCTCGACCGCCTCGTCATAGGTCATGGCGCCAAGCGGCACCAGCAATTCGCCGGTCGGGCCGACGGAGCCGGCGACGATCACCTTGCGGCCGGCCTTGTCGGCGACGGAGCGGGCAATCTCGGCGGCGCGCTTGTTCAACTCGTGGACGCGATCCTGCGCGTGATGCAGCTTCAGCCTGTGGCGAGTGCCGCCGAAGGAGTTGGTGAGAATGATATCGGCGCCGGCGTCGACAAAGTTCTGATGCAGGCTGGCGATGGTCTCGGGCGCCGTCTCATTGAGCAGCTCAGGCGCTTCCCCGGCCTCAAGACCCATCGCGAACAGATTGGTGCCGGTGGCGCCATCGGCCAAAAGCACGCCTTTTTCGGCAAGCAGTGCGTCAATCGGGTTGGTCGCGGTCATGGCCCTGAATTTCCTGCCTGGAATGGCTTTCGCGTTCAAATTCAAATAACGATATAAAGAAGTCTTTATGTCCAGTCAACGAATTTGCGGCCGCGAAAGGCCATGGGGTTTTCCCTGGAACGATGACGGGCGGCGAAGACGATATCAATGCGCGCGATCAGGCAGAGCCTGATGGGAAGGACATTGCGGCCAGCTTTTGCGCAAAGCTCGCGGCCTCGTGCGCGTTGATGTCGGCGGCCCGGATCAGGTTGTCGAAATGGCTGGTGAGCGTGCGGATCGGCTGAGTGGCGCTCAACACGAGATACATGTCGCCGACATAGATCGCGGCGCGATAGGGGCCAAAGATCGTATAGGGGATCGAATAGCGAATGCGGCCGTCATAGAGGAACAGGCGAAAGGTCGGATAAAGGTCGTCAAGCAGCGCCGCCATGTGCAGCAATTGCTTGCGCCGTTCGGCCTCGGGGAAACGATCCCAGACACCGAGGCCGCGCGCGAAGATCTCCAGCGTGTGGCGCGGCATGCAGACTTCCATGTCGGTCTCCGGCCGACGGTTGTAGTCGATGCGATATTGCGTTTCGCCTGCCTGCGCCTCACGGCTCTTGTTGGCAATGCCGGCCTCATATTCCACCAGTGCCTCGGTCCGCAGAAGGTCGGGAATGCCCGCGGGCACATAGCGGATCTTGGTGCCGGCCGCCTCGGCATGCCATTTGGCCAAAAGCGTGCGGTCGAAGCCGTCGGGCGCCTCTTCGATCTCCAGGCTTTCTCTGATTTCGCCGGTGACACCTTCGTCCTGGCTCAGGCCCAGCAGCCAGTCGAGCGATACCTTGAACTCGGCGGCTATGTTGAGGAGGGTCTCGGCGCGGGGCAGGCGGGTCGAGGCGCCGGAGAGGAGCTGCGACAGCGCCGAACGGTCGATGCCGACCGCCGTCGCGAAGGCCGACTGGTTCAGGTCGGACCGTGTCAAGAGCAATTTCAGGCGCTCCCGAAAGGTCATCGACAGATCGCGCTTGTCCATCACGCTGCTTCCGTGTCGGAGAGGAAAAATTTGCGCCGGAGCCGTTTTGAACGTGGCTCAGGCGGAAATGAATCCCGATGTCTGTTTACAATGTATAACATATGCCGCCAAAAATGCGCATTCGCAACGGGTTGTGCGCATTGTCGCGTTGATGTAACGGCAGGCTACTGACACAATGTTGTCAGGAATCGAGTTGGTTCCGGCGACTGGGGGGCAGTGGTCGAGAGCATGGCAAGCGTGAATACCGGCACGAAAAAGAGACCTAGCAGCACACCGGCTGTCGAATGGCCGACAGTCTCCCTCACAGTCTTCTGCTACGGCGCATGGCTCGCCACCGGTTTCCTTGTCTGGCCATCCCATCCGCTTCTGGCGCTTGCCGTCCTGCCCTTTATCCTGGCTCTGCAATCGTCGATCATGCACGAAGTGCTGCACGGTCATCCGACCCGCAACGCCAGGATCAATGAAGCCTTCGTCTTCCTGCCCATCGGCATGGTCTGGCCGTTCCGCCGCTTCAAGACCATCCACCTTCGCCATCATGCAGACGAGCGCCTGACCGATCCGCTCGACGATCCGGAGAGCTACTATCAGGCGCTCTGGATGCATGAGGGCCTGCCGCCGACAATGAAGCTTCTGCTCAAGATCAACAACACCATGGTTGGCCGCCTCGTCCTCGGTCCGTGGTTGTCCTCGGTCGGTTTCTTCATCGACGATGCCAAGCAGATCCTTGCCGGCGACAAAGCGATCCGCAAGGCCTGGCTGCTGCATGCCGTCGGCCTCGCGATTGTGGCGCCGATCGTCACGTTCGGCTTTGGCATCCCGCTGTGGCTCTATATCCTGGTGCCGGTGTGGCTCGGCCAGTCGCTGATCTCGATCCGCACCTATGCCGAGCACCAGTGGTCGGAGCATCCGGAGGGGCGAACGGTGATCGTCGAGCGCTCGCCGCTCTCCTTCCTGTTCCTGAACAACAATCTGCATTTCGTTCATCACAAGAGCCCGACCATTGCCTGGTACCGGCTGCCGAAGCTCTTTCGCGAGCGCCGCGAGGAATGGCTGCGGATGAACAACGGTTATGCCTATCCGAACTATTTTGCGATGCTGAAGGCCCATGCGTTCAGGGCCAAGGAGCCGATCGTTCATCCGGTGCTGCGGCGCACGCCGGAACCGGGCCGCGCCTTCAAGCCGCGCGTCAGGGCGCGCAATGTCAGCGGACTTGGCACGGCGCCGGTTCCCGCCGAGCCGCCGAAGGAGTAATTTCGACTTTCCGCGACGCTTTTTGCGCGGCGGAACACAGGCGCCGAAGGCCGCTTGCCTTTGAAAGCTATTCGACATGAGCAAGTTCGTTGCGGCCCTGCCTATGTATGACTGGTCCGAAGCGCGTGGCCAAGTCGACGCGCAATGGGCGCGGCTCCGCGATGCTTTCCGGCAAAGGGGCATCGATGCGCCGGAGGCGGTCGTGCGCAGCAATCGCGAGCTGCCAGGAGTTCCCGGCGGCATACTCGACGGCGCCGGCAAGCCGATCGCACCCGACCCGGCGACGCTGCCCCCGGAAGAATTGGACTTTCACCAGCTCTGGCTGAGCCCGGCGCTGCTCTTCGGGCAAACCTGCTGGGGGCCGATGGAACTCGGTCTTGCGCGGCATGTGCAGGTGGTTGCGCAGCCGAGCTACGATGCGTTCGAGGGCGGGCAGGGAGAGCTCTATTCCAGCGCGCTGGTGATGCCGGCGGATGGCGGACCGGGGATTGCCTCGCCCGCGGACGGCAAGGCCCTCATCCCGATCGACCTTCTCCGCGGCAGGCGCTTCACCTTCAACAATCCGGATTCGATGTCCGGGCTGATCGGCCTGCAGCGCGACCTGGAGGCGATGGGCGAAAGCCTGGACATCTTCGCCTCGCGCGGCGAAAGCGGCGGCCACCGGTCGTCGATTGTGGCCGTCGCGGAAGGCAGGGCCGAGGTCGCGGCCATCGACTGCGAAAGCTGGGCGCTGGCGCAACGTTTCGAGCCGGCGGCGAGAGGCGTGAAGGTGGTCGGCTGGACGGCGCGGCGCAAGGGCCTGCCCTATATCACCGCCCGAACGACGCCGGAAAAAATCGTTGCCGCGATGCGCGACGCCGTCGCGGCTGTCGAAAGCGGATCAGAGCAGCCGCTCGTCCAGCTTGTAGGCTGAAAGCTTCTCGTTGCCGGTTTCGGTGATCAGGATCTGCTCCTCGATTTTGACGCCTTCGCGCCCGCCAAGCCTGCCGATATAGCTTTCGACGCAAAGCACCATGCCGGGTTCGAGCACGCCGTCCGGCGTGTCGTCGGTCCAGTCGCCGGCATGCGGCAGCGTCGGATATTCGTCCGCCAAGCCGACCCCGTGATAGAGCACGCCGTAGCGCGTCGGATAACAGTCGTCCGGCGGCACCGCCGAGCGTTCGACGAGATCGCGAAAGGAGATGCCCGGCCGCATCAGTTCGGTGTTATGAGCGATCTGACCGGCGGCGATGCGGAAGAGGTCGTGCTGCTCGTTCGACGGCTTTCCGTCGCCGCAAAGCCATGTGCGCGAAAGATCGGCGCAGAACCCGTAGGGTCCGATCAGGTCCGTGTCGAAGGCGACGAGGTCACCATTCTCGATGACGCGCGAGGAGCATTCCTGGAACCAGGGATTGGTGCGCGGTCCCGATGACAAAAGACGCGTTTCGATCCATTCGCCGCCGCGCGCGATGTTGCCGCGATGCAGTTCCGCCCAGAGCTCGTTTTCGGAGATGCCGGGCTTCAGCACTGTCTCCATCTCGCCAATCGCGGCCTCGCAGGCGACGATGGCGCGGCGCATGGCGAGGATCTCGTCCGGCGATTTGATGAGGCGCGCATTCTCCATCACCGCCTCGCCATTGCCTATCGCGATGCCGCGGCGGGCGAGTTCCTCAACGCCTTCCGGGTTGATGCGGTCGACGGCAATGCGGCGGTTGCCGCCGCCATGCTCGGCAACGAGCTCGGCGATACCGGCACCCCAGCGCCGGACTTTCTGCTCGGTGAGCTCGCCGCTGTAGAGATATATCCACGATACCGCAGGGCGCACCTCGTCGACGACGCCCGAATGGTCGGACAGGTGCTCGCAGGAGAAATAGTCGAACAGCACTACCGGCCCTTCCGCGGCGACGAAACAGTGGCGTGTCGAATTGTGCGCGACCCAGAGCTGCATGTTGGTCGAGTCCGTCGCGTAGCGGATGTTGACCGGGTCGTAGAGCAGGGCGCCGGCATAGTCGCGGCGTTTCAGCTCGGCGCGGATGCGGTCCAGCCGGTATCTGCGCATTTCGGCCAAGTCCGGCGCGGCGACGCCCGCCGTCGCCCACTCGGCTTCGGCGGTCGCGCCATAGCCCAGCAGATGCTGGTTGAGCGAGGCCGCCTTTTCACGCGAGGCCTCGCGCAGCGCTTCGACCGAGCTTGGCTCGAAGGGCATGATCTTGCGATGGCGGCCGAAGCCTAGCTTGTCCATTCGTCCCACCTGAAGCTTACTGCGCGGGCTTCTTGTGCAGTCTGGTAATCGTGACCTTGCGGGGCGGAAAGCCGAGTGCCTGCGGCACTTCAATCGTGCGGTGGATGGTGTCCATCACGTAGCCGACCTTCGCCAACTCTTCGAAAACCTCCGAGGACGATTCCCTGTCATCGGTAAGCACGAGCACCGCCGGCTCGCGGATCGACCTGGCGAAGTCCGGCGTCTCGTCATCGAGCGCGATGAGATCGGCATCGACCAGGCGCAGATTGCCGACCCAGAACCAGCTCGAGACCACGGTCTTGACCGGTCCGTCGGCGTTGATCTGGTCGTAAAGCGAGCGGTAATCCATGCGCACGATGCTGCCGCGGCTGTCGCCGCCGTGCAGATGCATGTACCAGCTCAGCGGCAGCACCAATATGGCAAGGAGAGCGCCGACGAAGACAATGGTGGCTTGCGTCTTTCGGCCTTTCTGGCCCATGGCGTCGAAGCGCATGGCGAGCGCCGCGGGCAAGAGGATGAAGATCGGTAGCATCCAGCGGTCGCGAAACTGGGTGATGCCGGCCGCCAACACGACTGTGACCATGACCACAAAACCAAGGACGATCGCCCGCCACAACAGCTTTTCCGGCCACCGTACCGGCTGAGGCGGATCCGTCCGTTTTCTTGTCGCCAGGACGTAGGCGACGGCAAAAATCACGACCGGCAATCCAGCGAAATTGACGATCGCGTTGACCAGTCTGCGGATGCCGAGAAGCGCCGTTTTCGCAACGCTGCCGCCTTCGGCGACGCCCAGGCCCCCTTGGTGCGCGAGCAGGTCTTCCAGATGTGTCAGGCTCCAATAAAGCGTCGGCAGGCAGGCAAGGACCGCCACCGCCACGCTGATTGCGAAACGGCGGTCGAAGATCGCCTCACGCGTTTCGCGAACCGAGAGAGATGCCAGGAACAGGGCGGCAAGGAAGATGACGATGTTGTATTTCGACAGCATCGCGGCCGCCGTCGCCAGGCCGAAAAACGCATAGGCAACGGCCGATCGCCGCCTCTCCACCTCGACCAGCGCCAGAAGCAGCACCGAGGTGAAACAGAATATGGCGACCGAGTGGGTGAGGGCGTGCTGCATCTCCCAGAAGATCTGAGGAAACAGCAGCAATCCGAACATGCCGGCCGCCGCGGCACGGTTCGAGTAGCCGAGGCGGCGTATGGCGGTGAAATAGGCGACCAGCCCCGCGGCCAGCAGGCCGTATTTGACGATCTTGAGGGCAAGGACGCTGGTTCCGACCAGCGAGGCCGCAAGCGTCGCCAGCCAGGTGTATAGAGGCGGCTGCGAGCTGCCGTAGCCGGCGGCCAGGAATCGCATTTCCGTCAATTGCTCTGCATCGTCGACACCGACGCCCGTGCCCGCAACATGGGACAGCAGGGCCATCATGACGATCTGGGTCAGGCAGTAGAGGAGGACCGACGCAACCGCCGCGCTGAATGGGCCGACCCGTTCATCGCAGAGCCAATCGGTCCATTTCTCTAGTTGCCGCAAAGGGACGATCTTCTCATGCTGATGCGCCGGTAGTGGGCTCGGACCATGCCATAGCTACCGACGCAATCCAACAATTCGGGTTTCAGGTTCGCATCTTCTCGCCGCTCGGGTCGAAAGGCGGTTCGACATTGATGCGGGCCGGGCGGCGGTGGCCGAGAATCTCGATCTCGAACAGGCCGGCGCTTTCGTCCTCGGCAAGAGCGGCCGGCACATAGCCCTGCGCCATCGACTTCTGCACGTAATGCGCATAGCCGCCCGAGGTCACCCAACCAACGACGCGCCAGTCGCCATCGACGATGCCGCGCACGGCCGAAGCGCCTTCGGCGGCCTTCGAGCCGCGCACTTCCTTGCCTGACGTGTCGAAGCGCGGCGCGCCGTAGCCATGCGGCTTCTCGACTGTGCCGTAATCCTTGCCGACCTTGGCCCAGATCGGCTCGTCGCCCATCACGTCGGCATCGGCAGCGTCGACGATGAAGGAGACCCGGCGCAGCTTCGGCCCTTCGGCATGCTCCCGGGCGGACGCCTCGCGGCCGATGAAGTCGTTCTTCTCCAGCTTGATGAAGCGGTCCATCGAGCCTTCGAACGGTCCGTAGATCGGACGCAATTCACGGAACCAGGTCGGAAAATTCTTTTCCAGGCGCATGGAGAGCAGCGCACGCATGCCGAAATCGACGATGCCGAATTCCGCGCCGGCTTCCTTGATCGCCTTGTAGACGAGGCGTTGATAGGCGGGCGCCATCCAGATCTCGTAGCCGAGATCGCCGGTGTAGGTGATGCGGTTGACCATGCAGGGCGCGCCGCCAACCGCCATCTCGCGGAAGTCCATGAAGCGGAAGGCCTTTGTCGAGACGTCGACATCGACGAGCTTCTGCAGCAGGTCGCGCGATTTCGGCCCGGCGATCGAGAGACCGACCAGCGTCTGGTCGAAGCGGTGGATGCGCACCGAGCCATCCTTCGGCAGGTGCTTCTCGAACCAGCGCATGTGATATTTCTGCGCTGCGGACGAGCCCCAGATCATGAAGCGCTCTTCTCCATTTCTTGGGCCGGCCTTGGCGATGGTGAAGTCGCCGATCAGCTTGCCGAATTCGTTGACCATCGGGGTCAGCACGATACGGCCGACCTTCGGCATGCGGTTGGTCATCAGCCGGTTGAGGAAATCTTCCGCGCCCGGACCGGACACCTCGTATTTGGCGAAGTTGGCGATCTCGGTGACGCCGACCCTGTCGCGCGTGGCGCGCACTTCCTCGCCGATCGGGCCGAAATCGTTGGAGCGGTGGAAGGAGACGATGTCCTTCGGCTCCGTGCCCTTCGGCGCGAACCAGAGCGGCGTTTCCAGGCCCCACGAATCGCCCATGACGGCGTTGTTGGCGAGCATGGTGTCGTAGAGTGGCGTCGTCTGCGCCGGACGGGCGGCGGGCAGTTCTTCGTTCGGGAAGCGGATCGAGAAGCGGCGCGAATAGTTTTCCCGCACCTTGGCGTTGGTGTAGCGCAGGCTCGCCCATTCGCCGAAGCGAGCGACATCCATGCCCCAGACGTCGAAGCCCGGATCGCCATGCACCATCCAGTTGGAGAGCGCGAGGCCGACGCCGCCGCCCTGGCTGAACCCGGCCATGACGGCGCAAGCGCACCAGAAATTGGTCAGGCCCTGCACCGGGCCGACCAGCGGATTGCCATCGAGCGCGAAGGTGAAGGGGCCATTGATGATCTGCTTGATGCCGGCCTTCTCGATGCCGGGGAAATGCTTGAAGCCGATCTCCAGCGACGGAGCGATGCGGTCGATGTCGGGCTGCAGGAGCTCATGGCCGAAATCCCACGGCGTGTTGACCGGCGACCACGGCTTGCAGGCCTTCTCGTAGGTGCCGAGCAGGACGCCGTTGCGCTCCTGGCGGGTGTAGATCTCGCCCTTGAAGTCGAGCACGCCGATCATCTCGCGGCCGGTCGACTTGTTGAACTCCTCGACCTCCGGCATCGGCTCGGTCAAAAGATACATATGCTCCATGGCCAAAACCGGCAGCTCGACGCCGACCATGCGGCCGATCTCGCGCGCCCACAGGCCGCCGCAATTGACGACGTGCTCGGCATGGACCGTGCCCTGCTCGGTGACGACGTTCCAGGTGCCGTCCGGCTGCTGAGTGAGGTCGACGACGCGGTTGCGCAGCACGATCTCGGCGCCGAGCTTTTTTGCCGCCTTGGAATAGGCGATGGTGGTGCCCGAAGGGTCGAGATGACCTTCGACCGGATCCCACATGGCGCCGACGAAGTTCGTCTCATCCATCAGCGGGAACATCGCCTTGGCTTCCGAGGGCGTAATCAGCTCGGTATCCATGCCGAGATAGCGGCCCTTGGCGTGAGCCAGCCGCAGAAAGTCCATACGCTCAGGCGTATCGGCCATCATGACGCCGCCGGTCAAATGCAGCGAGCAGGACTGGCCGGAGAGTTCCTCGATCTCTTTATAGAGCTGGACCGTATAGGCCTGCAGCTTGGCGACGTTCGGGTCGCCGTTCAGCGTGTGGAAGCCGCCCGCCGCATGCCAGGACGAGCCGGAGGTCAGCTCCGAGCGCTCGATCAGCATGATGTCGGTCCAGCCAGCCTTGGCGAGATGATAGAGCACCGAGCA
The DNA here is from genome assembly GCF_020165215.1 of Mesorhizobium sp. CA15. Taxonomy (NCBI): domain Bacteria; kingdom Pseudomonadati; phylum Pseudomonadota; class Alphaproteobacteria; order Hyphomicrobiales; family Phyllobacteriaceae; genus Mesorhizobium; species Mesorhizobium sp. CA15. The sequence goes on from NZ_JAIUHQ010000010.1 coordinate 97,148, forward strand.
GCCGACGACGCCGCCGCCGATGACAACCGCTTTCACGTGGGATTTCATGCAGATAGATCCGTGTTTGAAAATACTGAATCGAGGGATCGAGGTGTGAAAACAAAGCGGAGATCGGATGCCGCGATGTTTTCGGCCAGCCTGCCGTCGAGCGCGGCGAGGATGGTTTCACAGACGGAAGCACGATGTTTCAGGACGTCATGGTTCCAGAAGCGCAGGATCGAGTAGCCCTGAGCCTGCATGAAGTGGTCGCGGCGGCGGTCATATGAGCTGTCGGCGTGTTGGGATCCATCGACCTCGACGACGAGCCAACGCTCGCGGCAAGCGAAGTCGGCGAAGAACGGTCCGATGGAAAACTGGCGCGTAAAGCGATAGCCGCCGAGCTTGCGTGACTTCAATTCAAGCCAAAGCAAAGCTTCCGCTTGATTGCCGGCTTGCCGGAGATTTCTTGCGCGCTTGGTCGTGCCTCGTTTGCGACGGCTTCGCGTTTGAACAGCGCCTTCCCCCACTCCGTCGCCGCTTCGCGGCGCCACCTCTCCCCCCTCCGGAGGGAGAGGAAAGGAGCCAGCTGGAATCGCCGCGCGCCTTTCCTCTCCCCCGTCGATCGGGGGAGAGGTGGCGAGCGAAGCGCGACGGAGTGGGGGTCGACTATTCATCCTCAACACAGATGGTCAGAAATCCGTCGGCGCGCCGCCTTCGGCGCGGCGTTTCTCGACGAAATCGTTGAGCTCCTCGCGGATGGCCGGATCCATATAAGGCTCCTCGTAGGAGGCAAGGCGCTCCTTCCAGACCTTGTTGGTCCGCTCCATCGCCGTCGGCGAACCCGCCTCGGCCCATGTCTCGAAATTGCGCCAATCGGACACGATCGGCGAATAGAAGGCGGTCTTGTAGCGCTCCTGCGTGTGCTGGGTGCCGAAGAAATGGCCGCCAGGACCGACCGACTGGATGGCCTCGAAGCCGAGCGCATCCTCGGAGAGGTCGAGCGGGGTGAGGAATTCGGCCACCATCTGCAAAAGGTCGATGTCGAGGATGGTCTTTTCATAGGAGCAGCGCAGGCCGCCTTCCAGCCACCCGGCGCCATGCATCATCAGATTGCCGCCGCCCTGGATCGCGCCCCATAGCGAGAACACGCTTTCATAGGCGGCCTGGGCGTCGACCGTGTTGGCGGCGCAGGTGTTGGAGGTGCGGTAGGGAATTTGATAGCGGCGGGCAAGCTGGCCGCCGACGAGCTGCGCCTTCATATATTCGGGCGTGCCGAAGGCCGGCGCGCCGGACTTCATGTCGACATTGGAGGTGAAGCCGCCATAGCCGACCGGCGCGCCCTTTTTCACCATCTGCGCGAAGGCGATGCCGGAGAGCGCCTCGGCGTTCTGCTGCACCAGCGCGCCGGCGACGGTGACGGGCGCCATGGCACCGGACAGCGTGAAGGGCGTGACGATCACGGCCTGGCCCATGCTCGACATCTGGATGATGCCTTCCATCATCGGCACGTCGAGCTTGAGCGGCGAATTGGTGTTGATGATGGTGAAGACCGACGGTTCCTGCATCAGCTGCTCGCGGCTAATGCCGCGCGCGATGCGGGTGATCTCGATGCCGTCGACATTGCGTTCCTTGCCGAGTGAATAGATGTGGAAGACCTTGTCGGTCAGCATGGCGAGGTCGCGAATGCATTCCAGGTGCCGCACCGACGGATGGATGTCGATCGGCTCGACCGGATAGCCGCCGGTGCAGTGCAGGATGTTGTGCATCTGCGCCAGGCGCAGGAAGTTGCGGTAATCGGCCTGGTTGCCGGGCCTGCGGCCGCGGTCGAGGTCGGAGCAGTTCGGCGCCGAAGCCATCATCGACAGGATGACGTTGTTGCCGCCGAAGCGCAGATTATGCGCCGGGTTGCGGGCATGCAGCGTGAATTCCGACGGGCAGTGCGAGACAAGCTCGAGGATCATGTCGCTGTCGAAGCGCACGCGCTCCGAGCCTTCGCGCACGTCGGCGCCATGCGCCTTCATGATTCGGCGGGCTTCATCGTGCAGAACGTCGACGCCGATTTCCCTCAGCACGCGCAGCGAGGCGAGGTGGATCGATTCCAGCTCGTCGTCGGACACCAGCCTGGTCGGCGTCAGCGGGTTCTTCAGCTGCCGGAAGGCGGGCTGCTCGAAGGCGGCCGAGCCGCCGGCGCGCTTTCCCGCGCGGCCGCCACGGCGGGCGCGATCGGTTGCCAGTGCCGGCTCGGCGGGATGAAGGGCGGCAGTCATGAGAAGCCTCGTGAGGATGCGAATTTGGCCGGCATAATGGACTGGCAGCAATGCAGCCGGTGAGGAGGCGGCGACCACTAGGGCGAGGGAAGCGACATGACGGAAGGGGAGGCGGCCGCAGGCGATCGGCCGCTCGGCTGCCTGCCGTCATCGTCGGGCTCGATGCTTGCTGGGTGCCGCTACCTTGTGCTGATCCTGGCAGCGCCAGCGCTCCTGACAGGGACTGGCTGGAGCATGCGCTTTAGCCGCCGTTGGCCCTTACGGCTGTCGCCGGTAGCGGCTAAGGCTCCGAAGATTGGAGCGGCAATGATGGCGCTGGCGGGTTCGGAAAGCGACGAGACGGTGCAGTGGGCGGCGATCACCGGCGTGATCGCGACGGTTTCCGTCTTCGCCATTGCGCAAGGGCTTTCCTATCCGCTGCTGAGCTTTATCCTGCAGCGCCAGGGCGTTTCGCCGGCGATGATCGGGCTGTCGGCGGCGATGACGCCGGTCGGCTTCATCCTGTCCTCGCCGCTGATCCCGGGATTGGCGCGCCGGTTCGGGGCAGGGCGGACCGCGCTGACCTGCGCAGCGCTTTCGGCGCTGGTGCTGGCGCTGATCGGCTGGACGCAAAATGTCTATCTGTGGTTCCCGCTGCGCTTCCTGATCGGCGTGGTGACCAACCCGCTCTATGTCTTGAGTGAAATCTGGGTGATCGCTCTGGCGCCGCCGGCGCGGCGCGGCCGCGTCATGGGCATCTATTCAACCATCATCTCGGCGGGCTTCGCGGCCGGGCCGCTCTGCCTGCTTGGCGTCGGCACGGAAGGTTGGCCGCCTTTCCTTGTCGGCATTCTTGCCTTCCTCTTCTGCGGCGGCTGCCTGGCCGTGGTGGTGAAGCGGCTGCCGAAGGTCGACGAGGCCGAGAACAAGGTCTCGGTGCTGGGCTTCATACCGATGGCCTGGCTGCTTATGTCGGCCGTGATCGTCGCAGCCGGGTTCGAGCAGGCGATATTGGCGCTGCTGCCGGTCTACGGGACGCATCACGGCATTCCCGAGGCGCGCATGTCGGCGCTGCTTTCCGTGATGATCGCCGGCAACATCGCCATGCAGGTGCCGCTCGGTCTGCTCGCCGAAAGATTGACGGCGCGCCTGGTGCGGTTCGGCTGCGTGGCGGTGACCGTCCTTGGATGCGTGGCTTTGCCGGCGCTGATCGAGACGCCGCTGATCTGGGTTTGCGTCTTTATCTGGGGCGCCGTTTCCTACGGCATCTACACGATGTCGATCATCGAGCTCGGCGAACGCTTCACCGGGTCGGCGCTGGTTGCCGGCAATGCCGCCTTCTCGCTGATGTGGGGTTTTGGCGGCATCGTCGTGCCGCCGCTCACCGGCGGCGTCATGGATGTCATCGGCGCCGCCGGCCTGCCGGTCACGCTGGGCGCCATCTGCGCGGCGCTGGCGGCGGCGACAGTTGTTCGACGGCGGGTTTTGTAATCGACCCCAATGGCTCTTGAATATCAAGGCAGCCAACGCGATGTAGGCGGGGCCGCCGGATGGAGACCTGCATGACCAGCACGATGACCAAAACCCAGCTCGAATTGACCGCCAACGATCCCTACCTCTGGCTTGAGGATCGCAACGGCAAGGAAGCGCTGGACTGGGTTCATCGCCAGAATGCGCTGACGGTCGCCGAACTGCAGGGCGATCCTTCCTATCAGGCCGCGTTCGAGACCGTGCTCGACCTGATGACCGCCGAGGACAATATGCCGGTCGGGACCGCGCTTGCCGGCTATGTCTATAATTTCTGGCAGGACAAGACCAATGCGCTGGGTCTCTGGCGGCGCACGACGGTCGCGTCCTACAAGACCGACAAGCCCGACTGGGAGACGATTTCGATCAGCTTTCCGCGAAGGAAGGCGTGAAGTGGGTGTTCGGCGGGGCGAGCCGGCTCTATCCCGATTTCAACCGCTGCCTGCTCTACATGTCGCCCGATGGCGGCGATGCCAGCGAGATGCGCGAATTCGATATCGTGACGAAATCCTTCGTCGAGGACGGGTTTCGCGCTCCCGCTTCCAAGTCGGGCTTTTCCTGGCTGGACAAGGACACGGTGATCGTCTCCGCCGCTTTCGAGGAAGACGACAAGACGCAGTCCGGCTATCCGCGCGTGATCAAGCTGTGGCGGCGCGGCGCCGAGCTCGAGGACGCCACGCCGATCCTCGAAGGCGAGAAACAACATCTCGCGGTCGGCGGCGGTGTCGAATATGACGGCGACAAGCGGCACGTGCTGCTCGGCAAGACGCTCGACTTCTTCACTTCGCACAGTTTCCTGCGGCTGGCTTCGGGTGAGAACCGGCGCATCCCGCTGCCTGACGACGCCACCGACACGGTGGTCTTCAAGGGCCAACTGATCTTTGGCGTGCGCAGCCCCTGGACGGCGCCGGACGGCACGCGCTGCCTGCCCGACGGGCTCTATTCGGTCGATTTCGATCGCTGGATCGAGAACGGTGCCTTCGGTCCGTTCCAGACCGTGCTCGAGCCGGCGCACCGCGTTTCGATCGCCGGCCTCGCCAGGACGCAGGACCGGCTGTTCATCAACCTGATGGACAATGTTCGCGGCAAGATCATCGCCTGCGACCGCGCCGCAGAAAGCTGGTCGCTGAAGCGGATAGCGCTGCCCGACAACGGCAATGTCGGCATCAGCCATGTCGAGCATTTCGGCTCGAGCGTCTCCTTCTCCTTCACCGATTTCCTGACGCCGAGCTCGATCATCTGGTCGGACGACGATGGCGAGACACTCCAAACCGTGAAATCGCAGCCGGCCCGCTTCGACGCCTCGCCTTATATCTCGGAGCAGTTCGAGGCGCGCTCGAAGGATGGCACGATGATCCCGTATTTCGTGGTGCGGCGGCGCGACCAGAAAGGGCCGGTGCCGACGCTGCTCTACGGCTATGGCGGCTTCGAAGTGCCGCTGCTACCCGGCTATGCCGGCATTCGCGGCAAGCTCTGGCTGGACAAGGGCAATGCCTATGTCCAGGCCAACATCCGCGGCGGCGGCGAGTTCGGTCCGGCCTGGCATCAGGCGGCGCTCAAGGGCAAGCGCCAGAACGCTTTCGACGATTTCGCGGCCGTGGCCGAGGACGTGGTCCGGCGCGGCATCACCACGGCGGCGCAGCTCGGCATCCAAGGCGGCTCCAATGGCGGCCTGCTCACCGGCACGTCGTTGACCCAGCGGCCGGAGCTGTTCGGCGCCGTCATCATCGACGTGCCGCTGCTCGATATGCTGCGCTACACCGAACTGCCTCCCGGCGCCTCGTGGATCGCCGAATATGGCGATCCGTCGAAGCCGGAAGAGGCGGCCTGGCTCGGCGCCTATTCGCCTTACCAGCATGTTAAGGCGGGCGCTGCCTATCCGCCGGTGCTCCTGATGACATCGACCGCCGATGATCGCGTCCATCCCGGACATGCGCGCAAGATGGCGGCGCGGCTGCAGGAGACAGGTCACGGCAGGACGCTGTTCTTCGAGGAGACCGAAGGCGGCCATGGCGGGCGCGGCGACCGCCGGCCGCAGGCGGCGCAGACGGCGATGCGCTACATATTCCTGCAGCGGGCGCTAACCGGAACAGCTTGAATTCTAGGCCTCAGCCGGCATAAGCTGCCGCCATGATCCGCTTCAGCACATCAGGCGCCTTCGGAGTCGCGGTGACGCCGTCACCGCGCACGCTGCGCGCCGAGCTGCTGCGGCTGTGCGCCCGCATCGGCTATTCGCCGCCCCGCTTCCTCTGACGAATCCGCCCCGGCCGCTGCCGGATTGATTCAAGAGGAAAGATCAAATCCATGACCTATCAGAATTATTCGCTGAAGCAGCTTCAGCAGATCGATGCCGCGCATCACCTGCACCCCTTCACCGACCATAAGGAGCTGCGCGAGACGGGCTCGCGCATCATCACCCATGCCAACGGCCCGTTCATCTACGATGCCGACGGCACCGAAATCCTCGACGGCATGGCGGGCCTGTGGTGCGTCAATGTCGGCTACGGCCGTGACGAGCTGGCCGAGGCGGCTTACGCGCAGATGAAGGAGCTGCCTTACTACAACTCCTTCTTCAAATGCTCGACGCCGACGCCGGTGCTGTTGTCGAAGAAGCTGGCGGAGCTGGCGCCGACGCATGTCAGCCAGGTTTTCTACGGTTCGTCCGGGTCGGAGGCCAACGACACGGCGCTCAGGCTCGTGCGCCACTATTGGGCGCTTGAAGGCAAGCCCGAGAAGAACCGCGTCATCTCGCGCAAGTCGGCCTATCACGGCTCGACCGTCGCCGGCACGTCGCTGGGCGGCATGGAGCCGATGCACAAGCAGCTCGGCGGCGCGGTGCCCAACATCGTCCATGTGATGATGCCCTATGCCTATGAGCTCGCGTTGCCCGGCGAAAGCGACCATGATTTCGGCATCCGCGCGGCCAAGGCGGTCGAGGACGCGATCCTCGAAGCCGGCGCCGACAAGGTCGCCGCCTTCATCGGCGAGCCGGTGATGGGCGCGGGCGGCGTGAAGATCCCGCCGATGAGCTATTGGCCGGAAGTGGAGCGCATCTGCCGCAAATACGATGTGCTTTTGATGCTGGACGAGGTCATCACCGGCTATGGTCGCACCGGCGAATGGTTCGCGGCGCAGACGTTCGGGATCGAGCCCGACACCATCACCACCGCCAAGGCGCTGACCTCGGGCTACCAGCCGCTCTCGGCGCTGCTGGTCGGCGACCGCATCGCCAAGACGCTGGTCGAGAAAGGCGGCGAGTTCTACCATGGCTACACCTATTCCGGTCATCCGGTGGCTTGCGCGGTGGCGCTCAAGAACCTCGAGATCATCGAGAAGGAAGGCCTGGTCGAGCGCGTCAAGAACGACACCGGTCCCTATTTCGCGCAGGCGCTGCAGGAGCGGATCGCCAGGCACAGGCTGGTCGGCGAGGTGCGCTCGATCGGCCTGATGGGCGCGATCGAGATCGTCAAGGACAAGGCGACCAAGGAACGTTATTTGCCATCGGGAAGTGCGGCGGTCGTCGTTCGCGACCACGCGATCGCGCAGGGCATGATGCTGCGAGCCACCGGCGACACTATGATTCTCTCGCCGCCGCTGATCTGGACGCGCGACACGATCGACATGGCTTGCGAACGCATCGCCAGGGCACTCGATCTCGCGGATGCCGATTTGCGCAAGCGCTAAGCGGATATTCTCCGGGCGCTCCTGGCTAGAGCATTTCACCGTTTCACGGAAACGGCGAAATGCCCTATCTCCTTGTTTTGACGCAATTCCGGGCGGAAAACCGCTCACACTTTTCCTGGAATTGCTCTAAGCGCCCGGTCCATTCCTGGACGGCTCGTGGAGGGCGTCTCCGAAACGCAAAAACCGCGTCCCTGCGGGAACGCGGCTTTGCCAGATACACATGGCATTTCGCTACGAGAATACTTGCGAAATTTACGGGCTCCGGTACGCGAGACCTGATCCGGAGCGCCGGGCAGACGCGATGTCCGCCTCGCAGTCCGTTTTAAAGGCACATCGTTACCGGTGCGTTAGCAAGACCTTAAGCAAATCTAAATTTGCCGGCTTCGTAGCGGCAAATCTTGGAAATAACCCTTCAAAAGCAGAGACTTATGCCGGATTTCCGCGCAGGAAATTAATAATGCCGGAAAAATCGGCGCCGGCGTGGCCTTGCGCGTTGAACAAAGCATAGAGCTGCGTGGCTTCGGCGCCGAGCGGGGTCACGGCGCCTGCGTTCTGCGCGGCTTCCTGCGACAATTTCAGGTCCTTCAGCATGAGCGCGGCGGCAAAGCCCGGCTTGTAGTCGCGGTTGGCCGGCGAGGCCGGAACAGGGCCGGGCACCGGGCAATAGGTGGTGAGCGACCAGCATTGGCCCGAGGAAGTGGAGGCGACGTCATACAGCGCCTGGTGCGACAGGCCGAGCTTTTCGGCCAGCACAAAGGCTTCGGCGACGCCGATCATCGAGATGCCGAGAATCATGTTGTTGCAGATCTTGGCGGCCTGGCCGGCGCCGTCGCCGCCGCAATGAACGACGCGCCCGGCCATCGGCTTCAGGATCGGCTCGGCGGCGGCAAACGCCTGATCCGAGCCGCCGGCCATGAAGGTCAGCGTGCCGGCCGCGGCGCCGCCCGTGCCGCCGGAGACGGGTGCGTCGATCGACGGATGACCATGCTTCGCGGCAATGGCATGCGCCTTGCGCGCCGATTCGACATCGATGGTCGAGGAATCGATGAACAGCCCGCCTTTCCGGGCCTTGGGCGCGATGTCCTCATAAACCGACAGCACATGCTTGCCGGCCGGCAGCATGGTGATGACGACGTCAGCGTCCTTCACCGCGGCGACGGCGTTCGCCATGACGGTCACACCATGCTCTTTCGCGACCGTAAGGTTTTCGGGCACAAGGTCGAAGCCCAGCACCGCATGCCCCGCCTTTACGAGGTTGGCGGCCATGGGATTGCCCATATTACCGAGGCCGATGAAGGCGATGGTTGCCATCGTTTTCTCCCGATTTTGCGTCAGCGCCCAATCAACGAGCGCGCGATGATGACGCGCATGATCTCGTTGGTGCCTTCGAGGATCTGGTGGACGCGCAGATCCCGCACCAGCTTCTCGATGCCGTAATCGTGCAGATAGCCGTAGCCGCCGTGCAATTGCAGCGCCTGGTTGGCGATGTCGAAGCCGATATCGGTGACGAAGCGCTTGGCCATCGCGGACCATTTGCCGGCATCCGGCGCCTTGCGGTCGAGCTTGGAAGCGGCGGCGTAGAGAAAGATGCGGGCCGCCTGCAGTTCCGTTTCCATGTCGGCCAACCTGAACTGCAGCGCCTGGAACTGGTTGATCTTGGAGCCGAAGGCCTTGCGCTCGGCCGTGTAGGCAAGCGCCTTGTCGAGCGCCGACTGCGCTCCGCCGAGCGAACAGGCGGCGATGTTGAGCCGCCCGCCGTCGAGCCCGGCCATGGCGATGCCGAAGCCTGCGCCTTCTGCGGCGAGCAGGTTCTCGGCCGGCACCTTGCAGTCCTCGAAGATGACCTGGCGGGTCGACTGCATGTGCCAGCCCATCTTGTGCTCGTTGGCGCCGAACGAAAGGCCGGCCGCATCCTTGGGCACGACAAAGGTCGAAATGCCTTTCGGGCCGTCGCCGCCGGTGCGCGCCATCACGACATAGAGGTCGCTGTCGCCGGCGCCGGAGATGAACTGTTTGGCGCCGTTCAAGACATAATCGCCGCCGCTTTTCACCGCACGCGTCTTCAGCGCAGCCGCATCCGAGCCCGAGCCGGGCTCGGTCAGGCAATAGCTCGCCAGCCACTCCATAGAGGTCAGTTTCGGCAGGAAGCGCTGGCGCTGCTCGTCGCTACCGAAGCGGTCGATCATCGAGGCCGCCATGTTGTGGATGGAAATGAAAGAGGAGAATGCCGGATCGGCGTGGGCAAGCGCCTCGAAGATCAGCACGGCATCCAGCCGCCCCAGCGCCGAGCCGCCGACATCGTCGCGCACATAGATGCCGCCGAGGCCGAGCGGCCCGGTCTCGCGGATCACATCGGCGGGGAAGTGCTTTGCCTTGTCCCAGTCGAGCGCATTGGGCGCGACGCGGTCGGCCGCGAAAGCCTGGGCCATCTCCTGGATGGCGCGCTGTTCCTCGTTGAGTTCGAACTGGCCAGTGCCCGCATCGACTGCCGCGTCCATGGCGTGCTCCCTGTCGTTCAGGCCTTCTGGCCTGTCGTTTTTGGCTTTGCGCGCCGTTCAATCTAGACCAATGATGCCGCCGCGCAACCCGGGCCGTTGAGAACCGGCTGTGCATGGAATGACGAACGGAGCTCTTGCGTGCCAACACTTTTCGATGAGTTGCTGGAGCGATTCCAAGCCTGTCTCGCGGGCGTCGACAACGATCTGGTGACGGATGAAGTCGCGCGCATCGGCTGGGACATGTCTGCGCGTTCTCTCAAGCCGCGTGGGCTTGTCTGCCTTAGCCATCTCGATCGCATCGCCGAGTTGGCTCCGGCTGATGCCGGGCCATTGACGCGATTTGTTGCCGACCATCGGGACGAGTTGCGCTGGGGGCAGACCTATAGCGCCGCCGATTTCGGGCAGAGTTTTGTCGACAATTACGGCTGGCTGGAAGTGTTCGGCACGCGCGGGCATTTCGTCAATGACGAGGTCGCGGCTGGCCTGCTGATCCTTGGGCCCAACATCGTCTATCCCGACCATCATCACCTCGCCGAGGAGATCTATATCCCGCTGACCGGCGGCACGGAGTGGCGGATGGGCGAGGAGAACTTTCATATGCGCGACGCCGGCGAGGTCATTCACCACGCTTCCAATGTCAGCCATGCCATGCGCACGGGCAAGGAACCGCTGATGGCGCTCTATCTCTGGCGCGGCGGGCCGCTGGCACAGAAATCGACCATTGGCTCAGGGGGCAGGGGCTGATGGCGAAAGCGATCATGCTGCAGGGCACCGGCTCGGATGTCGGCAAGACCGTGCTGGTGGCGGGGCTTTGCCGCGTTGCGAAGAATCGCGGGCTGAAGGTTAGGCCATTCAAGCCGCAGAACATGTCGAACAATGCTGCCGTTGCCGATATTCCGGGCGACGACAAGGCCGGCGAAGGCGAGATCGGCCGCGGGCAATGGCTGCAGGCGCTGGCCTGCGGCGTGAGGCCGACCGTGCACATGAACCCGGTGCTGCTCAAGCCGCAGAGCGATATCGGCTCGCAAGTGGTGGTGCAGGGCCAAGTCTATGGCGAGGCGCGGGCGCGCGACTACCAGGCGATGAAAGCCGGGCTGATGGACGCGGTGCTGGATTCCTGGGCGAAGGTCGGCGCGGGCGCGGACCTGGTCATCGTCGAGGGCGCGGGCTCGCCCGCCGAGATCAATCTCAGGAGCCGCGATATCGCCAATATGGGCTTTGCCACGCGCGCCAATGTGCCGGTGATCCTGGTCGGCGACATCGACCGCGGCGGCGTGATTGCGTCCGTGGCCGGCACGCACCTGATCCTGCCGGAGGAAGACCGGCGCATGATCGCCGGCTATCTCATCAATAAGTTCCGCGGTGATGTCTCGTTGTTCGACGACGGGATCAGCGCGATCGAAAAATTTACCGGCTGGCGCTGCTTCGGCGTCGTGCCGTGGCTGAAGGCGGCCGGGCGGCTGCCGTCCGAGGATTCCGTGGTGCTCGAACGCCTCGCTTCCGGCGAGAAGCGGGCGCTGAAGGTGGCGGTGCCGATGCTGGCGCGCATCGCCAATTTCGACGATCTCGATCCGCTGAAAGCCGAGCCGCAGGTCGAGGTGGTGTTCGTGCCGCCGGGCAAGAAGCTGCCGGAAGATGCCGGGTTGGTGGTCATCCCCGGCTCCAAATCGACGATCGGCGATCTCCTGAAATTCCGCGAGAACGGCTGGGATCGCGATCTCCTCGCCCATCGCAAGCGCGGCGGCCATGTCGTCGGCATCTGCGGCGGCTATCAGATGCTCGGCCGCATGGTGCGCGATCCCGACGGCATCGAAGGCAGCGTCACTGAGGCCGAAGGTCTTGGCTTGCTCGACATCGAAACGGTGATGGAGCCTGAGAAGACTGTGCGCAATTCAAGCGCGCAGTCAGTGCAGTTCGGCCTGCCGCTCGAAGGCTACGAGATCCATCTCGGCCGCACCACCGGCCCGGACACGGCGCGGCCCTCGACGATCCTCAACGGCGTCGAGGACGGCGCGGTCTCCGCGGACGGCAAGGTGATTGGCACCTATCTGCACGGACTGTTTTCCGCCGACGCTTTTCGCGCCGCATACCTGGAGAGCCTTGGCGTCAGGGGAGGCGGTATCGATTATCGCGCGGATGTCGAGAAGGCGCTGGACGAGGTCGCGGCCGAGCTGGAGAGGCATCTCGACTGCGACGCGATTTTTGCCATCGCGCGCTGAGGTTCACGCCTCCTCCTCCACCTTCGGCCAATAGGTGCCGAAGGACCAGACATTGCCTTCCGGGTCGAGGCAGATGAACTCGCGGCTGCCATAGTCGCGGTCGACCAGTTCCTGGATGATTTTCGCGCCGGCCTTCTTGGCACGCGCATAGGCGGCGTCGACGTCATCGACGGCGATGTAGATCGACTTGCCGCCGCCACCGCCGGGCGCGCCGACCATCTTGCCGTAATCGTCGTCGCGTGCCGTACCCAGCATGATCATCGAGGACCCGAAGGTGAGCTCGGCATGGTGGACAATGTCGCCCTCGCCATAGCGGGCGCGCAGTTCGAAGCCGAAGGCCTCGCTGAGCCAGTCGATCATCTTGGCGGCGTTCCTGTAGCGCAGAGCCGGGTATAGACGGGGTGCTTCGTTTGCTGTCGGCATGACAATCTCCCTGGTCGGTTGATGAATGCCAGTCTGTGCAAAGGCGGTCTCGGCGTCTTGAAGAAATGTTACCTGGGTCAGGCCTACATCGACGCCGCGAGACCGGTCGGCGTTTCGCCGGCCAACTGACGGAACTCGCGCACCAGATGCGCCTGGTCGGCGTAGCCGCAATCGGCGGCGATGCCGGCCCAGTCATCGTCCTGTCGCTTCGACAGGGACAGCGCGCGATTGAAGCGTACGATGCGCGACAATGTCTTCGGGCCGATGCCGATCGCGTCGGTGAATCTCGCCGCCAGATGCTTGCGGCTCCAGCCGATCTCGCCGGCGAGCGTCGAAATGCGGGTGCGGCCGCCTGACGCAATGACCGCCCTGTAGGCCCAGGCGATTTCCGGTGAAAGCGCATTCGCCTCGACAAGGCGGCTGGTAATGAATCCCTCGGCAATGTCGAAGCGCGCGTTCCAATCCGATGCCTCGCCGAGCCGTTCGCGCAATGCGATGCCGTCAAAGCCCAGCGCATCGTCCAACCCGACCATGCGATCGCGCAACTCGCTCATCGGCAGGCCGAAGAACTGCCTGGCGCCAAGCGGGGTGAAATTGACCTGAACGCAGCAGGCGCCGCCAAAGGATTCGATCATGACCGGCCCAGCATAGAGGCCGGCGGCGAAGCTGGCGTAGCGATCGTTGTCGCCCGGGCTGTGGCCGAGCCCGATGGCGAAGGCTTCGGCGAAGCTGATCACCAGCGGCACGGTCAGCGAAGCATATTCGACGATGCGGAAATGGCCGGGGCGGGTCTCGCGGTAGCCGCAGATATCCGTGACGATGCCCGTAAGCAAGGCAGCAGGCTTGCGCCGCAGCATCTCGAAATGGAGGGCGGGAGAGCGATTATCCTGGCGATGGCGCTCTGTCTCGTCGGACATGACGCGAGCCTAGCAGAACAGGTTCGTAAAAATCAAAAGCGCCCGGCAGGGCCGGGCGCTCCGAGTTGCCTGAGATCTGCGAATTTCAAGCGCCCCGCATCAAACAGCCGGCGGCAAGCACGATATAGGCGATGAGCATGATCCAAACGGACGCAATCGGAATGAATGCAAGCAGGCCAAGAGCGGCGAGAAGGCCGATGACGGCGATAACCAACGAAATAATGAACACGATCTGGGTGGGCGCACTGAGATTCATGTCTGGTCCCTCCAACATGATTCGCAACACCAGAACTCTAACAGGAGGAGGCCTCACACACCAACCAGTTGGCGTAAGGGATTGGCGGGGTCTGCCATTAGCTTGATCGCGAGCGCCATGCACACGACCACCAGCAGCGGCTTGATCAGTTTCGCGCCGATCCGGATGGCCAGGCTTGCGCCGACGCGGGCGCCGATGAACTGCGCCACGCCCATCATCAGGCCGATCTTCCAGTCGATGACGCCGACGGCGGCGAAGACGACGAAGCCGCCGATGTTGGAGGCGAAATTGAGCAGCTTGGTGTGCGCCGTCGCCTTGAGCACGCCGTAGCCGGCAAGGGTGACGAAGGCGAGCATGTAGAAGGAACCGGCGCCCGGACCGAAGAGCCCGTCATAGAAGCCGATCAGCGGCGGGACGCTCAGCCCGAACAGGAAGGGCGACAGCCGCTCCGCGCGGTCGACGTCGCCCATGTTCGGCTTCAGCGCGAAATAGAGCGCGATGGCGATCAGCAGCAGCGGCAGCAGGGCACGCAGGAAATCGCCCGGCACGACGGTCGCCAAAAGCGCCCCGACCGCGCCGCCGGCAAGCGCCAGCGCGGCGGACGGCAGCTGGCGACGCAGGTCGACCTGACCCTTGGCGGCGTAGTGGATGGTAGCCGAGCCGGACCCGAACATGCCCTGCAATTTGTTCGTGCCAAGTGCTGCCACCGGCGAATAACCGGCGAGCAGCAGCGCCGGGATGGTGATCAGCCCGCCGCCGCCGGCGATCGAGTCGACAAAACCCGCCGCAAAAGCGGCGGCAGTGAGTATGAAGACGGACTGCAGGCTAAGGTCGACCATCGGGCTGGAGTGAGGCGAGGAGGGAGCCGCAGCTTCCATCACGCTCGCCCCGTTTGCGCAAGAGCGATTCCAAGCTAACAATCAGATCAGACTCGCAAAGGGAGCTTGGTGGCGATGGCGCTGCTCGACCAGATACGTTCGATCTTCGACGGTGACCCGGGTGTGCGCAAGGTGGCGGACGACCCTGTGCTGTCGGCGGAATTGCTGATGCTGTTCCGCATGATCCTGGCCGACGGCTCGGTCTCGGAGAGCGAGATGGTCGTCTTCCGGCATATCTGCAAGGAAGCCTTCGGCATTCCGGAGGCCAGCATCGACAGCGTCATCGAATATCTCAACGATTATGGCTACGAGACCAACGGCTCGCAGGCGATCGCGCTGTTCCGCGACCTCGATGTCGAGCGCCGGAAGCTGCTTGCGCGCCACATGGCTGAGATCGCCAAAGCCGATTCCAAGCTGGCGGAGAGCGAGGTGAAGCTGCTGCGCCGCACGCTCGACCTGCTCGACATCAGCCCCGTCGATTTGGTGAAGCCGGAGAGCTGAACTACCCCTGTTCCTGCATTTTGCGCGCGATAGCGCGGTGAAGGTCGGGTGCCGCCGCGACCAGCGCCTGCGCCGCCTCTGAGCGCGGATGGTCGAGCACCTCGGCCGCCCGGCCGCGTTCGACGATCTTGCCTTCATGCATGACCAGCACCTCGTCCGCCATGGCGCGGGCGACCGTCAGGTCATGGGTGATGAAGAGATAGGCGATGCCGAGCTTCTGGTTGAGCTCGGCGAAAAGGTCGAGGATCTGGGCGCGGATCGAGACGTCCAGCGCCGATACCGGCTCGTCGGCCACTACCAGCTTCGGACGGGTGATGATGGCGCGGGCGATCGACAGGCGCTGGCGCTGGCCGCCGGAGAATTCATGCGGGTATTTGTCCATGTCGCGCTGGCTAAGGCCGACTTCATGCAGCGCATGCGCGACCATCTCGCGGCGCTCGGCCTTTGCCGGCTGCTTTTCCAGAAGATGCAGCGGCTCGGCCATCAGCTTCTCGACCTTCTGGCGCGGGTCGAAGGAGCCGTAAGGATCCTGGAACACCACCTGCATGTCGCGCCGGGCCGGCTTTAGTGTCGACTCCGGCTTGCCGGTGATGGGCTCGCCGCGAAAGCGGATCGTGCCCGCCGTTGGCTTGTCCAAGGCGAGGATCATGCGGGCAAGCGTAGACTTGCCGCAGCCCGAGCGGCCGACGAGCGCCACCGATTGCGCGGGCTCGATGGTGAGCGAGACATCGTCGACGGCGCGGATCGGTTGTGCCGGCCGGAATAGCGATTTGCGCCGCCCCGGATAGTCCCGGCCGACGCCCTGGACTTCGAGCAAGGGTTTTGCCGATCCGGCAAGGTGCGGTTTCGGGCGCGCCGGCACGTGCGTGGAGGCCAGCGCCAGCTCGCGCGTGTAGGGATGCTGTTGCTCCGACAAGGTCCGGGCGGTGTCGCCGGCTTCCATCACTTCGCCGTTGCGCAGGATGATCAGGCGATCGGCCATCTCGGTCACCACGGCGAGGTCGTGCGAGATGAGCAGCAACCCCATGCGGTTCTCGCTGACCAGGTCGCGCAAAAGATCAAGAATCTGCGCCTGCAGCACCACGTCGAGCGCCGTCGTCGGCTCGTCGGCGATCAGCAGCTTCGGTTTCAGCGCGCAGGCGATCGCGATGACGACGCGCTGGCGCTGGCCGCCGGACAGTTCGTGCGGGTAGCGCGACAGCGGGAATTTGGCCTCGGGCAGGCCGACGCGGTCGAGGATTTTTCGCGCGCGCTCCTCGGCCTCGGCGCGGCTCGCTTTGGTGTGCCAGCGGATGCCTTCGGCGACCTGTTCGCCGATCGTCTTGACCGGGTTGAGCGCCGTCATCGGCTCCTGGAAGACCATGCCGATATCGTCGCCGCGCAAGGCGCACATCTGGTCCTCGCTCGCGCCGAGGATGTCGATGCCGTCGAAGGCGACGCGGCCCTCGGCGCGGGCCAGATGCGGCAGCAGCCGCATGATTGTCAGCGCCGTCATCGACTTGCCGGAGCCGGATTCGCCGACGAGGCCCACGACCTCGCCCGGTGCGATTGTCAGCTCGACGCCTTTCAGGATCGGCGTATCGCCGATCGAAAGCGACAGGTTTTCGATCTCGAGCAGGTTCATCTACGCCGCCGCGATTTCGGATCGAGGATGTCGGCAATGCCGTCGCCGAGCAGGTTCAGTCCAAGCACGGTGATCACGATCGCCATGCCGGGGAAGATCGCCATCCAGGGCGCGGTCACCATGCGCGTCTGCGCGTCAAACAGCATGCGGCCCCAGCTCGGCATCGGCGGCTGGGCGCCGAGGCCGACATAGGAAAGCCCGGCTTCGGCGAGGATGCCCAGCGCGAACTGGATCGTGCCCTGGACCAGCAGCAGCGTCGCGATGTTGGGCAGGATGTGCTCGACGGTGATCTGTGTCATGCCCTTGCCGGCGGCGCGCGCGGCAAGGATGAATTCGCGGGGCCAGATGGCCAGCGCGCCCGCGCGGGCGACACGCGCGAAGACAGGGATATTGAAGATGCCGATGGCGATGATGGCGTTGACGGCGCCCGGGCCGAAGATAGCGGTGATCATGATTGCCGAAAGCAGCGCCGGAAAGGCAAAGACCAGGTCGTTGAGGCGCATCAGCGCCTCGTCGACTATCCCGCCGCGCGCCGCGGCGACGGCGCCGAGCGGCACGCCGATGCCCATGCCGATGCCGACCGCGACCAGCGCCACGGCGATCGAATTGCGGGCACCGACCATGATCATCGACAGGATGTCGCGGCCGAAATGGTCGGTGCCGAACCAGTGCGCCCAGGAGGGCGCCTGCGTCTTGTCGGCGATCACCAGCCTGGTGACGTCGTAAGGCGTCCAGGCAAAGGAGAGGAGCGCGACGGCCACAACCAGCAGCGTGATGATCAAACCGATCAGGAAGGAGCGGTTGCCGAAGGCCTTGGCCAGCACGCCGGCAAGCGTTTCCTCGGGCAGGTCGACGCGCATGGTCATTGCCGGCCTCTCGAGCGGTTCCGCGTCTCGCGGAATCGCTGAACCGCTCTCAGTATTTGTTTTGGCGCAATTCCGGACGGAAAACCGCTACGCACTTTTCCTGGAATTGCTCTTAGGCGCGGGTCGACGAGGGCGTAGGAGAAATCGACGAGGAGGTTGATGAGGATCACGGCGGCGACCAGCAGCATGACGATGCTCTCGACCACGATCAGGTCGCGCTGCGTGATCGCCTGAAAGATCAGCCGGCCGAGACCAGGCAGGTAGAAGACATTCTCGATGATGATGGTGCCGGCAAGCAGGAAGGCGAATTGCAGGCCGAGGATGGTGAGCACCGGGATCATGGCGTTGCGCAGCGCGTGGCGCCAGAGCACGGCGCGGTAGGGCAGGCCCTTGGCGCGCGCGGTGCGGATATAGTCCTCGTTGAGCACCTCGATCAGCGCGGAGCGGGCGACGCGCGCCAGGATCGCCGCCTGCGGCAGCGCAAGAGCGATGGCCGGCAGGATCAGGGATTTCAGCGCCGGCCAGATACCGGCCCCCCAGCCCGGAAAGCCGCCGGCCGGCACCAGCCGGAGCCAGACGGCAAACAGGTAGATCAGCATCAGCGCGAACCAGAAATTCGGCACCGCGACCCCGAGCTGGGCCGCGCCCATGACGAGCGTGTCGCCCGCGCGGCCCTGACGGCTGGCCGAGAACACGCCGACCGGAATGGCGATGATGGTCGAGAGCGCCAGCGCGATCAGCGCCAGCGGCAGGGAGACGACGACGCGTTCGCGCACCAGGTCGATGACGGGCACCGAATAGGTGTAGGAGCGGCCGAAATCGAGGCTGAGCAAGCCTGCCGCCCAGTGGAGATAGCGCAGCACCAGTGGCGCGTTCAGCCCCATCTGGTTGCGCAGCACCTCGACCTGATCGGCGCTGGCATTGAGGCCCAGCATCAGGCGCGCCGGGTCGCCGGGCAGGATCTCCATGACCGCGAATACGACGATCGAGGCCAGCACCAGGGTGAGCGCGGCGATGATGATGCGTTTCAGGAGATAGGCGGTCATGGGAGGCGATCGGGCGATCGCGCCGGCCTCAATCCGTCCACTTCACCTTGGTCAGATCGTCAGCCTCGATCGGCCAGTTCGTCCACATGCCCTGCAGCTTGGCATCCCAGACGCCAATCTTGGGCAGCTCGAACAGGTAGACGGCGGGCACGTCGTGCGCGAGAATCTTCTGCGCCTCGCCCAGCAACTCCAGCCGCTTGTCCTTGTCGACCGTGGTGCCGAGCTCCTTAATGACATCGTTGAACTTCGGATTGTCATACTGGAAATAGTAGCCGGGCCGCGAATAGATATCGATGTCGTTTGGCTCGACATGGGACACAATCGTCAGGTCGTAGTCCTTGTTGGTGAAGACCTGGCTCAGCCACTCCGCCCATTCGACCGGAATGATCTGCAGATTGACCCCGATGTCCTTCAGTTGGGACTGAATCACCTGGCCGCCGTCGCGTGCGTAGGGTACGGGAGGCAGCTTGATCGTGGCCGAAAAGCCGTTCTCCAGCCCCGCCTCCTTCAGATACTCCTTGGCCTTGGCGATGTCGTGCGGATAGACGCCGGTGAGATCGACATAGCCCGTATCGCCTGGCGAGAAATGAGACCCGATCGGCTTTCCAAGACCGTTCGAGGCCGCGGCGATGATGGCGCTGCGATCGATTGCGGAGGCGAGCGCCTGCCGCACCGCGAGCTTGTCGAAGGGCGGCTTCTTGTTGTTGATCGACAGGATCGTCTCGCCCTCGGTCGAGCCGATCACGACGCTGAAGCGCGGATCGGACTGAAGTTGCTCAAGCGCGTCTTGTGCGGGCATGTTGGCGAAAGCCTGGATGTCGCCCGAGAGCAATGCGGGGACAGCCGCGGCCGCGTCGGGCACGATACGGAACGTCGCCTTGTCGAGCGCAGCGGGCGTACCCCAGTAGTCCGGATTCTTGACCAGCGTGATCTCGGAACCCTTGGCCCAATGATCGAGCTTGAACGGACCGGTACCGATCGGCTTGTCCTTGTTGCCGTCGGCCGATGCCTTCGCCACGATTACCGCCGCAACCTGGCCCATGTCATAGAGGAAATCGCCCTGCTGACCGTCGAGCGTGACCTTCACCGTCGCCGGATCGACCGCTGTGACATCGGTGATATGCGCAAACAGCGGCTTTTGCGGATTGAGCGAATCCTTGGCGCGCGCCCGGTCCAGCGAGAATTTCACGTCGGCGGCGCCGAAGGCCGAGCCATCGTGGAACTTCACGCCGGAATGCAGCTTGAACGTGTAGACCTTGCCGTCGTCGGAGACGGCCCAACTCTCGGCGAGACCGGGCTGAACCTGGCCGTTGTCGTCAATGCGCGTCAGCCCTTCAAAGACATTGGCATAGGTGACTTCGCCGATGGCCGCGGCCGCGCCGGCGGTCGGATCGAGATGCGGCGGCTCAAGCACGATGCCGAGCGTGAGGTCGGTGCGTGCGGCAAGGGCCGACGTGGCGGCGGCAAGCGACAGCGTAGCCGCGGCCAGGATGGTCTTCCACAATTTCATCGCTGAACTCCCATTGCTCAAACGTGCTCAGGCTGGCGGATAGAAGCGTGATTTGGCCTGCGAGTAAATTGCGTTTCGTGCTGCCGGGCGGCGCCAGGCGGAATGTTTTTGCGGATCAGCCGGTTGTACCGCGCAAGAGCACATTGAGGCCGATAGCCATCACCTTGGCCGATTCCAACATGTCGGCGATGCCGACCCATTCGTCCGGCCGGTGGGCGAGGTCGAGAATGCCCGGGCCATAAGCGATGCAGTCATAGAGGTGGCCGATGCGCGCGACATGCTTCTGGTCGTAGGTGCCGGGCGAGATCACATAATCCGGTTCGCGGTCGAAGACCTCCATGATGCCCTTCGCGACGGCCTTCACCACCGGCGCGTCGCGCTCCGTCATCAGTGGCAGCACCTCCATCAGATCGCGGATCTCGTAGTCGAATTTCTCGCGCTCGCGTTTCAGCCGTTCGAGGATGCCGGTGACTTCGCCTTTGACGGAGGCGATGTCTTCTTCGAGCAGAAAACGCCGGTCGATGGTGAGCCGGCACCAATCGGGCACGTTGGGCGAGGGGAGCCCCGGCCGGAAATCCTCGGTCTGGCCGCCATGAATGGAATTGATGTTCATGGTCGAGCGCCTGGCGCCTTCCGGAACCACCGGCATGCGCGTCATCTTGCGGTCGAGCGCCGGGAACAATTCCTCCTCGAAGGCCCGCAGAACGGCGCCCATGTGGCGTACTGCATTGTCGCCGAGGAACGGCATCGAGCCATGCGCGATCTCGCCCTTGGTCTCGATCTCGGCCCACCAGACGCCCCGATGGCCAAGGCAGATGCGATCCTTGTTCAGCGGCTCGGGGATGATGACGTGGTCGACTTTCGGCTTCGAGAAATAGCCGAGCCTCGCCAGATGGGCGACGCCGCCGAAACCGCCCGATTCCTCGTCCGCCGTGCCTGATATCTCGATGGCGCCGGGAAAATCGGGATAGACTTCCATGAAGGCTTCGACGGCAATGACGGAGGCCGCCAGACCGCCCTTCATGTCGCAGGCGCCGCGGCCATAGACCTTGCCGTCCTTCACCACGCCGGCGAAGGGATCGACGGTCCAGCCGTCGCCGGTCTCGACCACGTCGATGTGCGAGTTGAAATGCACGCAGGGGCCGGGCGAGCGGCCCTCGAAACGGGCAACGACATTGACGCGCGGGTAGCGGTCGCTGTCGCCTGGCGCGCCTTCGGCACGAATAAACTCGGTCTCGAAGCCGAGTTTCTTCAGGCGCGCGCCGAGAAACTCGGCGCATGGCCGGTAGGCTTCGCCCGGCGGGTTTACGGTCGGAAAGCGGATCAGGTCGGCGGTCAGCGCAACGAGGTCGTCGGCCCGATCCTCGACCGCCTTGAGAAGTCGTTCATTCATCCGGCGGATTGAAGAAGGAACGCGGTGCTTTTGCAAGCGACCAGTCGCTCATTGCCACACAACGACCGAAGCATGGACCAACGCCTCGCCTAAACTTCAGAGGGTGCGTGGTGCGGCAGCAACTATACCGCGAAAATCGTTCAAATTCACCGCATTGCATTGGCGGATTCGTCAAGGAGTGTGTGGTACTTAACGCATCTGCCGGCAAAAAGATGGAAGAACCGCGCGAATGGCAGGGGCAATCAAAGGGGTTTGATCGCATGAAAAAGTTCGTTCTCATGGCAACCGTGCTGGCAACCGCGTTGTTCGGCATGTCCATCGCAAGCCGGGCGGCCGCGCTGGTGGCCAATATCGACGTCTCGTCACAGACCATGACCGTCAGCAAATACGGCCAGGTGGTTTATCGCTGGAGCGTGTCGACCGCGCGCAAGGGCTACTTCACGCCGCGCGGCAGCTACCGGCCGCAATGGACCGCCCGGATGTGGTATTCGCGCAAGTATGACAACTCGCCGATGCCCTATTCGGTGTTCTTCCATGGCGGATACGCCATTCACGGCACCGGGTCGGTGAGAAATCTCGGACGACCGGCATCGCATGGCTGCGTGCGCCTGCATCCGGCTAACGCCGCGGCCTTTTATTCGATGGTCAAGGAAGTCGGCTTCGGCAACACGCGGATTGTCGTCACCAACTGACCTAAAGGCCGACTGTCGCCTTCGACTGTCCGCGCTTACGGCGGCGGCCGCTGATTTCCCAGCGTTTGTGGAACCACATCCACTGGCCGGGGTCCTCGCGCACCCAGCGCTCGACCACATCGGTGAGCAGCTGGGTGGTGGCGCTGACATCGACGCTACCGCCTTCGGTGCGCGGCAAGGTCAGCCTGTCCTCGATTTCCAGGCGGAAGCGGTTGCCCGGCAGCCTGACGCAGCGGGCGGGGTAGACATCGCAGTCATAGTGGCGGGCCAGCATGCCGAGCATCGGATTGCTCTGGCATGGGCGCCCGAAGAAGGTCGTGTCTACGCCGCCCGAGAATTTCTGATCGACAAGCACGCCGATATTGCCGCCCTTTTCGAGGATGGCGGCAAGGGCGAAAGATGCGCCGGCGGCGGAGGGCAGCAGGGCGCCCATCGAGGAGCGGCGCGTCGAGTGGATGTAATCGGCGAGATAGGGGTTGTTCGGCGGGCGAAACAGCGCCGTGATGTTCATGCCGAAGGTGGCCGCGGCCACCGGCAGCAACTCGAAATTGCCGAGATGGCCGGTGAACAGGATATGCGGCTTCTTCTCGCCGGCGATCTCGTGGAAATGCTCGACGCCGCGCACCTCCACCCGGCCCGGCTTCGAAGCGTTCGGATCGAAGTCGAACAGCGCGTCGAGGAAGATGTATTCGGCGGCGAGGCGGGCCATGTTGCCCCACATGTCGCGCGCGATGGCTTCGATCTCGGCGTCGCTCTTTTGCGGATAGGCAAGGCGCAGATTGTTGACCGCAACGCGGTGGCGCCCGACCATCGGGCCGATGCGGCGGGCGACACGGTCGGCGAAGTTGAGCGCGCTGTCCGGCGGCAACAGGCGCAGCAGCGAGAGCAACACGATGGCGAGCTTGGCGACCACCCAATGCTCCAGCTGGCGCAGCCGCCGGCCGTAGCGGAACATGAAGTCCCGGCGGGCTTTCCTGAACACCTTGCCGACCATCCTGTCTTAGGAAACGCGCAGGATGATCTTGCCGAAGACGTCGCGGCCTTCCATGCGCTTCAGCGCGGCGTCGATGTCGTCGAAGCCGACTTCGGTATCGATGACCGGGGCAACGAGGCCGGCCGCCATCTTCTGCATGGCATTGGCCATGTTCTCCATGCGGCAGCCGAAGGAGCCGAGCAGCTTCAGCTGCTGCTGGAAGAGCTGCATCAGGTTGACCTGCGTCGACACGCCCGAGGTCGAGCCGCAGGTGACGAGGCGACCGCCGCGCTTCAAGCACAGCATCGAGCCCGCGAAGGTATCGGCGCCGACATGCTCGAACACCACATCGACACCCTTCTTCTTGGTCAGCTTGCGCACGACGCCTTCGAAACGGTCCTCGCGGTAGTTGATGACATGGTCGGCGCCAAGCGCCGTGGCCTTGTCGATCTTGTCGTTCGAGCCGACCGTGGTGATGACAGTGCAGCCCATCTTCTTTGCGAGCTGGATGGCAGCGGAGCCGATGCCGGAGCCGCCGGCATGGACGAGGACGGTTTCGCCCGGTTCCAGCCTGGCGTTGTCGAACAGCATGTGCTCGACCGTGCCGAAGGTGACAGGCGCGACCGCCGCGCCGATCTCGGTGACGCCGGGAGGCGCGGGCACCAGAAGACGCGCCGGCAGGTTGATCTTTTCCTGGGCAAAGCCGTCGAGATGGAAGCCATGGACGCCGGAAACATGCTCGCAGAGATTGTCGCGGCCTTCGCGGCAGGCGCGGCAAAGCCCGCAGGTGCGCGCGCCGTAGATCGACACCAATTGTCCCGGCAGCAGGTTGGAGACGCCGGGGCCGACCGCCTCGACCTCGCCGGCGGCCTCGGCGCCGACGACCAGCGGCAGCTTGCGCTTGGCAAACGCCATGCCGCGCCAACCCCAGACGTCGATATGGTTGAGCGCCACCGCCTTGATGCGGAGCGTCACTTCGCCCAGCGAAGGCGGCGGGGGAGGCGGCAGGTCCACCGTTTCAAGGCGGCGGTCCTCGATAAGTTGCAATGCGCGCATGTGGCCTGTCGGGTCTGTAAGAGCGGAAAAAGTCCGCTTAGACCGGTTCCCGCGCCATGACAAGGCAGGTGTTCTGGCCGCCGAAGCCGAAGGAATTCGACAAAACCGTGCCGACTTCGGCGTTGCGCTTCTTGTTCGGCACGACGTCGAGCACGATGGCCGGATCTGGATTGTCGTAATTGATCGTCGGCGGGATGACGCTTTCGCGCATGGTCATCAGCGAGAAGGCGGCCTCCACCGCGCCGGCGGCCGACAGGGTGTGGCCGATCATCGACTTGTTCGACGAGATCGGCATCGAGCCGATGCGCTCGCCGAAGACGGTGGACAGCGACAGGTGCTCCATCTTGTCGTTCTCGGGCGTCGAGGTGCCGTGCGCATTGACGTAGTCGATCTCGTCTTCCCCGAGGCCCGCATCGGCAAGAGCGGCGCGCACCGCCGCGATCGCAGGCGAGCCGTCGGGCTTGGAGCGGGTGCGGTGAAAATCGTCGGCCTTCTCGCCGCAGCCGCGCATGATGCCGAGGATTGTCGCGCCCCGCGCAAGGGCGCCTTCCAGCGATTCCAGCACCAGCGCGCCGGAGCCTTCAGCCAGCACGAAGCCGTCGCGATCCTTGGAGAAGGGCTTTGAGGCCTTTTCGGGGATATCATTGTGGGTGGAAAGGGCCGAGAGCAGCGAGAAGCGGATCAGCGCTTCGGCGGTGGCCGAGCCGTCGGCGCCGATCGACAGCGCCTTGTCGCACTCGCCGCGCCGGATCGCCTCGACCCCAAGCTGGATGGCGGTGGCGCCCGAGGCGCAGGCGGTCGACAGCGTGATCGGCAGACCACGCGTGCCGAAGCGGTCGGCCAGGCGATCGGCGATCGAGCCGAACTGCGTGGTCTCGAAGACATCCAGCTCCTTCAATCCGCGCGCCACGCGCAGCAACCTTTCGGCACCGGCGTCCTGCTTGTCGGAATTATAAAGCGAGAAGCGGTCGATCCAGTCGAGCTCGACCGGCGGCGAGGCCAGGAACAGCGGGCCGCCGAAATCGCCGGACTCCAAACCAGCTTCCGAGACGGCCTCCTGGGCCGCCGTCTCGGCCAGTTCGTAGGTTAGGTGGCTGGCGCCCTTCGAACTCGAGGGCAGGAAGTCGACCATACCGGAAATGCGGGTGTTGAGGTGGTCAACCGGAAAGCGGGTGATCGGATGGATGCCGGATCTGCCCGAGGTCAGCGCCGCCCAATTGTCGGCCTTGCCGACGCCGAGCGAGGTCACCACGCCGATACCGGTAACGGCGACGATAGGCCTGCCCATGTGGTCGCGAAGATTGGCCATGCTTTTGTCTGCCTCGTTATCGAGCAATTCCAGGAAAAGTGTGTAGCGGTTTTCCGTCCGGGAATTGCGAAAAACCGATCTAAGCGGCTTTAACCAGCCCCAGGCCCTCGAATTGGTGATAGCCGATCGCGGTTGCAAGGACGGGATCGGGGGCGCCTTCGAATGGGCGCTCCACCGTGGCATCGAAGGCAGGATAACCGGCCCCGCGGTCGACAGCCATCGCCGCGAGCGCAACCGCAAAGGGGAATTGCGCTTCCTTCATGTGGCCGGTCAACGTCGAGAAGGCGCGCACTGCCAAAGCCGGGTTGGCTTCGAGAACAGCCTTTTCGGCCGCAGTAGCGGCGTGGGCGCCGGAGGCGGCGGAAATCGTGAGCAGATCCCCGTCGGGAAGGGCGGCCTGCTTCAGCAGCGCAGCAATCTCTGAATTCAACTCGCCTTGCCGGCGCCTGGCGCGGCCGGAGACGACGGGGCCAAGCTCGGCGTAGATCTTGCGGCCGCGGTTTTTTGCGTGCTCGCGCTGCTCGAGCACCAGGAAGGCGCCGCCGGAGCCCGTCACCACACCGCCGCCTTCTGAGCCCTGGCGTTGCCAGACCGGCTTCCATGGGCCGCGATGCAGGTAGCCGGCAAGCTCATAGCCGAGCAGCATGTCGGAATGCTCGGTCTGGAAGGCGCCGCCGACCAAAACATGGGTCGACTGTCCCGAGCGGATGCGCGCGGCCGCCGTCTCGACGGCCGAGACGCCGGCGCCTTCCTCGCCCATGAAGGTGCGCGACGAACCGGTGACCTTGTGGACGATCGAGATGTTGCCGGCGAGCAGATTGGAGAGCTGGGCGAGGAACAAAGTCGGCCGCAGTTCCGTCGTCAGCTTCTCGTTGAGCAGCACGTCGCGGTCGTTGCGGCTCTCGGAGGCCGCAAGGATCGCGGCATCGACGGCTTCGTCGCGCTCGCCGCCGCCGGCCGCCACCACCATGTCCATGGTGGCGCAAAGCTCGTCATTGCCTTTGATGCCGGCATCGTCGAGCGCCAGGCCGGCGGTGTAGGTGCCGAGACGCTGCCAGGTTTCCATCTGGCGCTGGTCGCCGCGCTTGGCGATCTGCAGGTTCCAGTCGATCTCGGGCAGGGGATGGATGGTGTAGGGCGCGAAGCGCTCTGCCTCGAGCACCGGCTGGAAACCAGGGTGCGTCAGCTTCTGCCAGTGCGCGTCGGGGCCTTCTCCCAATGACGAGACAAGGCCGATGCCGGTAATGACGACGTCGTGGGAACTCATGGGTGGCTGTTGCGGGTCAGGCGGCTTTTTGATCTTGCGCATGATCCCTTCCGAAAATCGATGCCGATTTCGGGGTCACGCGCTGAGCGCGTCAAGTTCGCGCGCTCTGCGGACATCAGGCGTTCTTGGCCGCGACCAGAGCGTCGATCTTGGCGCACAGGTTCTTCATGACGAAATAATCGTCGGTCGAAGCCTTGCCGTCATTGACCTCCTGCGTCCACTTCTCGAGCGGCACCTTGATGCCGAATTCCTTGTCGATGGCAAAGACGATGTCGAGGAAATCGAGGCTGTCGATGCCGAGATCGTCGATCGTGTGGCTCTCGGGCGTAATGGTGTCGATATCGATCTCGCTGGTGTCGGCAATGATCTTGGCGACTTTCTCGAACGTGGTGGACAAGGGCTCTTCCTTCGGGTTGCGGGCGGAATCTGTCCGCATCTTGTTTGGGCGCTGTCTAATCGGTTTTTCCCGGCAGGAAAAGGCCTGACGCGCCGGGGCAGATGGGATGTGGGCTTTGGGAGCGCAAGAAGGGCCGCCGGCCTGCCCGGCGGCCCCTCCCATTTGACGCTGCGTCAGCTTTGTGTCGCATGCCGTCTTCCCAAAGCCGGAACCACTTTGGGCGACATGCATCAGTCGCGGAGCTTGACCAGGTCGTTGAGCAACCCGCCCGTTCCGTTGTGGACGGTGAGCCGCTCGACCTTGCCGGCGATGGCCTCGAGAGCCTCGAGCTCCTTCAGTCGCAGCATCACCGGGTTCTCGGCCATCACCTTGGCCGTGTTGAGCAGCGAACGGGTGGCGTTCGTCTCCTCGCGGCGGCGGATGACGTTGGCCTCGGCCTGCTTCTCGGCCGAAACCACCTGGTTGAGGATCTCGCGCATGTCGCCCGGCAGGATCACATCCTTGAGAGCGATATCGCTGACCTCGACGCCGATCACGGCCATGTCGTCGCGCACCTTGGCAGCCGCGTCCTCGTCGACCGTGACCTTCTTGTCGAGGATCTGGTCGAGCGTGAGCGCGCCAAGCGTCTTGCGGAAGGCATACTGCAGGGCGCGGTAGAGGGCTTCGGAGAAGTCCTTCACCGTGCTCACCGCCGTCACCGGATCGACGACCCGGTATTCGGCGGCGATGTTGACGCGGATCGTCACGCGATCCTTGGTCAGCATTTCCTGCCCGGCGACATCGAGCGACTGGCGCTTGATGTCGACGACCTTCACCTGGACCATGCGCCCGAAATTCCAGAAGGCGTGCACACCCGCGGCAAGCGTGCGGGTGTAGACGCCATCCACGAACAGCAACCCGACCTGGCCGTCCACGACCGGATAGAGGAACACATGTTCCGTCTTCCGGGCCTGGCCGATCCGGCGCATCAAGGCCGGATCGACGGCGAGATCGGCCGCCGTGTCGACGGACGTGACCTTCCACGGGCCGGCATCCGTCCACAGCACGAGCTTGCGATCCGGGTTGAGCACGGCATGCAAGGCGCCGTCGCGCTCGACGACGGCGACGTCGGTACGCCCGGTGCGGATGACGGTGAGGTGACGCGCGGCCACATCCGGGAGCTTGTCGAACAACGCCTTCTCGTAAGCCGAAACGAATTCCGGGTTCTTCAGGTCGTGCCTGGAGATTTCCAGGTTGCCGCGCCGGTTGGCGAGCCAATGCTCGCCCGGCATCAGGATCGCCTGGATCTCGCCCTTGTAGAGGGCGACGGCACGTTCATTTTCCTTCACGAGGACGCGCTGGCGTCCAAGAAGCTTTTCGAGAATGGTCTTCATTGTCTTACTCCTGTCGGGCATGGCCCCATGTGAGGCGTCACGTCATGCGTCGATCATCCTTTCGTTTCTCGTTTCACGTCGTCGTACTTCATTGTCCTGGGCACGAATGATCCGGGGACCGGTGGCATCGGCGCGTGGCGGGCCCGCGGGAGCGGATCGCGGGGCGGCGAAGCGGGCGCCGGAAGCCGAAGCTTCCTTTGCCGGCCGCGTCGCGCCTTGATCGTCACCGCGGGCCTGGCCGCGAGCCGATGGCGCAGGACGTCGCAGCCCGGCGAGGCCGAATCCTTGCCGTCCGTGAAGTCCTCGCATTCCGGTCCCCGGACCGTTTTGGATAACACCACCTGAAGGTGTCGGCTTATCAGGCCGTTGGAGAAGGAATCGAACCTTCGACAGTCAGATGACAAATCTGATGCTCTAACCAAACTGAGCTATCCGTGGTGCTGATGAAGGGACTCGAACCCTCGACCTCCGGACCTAAATCCGGCGCTCTAACCTCTGAGCTACATCGGCGATCCCAACACCCGAAACGGCGCCGTACACAGCGCGGCAGAGCCGGCTGCGCGGGCGGAGACGAAAGCTCCAACCGTTGTGCTCGCTTCGGTTTTCGTGACCGGGAGCGCGCCTATAGACCCTGCGACGGGTTGTCGCAAGCGGCATTGTCGCGGCGGATTTGCGGCTTCTTTCCATTGTGACATTTCGGCAACATTGTCAGCGATCGCAGCTGTTGTTTGTACCAATGTACCATGGTAACAAACGTTATGATCATAGAACGCCTACAGACTGGCGTGCGGCTGGAGAAAAAGCTTGTGAAGGTGCTCAAGGCTCTGGCCGAGCATCGCGACATGAGTCTTGGCGATCTCATCGAGGGCATCGTGCTGCATGCCTTCGAGGGGCAGGCGCCGTTTTCACCGGCGACGCTCGAAACAATCGACCAGCTGAAGCGCATCTACGGACTGGAGCTCCGCGCGGCGGATAGCCACGGGTTGATGGAAATGAGGGAGAAGTCCAGTGACGAGCCATCTTGAGCGCAGCCACAGGATCGATCTTGCCGGTCCTATCGAGCGCGTCTTCCCATTGTTCACGCCGATGGGAGAAACGCTGTGGGTCGATGGCTGGAATCCTGAATTTCTGCATCCGCGAAACGGCGAGACGCAAGAAGGGATGGTGTTCCGAACCGGCCAGGGTGACGAGCTCACGCTCTGGGCTTGCACGGATTGGCAGCCGAAAGAACACCGCGTGCGCTATGTTAGGGTGACGCCGGGATCGCGTTTCGGATTTGTCGAAGTAACCTGTCTTGATAGTGGCCCGGACGGCACGCAGGCTTGTATCGCCTACACGTTTACGGCGCTCGGTGAGCAGGGACAATCCTATCTGTCAAAGCTGACCGAGGATGCCTTCAGGGATATGATCGAAACGTGGAAGGTCGAGATCAACGCTTGGCTATTGAAGAATGGGATGGCCAACCACGCCTAGTCAGAACGTGACCCGTCCGAGCACCTTGAGACCATCACCGTCCGGCGCCACCACCACGGCCTCGCCCTCGCGCGGCGCTACGCCGGTGAGCGCCTCGATGTTTTCCACATGCGTGACCAGCACCAGATTATCGGAGCCGGAATAGCCACGGATCTCCTTCATGATCGCGGCCATTTGCGCGGCCTTTTCGGCCGGGTCGGTTTTGAGCAGATCGAGCGGCGCGAAAGGCTGCGGCTCGGATTCGAAAGCGATGCGGGCAGTATCAAGGCAACGGCAGTAGCGGCTGGAGAGCACATGATCGATCGGCGCCGAGCGCGCCGCGAACAGCGCGCCGATGCGGCTTGCCTGCTGCTTGCCGCGCTCCGACAGGTTGAGCTGCGTGGCGCAATTGTCGATGTCGAAATTGGCCGGGTCGGCAGCTCCGGTGACGAAGGCATGGCGAAGCAGAACGACATGGCCGCCGTCGCGCAGCAACGCCCAGCCCGCATCGGTCGCGTGAGCCAGCGTGGGAACGGCAAGCAGGAAGAGCGCCAGGGCAAGTCGCAGCATCGGAAGTCCTATGGCAGCCCGCAAAGGCAAGGTGGTGATTGGCATATAGGGACCGCAAAGCAGGCTGAAAGACAAGCAGCGGGGCAGCAGAGCAAATGGAGCGCCGTTCCGTTCGGTGCGATTGCACCGCACTCAGGGCCCGCCTATCACGGGAAAAATGTCTCCGCCCAAGAAATGACTCCACTTACCGAAACCGTCCTCTTCGTCTTCAGCCTTGTGGCGCTCGGCTATCTGACCGGGCTCACCTTCTATCTGAAGCCGGCGAGCGGGGAGGGCATTTCGGAATTCGCCGTCAGCATGGCGATGCCACTGCTGCTCTTCCGGACCATGGTCAAATCGGATTTCCATGGCGTAACGCCCTGGTCGCTGTGGGGCGCCTATTTTGCGGCCGCCGCCATCACCTGGACCACGGGCCATCTGATGATGACGCGCGTTTTCAAGCGAGATGCACGCGCGGGCATCGTCGGCGGCGTGTCCTCGGCTTATTCCAATGTGGTGCTGCTCGGCGCGCCCTTCGTCCTCGGCATATTCGGCGCCAGCGGCTTCGAGGTGCTGTCGCTGCTGGTCTCGGTCCACCTGCCAATCATGATGATGGCCTCGATCGTGCTGTTCGAGATGTTCGGGCGCGGCAGCGGCGAGACGGTGCATCCGCTGCGCGTCGTCAAAAACTTCCTCAGGCGCCTGTTCCTCAATCCGCTGATCATCGGCATCCTGGTGGGGCTCGCCTGGCGCCTCACCGGCGCGCCGCTGCCGGATCTCGTCGAACGGTTGGTCAATACGCTCGCCGACACGGCCGGTCCGGTAGCGCTGTTCGCCATGGGGCTCAGCCTGTGCCGCTTCGGCATCTCCGGCAATATCAGGCCGGCGCTGGCGCTGTCGGTGCTGAAGCTATTCCTGATGCCGGCGCTGGTGCTGGCCTTCGTCTGGCTGCTCGGCCTGCCGCCGCTGACGGCCAAGGTCGCGGTGGTGGTTGCGGCACTGCCTTCGGGCATCAATTCCTATCTGATCGCCGTCCAGTTCAACACCGGCCAGGCGCTGGCCTCGAACCAGATGACGCTTGCCACCGCAAGCGCGGTGGTAACCACCTCGTTCTGGCTGACGGTGGTGATCCACGTCTTCGGATAGAGCCGCTGAACGCGGCTCGCTTTTGCTGGCCCAACCCCTATATGCCATCTTGTGATTGCTTGCCCGCCTTTCCCTAGGTAAGAGCAATGCGCCGGCGTGCGGCTCTTGAAGCACGCTTCAACGGATATCCAGAAAAACGGCCGATCAGCGCGCCGAACGGAGGCCAGACCATGCTTCAGAAAACCAGCCATTTCATGCGCCAGGCCAACCTCATCAATGGTGAATGGGTGCAGGCCGACAGCGGCCAGACCATCGACGTCAACAATCCGGCGACCGGCCTCAAGATCGGCACCGTGCCTAAGGCCGGCAAGGCCGAGACCCGCCGCGCGATCGAAGCCGCAGAGGAAGCCTTCAAGGGCTGGCGCAAGACCACCGCGCTCGAGCGCTCGAAGCTCCTGCGCAAGCTGCATGACGCGATGATGGACAATCAGGACGTGCTCGCCGAATTGCTGACCATCGAGCAGGGCAAGTCGCTCACCGAATCCAAGGGCGAGATCGGCTCGGCCGCCAGCTATATCCTCTGGTTCGCCGAGGAAGGCCGCCGCGTCTACGGCGACATCGTTCCGTCGCCATGGGGCGACCGCCGCATCCTGGTGACCAAGGAGCCGGTCGGTGTCATCGCCGCCATCACGCCGTGGAATTTCCCGTCCTCGATGCTTGCCCGCAAGATCGGCCCGGCTTTGGCCGCCGGCTGCACCGCGGTGGTCAAGCCGGCCTCGCAGACGCCTTATTCGGGCCTCGCCTGGGGCGCGCTTGTCGAGGAGGTCGGTTTCCCGAAAGGCGTCGTCAACGTTGTCACCGGTTCGGCCGGCGAGATCGGCGACGAGATCTGCGCCAACCCGCTGGTCAAGAAGATCACCTTCACCGGCTCGACCGAGGTCGGCAAGATCCTGATCCAGAAGTCGGCCTCGACGGTCAAGAAAGTGTCGATGGAGCTTGGCGGCAACGCGCCGTTCCTGGTCTTCGACGACGCCGATGTCGATCGCGCCGTTGCCGGCGCCATCACGGCCAAGTACCGCAATTCCGGCCAGACCTGCGTGTGCACCAACCGCTTCCTCGTGCAGGCGGGCATCTATGACAAATTCGTCGAGAAGCTCGCCGCCGCCAGCAATAACCTCAAGGTCGGCTCGGGCCTCGAGGAAGGCGTGCAGCAGGGGCCGCTGATCGACGAGAAAGCGGTCGAGAAGGTCGAGGAATTCATCGCCGATGCGACGTCGAAGGGCGGCAAGGTCGTCGCCGGCGGCAAGCGCCATGCGCTGGGCGGCTCGTTCTTCCAGCCGACGGTGATTTCTGGCGCCACGCCGAACATGCGCTTCATGAAGGAGGAGATTTTTGGGCCGATCGCGCCTGTGTTCAAGTTCGAGACCGAGGAAGAGGCGATCGCGCTGGCCAACGACACCGAGTTCGGCCTTGCCGCCTATTTCTACACCGGCGATCTCGGCCGCGCCTTCCGCGTCATGGAAGGCCTGAAATACGGCATGGTCGGCGTCAATGAAGGCCTGATCACCACGCCCGAGGCACCGTTCGGCGGCGTCAAGGAATCCGGTCTCGGCCGAGAAGGCGGGCATCAGGGCATCGAGGACTATCTCGACACCAAATATGCCTGCTTCGGCGGCCTAGGGCTCTGATATCGATCCCCGGAACAGGGGCAGGCGCGCCCAGCAGTCCACCGTTTCAGACAACGGTGGACTGCTCTATCGCCTTGTCTTGGCGCAAAGCCGCTGCGCACTTTTCCTGGAATTGCCTTAGCCTGCGCTTGCCGGATGATACGCAGCCGGCCTAAATCCACGGATCGGAAATGACATTTCGGGCATGGCAATGAAAGACGGCGAGGTCTTCGGCACGACGCAGGCGGGCGAGGCCGTGCGCCGCTTCACCATTCGCGGCGGCGGCATCACGGCCAACATCATCGGGCTCGGCGCCATCATTCAGGACCTCAGGCTGAGCGGCCATGACGCGCCGCTGGTGCTGGGCTACGACCGATTCGAGCCCTACGAGACCGACCGCGCCTTCTTTGGCGCCGTCGTCGGCCGCTTCGCCAACCGCATCGGCGGCGGCCGCTTCACCATCGCCGGCAACCGCTTCCAGGCCGAGCAGAATTTTCTCGGCAAGCACACGCTGCATGGCGGCTCGGAAGGCTTTTTCCGCCGGCCATGGGCCGTCTCGCTGCATGGCCGCGATTTCGTAACGCTGACGCTGCACGATCCGGACGGCGCGATGGGCTTTCCCGGCGCGCTCGACGTCACCTGCACGTATCGGCTGAAGATCCCAGGCACGCTCAGCATGGAGCTGACCGCGACCTGCGAGGAGCCGACGCTCTGCAACCTCGCGCAGCATTCCTATTTCAATCTCGACGACGGCGGCGCCGGCGACATCCTCGACCACCGGCTGATGCTCAACGCCGGCGCCTACACGCCGGTCGATGACGAGATGATCCCGACCGGCGTGGTAAAGCCGGTCGACGGCACGCCCTACGATTTCCGGCAGGCTCGGCCGCTGCGCATGGAAATGGAAGGCGAGCAGCTTCGCTATGACCTGAATTACTGCCTGGCCTCCAGCCGCGGGCCGCTGCACCAGGCTGCCTGGGTGCAAGGCGCCAATTCCGGCGTCGAGATGGAAGTCTGGACCACCGAACCAGGACTGCAGCTCTATAGCGGTCAGTTCGTCGCGCCGACATCGCCAGGGCTCGACGGCCGCCGCTACAAGGCGTTTTCAGGCCTCTGCCTCGAAGCGCAGACATGGCCGGACGCGCCGAACCGGCCTTATTTCCCGCAGGCGACGCTGTGGCCCGGGCAGATCTATCATCAGGTGACGGAATATCGGTTCCGCTTGCCCTAAAGTTTTCCAATATTGAAGTGAAGTCCACCCAAGCTTCGATAGCGCTTAACTACCGAAGGCGATCCGCAAGGTCTCAAACGGCGCCAGCGCGCCGCGAACCTGCACCACCGCGGCGGCGACTTTGTGCGCCCGGCGTGTCGCGTCGGCAGGCGCGTGGCCGGCAAGCCGGGCGGCGAGATAGCCGCCGTTGAAGGAATCGCCGGCCCCCGTGGTATCGACGGGGACAGCCACATGCACCGCGTCGACAGCTTGTGAAGCGCCGTTCAGCGCAATCAGGGCCGGCTGCTCGCCATTCTTGACCACGACCTCGCCGGTCAGCTTGCCCAGGCGCTTGGCTGTGACCTCCGGGGTCTCATCGCCGAACAGCATCTGCTCGTCCGGAAAAGTCGGAAGCGCAATGTCGGCCACCGCAAGCGCTTCGAGGATCGCGGCCTGCGCCGCCTCGCGGCTCGACCACAGACGCGGCCGGTAGTTCGGGTCGAAGGCGACGAGCGAGCCGGCCTTGCGGGCAGTCGCCACGGCCGAGAGGAGGGTTTGGCGCGCCGCCGCGTCCAGAATTGCCAGGGTGATTCCGGAAAAATAGACGAGCGCCTGGTTTTCAAGGCTTTTTGCCAGTGCTGTCGGATCCGAGGCGAGCTGGCGCGCGGCCGCGTCGCTTCGCCAGTAGGTGAAGGCGCGCTCGGCTCCTGTCAGCGTTATGGCATAAAGGCCGGGGCGCGCGCCAGCAATGACCGGGCTGTTGCCTATGCCGATGCCGTTCTCGGCAAAGAAAGCGATCTGGTCGTGCGAGAAGGGATCGTCGCCGAAGGCCGTCACATAGGTCGCGGGCCGATCCGGGCTCAAGGCGTGCAACGCCCAGAGCGTGTTGAAGGTATCGCCGGCAAAACCCATCCGCCAGTTCGGGCCGGCCTGGCCCGACAGTTCCAGCATACATTCGCCGATCGATGCGATACCATTGACCATGCGGACTTATCCCTTCCTAAGATATTGTTGCTGTAGCTTTTTGCGGCCGGCAGCGCCATGCTTGGCTACCGGCGAATTTTGCGCCAGAAGCGATTTCCCACAGGCAGGGCGGGACGCGACAAGCGGCCCGCGACGTTAGCAGCCGAAGAGGAACGGGCTTGGCATCGATATGGCGTTACATTCTTGCGGGTCTCGGTCTTGCCGTGCTGCTGGTCGGCATCGTGGCCGCAGTCTATCTGACGCTGCCGCAATCGGCGCCCGGACCGGACCTGTCGCGCTCGAAAAAGACGGCGAACGGCCTGTTCGTCGCGAGCTTCGAGCCGGAGCGCGGCGTCGTCCGGCAGGGCGAGCTGCAGTCCTGGCTGCTGACGCTGAAGACCGCCGCCGGCGCGCCGGTGGAAGGAGCGGCCATCACCGTTTCCGGCGGGATGCCGCGGCACGATCACGGCCTGCCGACCAGTCCGCAGGCGACCGACTATTTGGGCCAGGGGCGCTACCGCATCGATGGCGTGAAGTTCACGATGAGCGGCTGGTGGCAGCTGCACTTCGGTATCTCGGCGGCGGCGGGCTCCGATTCCGTCGTCTTCAACATCGTGTTGTGAGCGGGCGATGAGGCGGCTGATCAGCGTTGCGAGCCTCTCGGCCTTAGCCGCTCTCGCCTTGCTGGGCGGCTGCGGCGAGCCGCAGTTCAGCGACGCCGAGAAGAAGACCATCGCGTCGCTGGCGCTGAACACGCTGCCTTCGCTCAAACTCGACACCACCAACCAGTATGCGGATGTGCCGGCGGCTGCCGCGCTCGGCTCGACGCTGTTCTTCGATGCCGGCATGAGCCGCGACGGCACGGTGTCCTGCTCGACCTGCCACAAGATCGACCGTCAGTTCCAGGACGACCTGCCGCAGGCGGTCGGCGTCGGCCACACCAACCGCCGCACGATGCCGCTGGCGGGCGTGGCGCGCGATCCATGGTTCTTCTGGGACGGCAGGCGCGACAGCCTGTGGGCGCAGGCGCTGACGCCGCTTGAAAACCCGCTCGAGCAGGCCGGCAATCGGGCCGCCTTCGCGCATTATATCAAGAAGCGGTTCGGCGAGCGCTATGAGCGCATCTTCGGACCGCTGCCGGACCTTTCCAGCGTGCCGGCCAGTGCCACCCCGCTCGGCAGCGATGCCGACAAGGCCGCGTGGAACGCCATGCCTGCCGGCCGGCAAGACGACGTCAACCGCGTCTTCGCCAATATCGGCAAAGCGATCGCCGCCTTCGAGCGCTCGATCGAGCCTGAGCAGACGCGCTTCGACCGCTTCGCCATCGATCTGGCGACCGGCGCCAAGCCGGAAGGGGACGCGGCATTCTCGCCGGAGGAAGTCCTTGGGCTGAAGCTGTTCATCGGCAAGGCCAATTGCGTGACCTGCCACAACGGCCCGCGCTTCACCGACAACTCCTTCCACAACACCGGCGTGCCGCCGGTCGACGGCCTGCCGCCTGACCGCGGGCGCGTCGATGCCGTGGCGCAGGTCGGGGCCGATCCTTTCAACTGTCTCGGCAAGTTCCGCGACGGCGACGAGAGCGCCTGCCGCGAGCTGCGTTTCATGGTCAAGGACGGTCCGCAAATCACGCGTGCCTACAAGACGCCGTCGCTCAGGGGGGCCGCAAGCCGGCCGCCCTACATGCATGCCGGCCAGTTCGCGACACTCGAGGAGGTGGTGGCGCATTATTCGAAGGCGCCGCCCAGCGTGGAAGGGGTCTCCGAAGTGCACCCGCTCGACCTGTCCGAGCGCGAGCGGGCCGCGCTGGTGGCTTTCCTCAAGACCTTGTCCGAGTAGGTTAGCGATCCTTCACCGTCTCCATCGCCACGAAGGTCGACGTCTGGGCGACGTGGGGCAAGGCGGAGATGCGCTCGCCGAGCACCCGGCGGTAGGCGGCGATGTCGGTGGTACGGACCTTCAACAGATAATCGAAGCTCGACGCCATCATGTGGCATTGCTCGATCTCCGGCACGCCCTGCACCGCGCGGTTGAAGGCGTCGAGCGCTGCCGAGCGGGTGTCTGACAGCTTCACCTGGACGAAGGCGACATGGCCTTCGCCCATGCGCTCGCGGTCGATGACCGCGCGATAGCCTCTTATGTAGCCGTCCTTCTCCAGCCGCTTCACGCGCGCCTGCACCGGCGTCTTCGACAAGCCCACCTTCAAAGCGAGTTCAGACATCGAAAGCCGACCGTCGCGCCCGAGCGCGGACAGGATGTTGCGGTCAATGCGGTCCAATTGGTCTTCGGTCATCAAAATTGCAGTCGAAATGATGGGACTAGTCGCTATATGTTAGATCGATCAGTCTGCCATGTCGATTTCTTTGGACCGACTGGAATCCGCAGCTGTGCTAGCTTGCGCCATTCGGTCCGGCGACCGCCAGACCGTTCGCTCACGCTCGCTTTCATGGACCCCGACATGCCGCTCGACGCCATCCGCCAGCAGATCCGCGCCAATTATTTGCCCGACGAAGACGAGGCGGTGAAGCGCCTATCGGCGGCGGCGGGCTTGTCAGCCGAAGAGCGCAAGGCGATCTCGGTGCGCGCGGCCGATCTGGTGCGTGCGGTGCGCGGCTCGACCGATCCAAGGCTGATGGAGGTCTTCCTCTCGGCCTACGGCCTGTCGACCAAGGAAGGCGTGGCGCTGATGTGCCTGGCCGAAGCGCTGCTGCGGGTGCCCGATGCCGAGACGATGGACGATCTCATCGCCGACAAGATCGCGCCGCATGA
This sequence comes from Mesorhizobium sp. CA15, assembly GCF_020165215.1. Lineage (NCBI taxonomy): Bacteria > Pseudomonadati > Pseudomonadota > Alphaproteobacteria > Hyphomicrobiales > Phyllobacteriaceae > Mesorhizobium > Mesorhizobium sp. CA15. Next base: position 135,478 of record NZ_JAIUHQ010000010.1, read on the forward strand.
CTGGTCGGCGCATTCGGGCGGCTCGAGCTCCATCTTCGTCAACGCCTCGACCTGGGCGCTGATGCTGACCGGCCGCGTGCTCGACGAAGGCGAGGGCGGCATCGAAGGCACGCTGCGCGCCATGGTGCGCAGGCTTGGCGAGCCGGTGATCCGCAAGGCGGTCGCCGCGGCAATGCGCGAGATGGGCGAGCAGTTCGTGCTTGGCCGCACCATCGCCGAGGCCGTCAAGCGCGGCCGGCCGATGACGCAGAAGGGCTACCTCTATTCCTTCGACATGCTGGGCGAGGCGGCCCGCACCGAAGCCGACGCGCTGCGCTACCACCGCGCCTATGCCGACGCGATCTCCTCGCTCGATGCCGGGTCGAACGGTCCCGACATCCGTTACAATCACGGCATTTCGGTCAAGCTCTCGGCGCTGCATCCGCGCTACGAGGTGGCGCAGCGCGAGACGATGCTGCCGGTGATGGCCGAGCGGCTGCTGTCCTTGGCGCTTGCCGCCCGGCATTCGCGCATGGGCCTCAACATCGATGCCGAGGAGGCGGACCGGCTCGACCTGTCGCTCGACGTCATCGAACGCGTGCTGGCCGAGCCGGAGCTTGCCGGCTGGGACGGTTTCGGCGTCGTCATCCAGGCCTATGGCCCGCGCGCGGCCTTCGCCATCGACTGGCTCTATGCGCTTGCCAGGAAATACGATCGCAAAATCATGGTGCGGCTGGTGAAGGGCGCCTATTGGGACACCGAGATCAAGCGGGCGCAGATGCTTGGCTTGTCCGGTTATCCCGTCTTCACCCGCAAGGCCAACACCGATGTTTCGTATCTCGCCTGCGCGAAGAAGCTGCTGTCGATGACCGACCGCATCTATCCGCAATTCGCCACACATAACGCGCACACGGTTGCCGCCATCCTATCGATGGCGAAGGACCGCGACAGCTTCGAGTTCCAGCGCCTGCACGGCATGGGCGAGGCGCTGCACGAGACGGTGCGGCAGGCCGAAGGCACGCGCTGCCGCATCTATGCGCCGGTCGGCGCGCATTCGGACCTTCTCGCCTATCTGGTGCGCCGTCTGCTGGAAAACGGCGCCAACTCCTCATTCGTTCACCAGTTGACCGACGAGGAGGTCGAGCCCGAGGAGATCGCGCGCGATCCGCTCGCGGTGGTCGAGACGCAGGGGCCGGCCGCCAATCCGGCGATCGCGCGCCCGGCCGCGATCTTCGGCGCCGGGCGCCGCAATTCCAAGGGCTTCGACATCACCGATCCGGTGACGCTCGCGGCTATCGACAAGGCGCGGGCGGCGTTCGCCGGCGCGGATCGCTGGCACGCCAAGCCGGTCACGCGCGCCGCCGGCTACGGCAAGCCGCGCCAAATCGTCAATCCGGCCAAGCCCGACGAGATCGTCGGGACGGTGCATGAGGCGGCAGCCAAGCAGGTGGCGACCGCCGTGCGCATCGCCGTCGACGCGCAACCCGCCTGGGCGAAGCGTCCGGTTGCCGAGCGCGCCGCGATCCTCAATCGCGCCGCCGACCTCTACGAGGCCAATGCGGTCGAGTTCTTCGCTCTCGCCACCCGCGAGGCCGGCAAATCGCTGGCCGACGGCGTCGCCGAAGTGCGCGAGGCGGTCGACTTCCTGCGCTACTACGCGGCCGAGGCGGCCAATGCCGAAGCCGGCACGCAGGCGCGCGGCGCGATCGTCTGCATCTCGCCGTGGAATTTCCCGCTGGCGATCTTCACCGGCCAGATCGCGGCGGCTTTGGTTACCGGCAATTCGGTGATCGCGAAGCCGGCGGAGCAGACGCCGCTAATCGCCTTCCGCGCCGTGGAAATGCTTCGCGAGGCCGGCGTGCCGGAAGACGTCATTCAGCTTTTGCCGGGCGATGGCGCCTCGGTCGGTGCGCCGCTGACGGCCGACCCGCGCATTGCCGGCGTCTGCTTCACCGGCTCGACCGAGGTCGCCAAGCTGATCGAGAAGCAACTGGCCGAGACCGCGGCGCCCGATGCGATGCTGATCGCCGAGACCGGCGGCCTGAATGCGATGATCGTCGATTCCACCGCGCTGCCGGAACAAGCGGTGCGCGACATCCTCGCCTCCGCCTTCCAGAGCGCCGGCCAGCGCTGCTCGGCGCTGCGCGTGCTCTACGTCCAGAAGGACGTCGAGAAGAAGATGCTGGAAATGCTGAAGGGCGCGATGGAAGCGCTCAATGTCGGCAATCCCTGGGCCATCTCGACCGATGTCGGCCCCGTCATCGACGATGAGGCGCAAGCGTCGATCAGCGATTATTGCAAGAAGAAGGGGCTGGAAGGCAGGCTGATCGCGAGATTGGAAGCGCCGGCAACCGGCCGTTTCGTGGCGCCGCATGTGTTCCGCGTCAAAGGCATCGAGGAAATGGAGCGCGAGGTGTTCGGACCGGTGCTGCATGTTGCGACCTTCGATGCCGACGAGATCGACGCGGTGATTGCCGCCATCAACCGCAAGGGCTATGGGCTGACCTTCGGTCTGCACACGCGCATCGAAGGCCGCGTCCAGCATTTCGTCGACGGCATCCATGCCGGCAACATCTATGTCAACCGCAACCAGATCGGCGCCGTCGTCGGCTCGCAGCCCTTCGGCGGCGAGGGGCTTTCGGGCACCGGCCCGAAGGCCGGAGGACCCCATTATCTGCGCCGGTTCCGCAAGGGGCCTGAGGCCGGCACCGAGCTTGGCGAGGGCCACAAGGTGACCGCGACCGAGCTTGCCGACAATCTGCCGGATCCGGCGCTGGGCGGGTGGTCGACGCGGCCGGATCGCGTTGCAATTCTGCGCAAGCATCTGCGCGGCAAGGGCGCGGCGGCGATCGCTGCCGCTGCCAGCCTCGATTTCGGCCAGGTCGACCTGCCCGGGCCCACCGGCGAGGCCAACACACTGTCGCTGGCACCGCGTGGCCGAGTGCTGTGTCTAGGCCCGGATGCCGAGACGCTGCTGGCCCAGACGATCCAGGCGCTTGCGGCCGGCAATGCGGTTCTGGCGGTGGCGCCGGGCGCGCCAGCGGCGCTGTCGGCGCTGACCGGCAAGGGCCTGCCACTCGCGGCGATCGACGGCCGGCCCGATCCGGTCGAGGCGCGTTCGCTGCGGGTCGATGTCGTCGCTTTTTCCGGCACGCCGGAGGCGGCGCGGATCGTGCGCAAGGTGATTGCCGAGCGCGCCGGGCCGATCGTGCCGCTGGTCAGCGAGGTGCTGAACCCGGCGGCCTACGCGCATGAACGCGCGGTCTGCGTCGACACCACGGCGGCGGGCGGCAATGCCAGTTTGCTGGCGGCGGCATAGTTCCCCAGCACGGCGATTTTGGCCAGTCGGCTATGTCTGCGTAGGCAGTTACATGCCTTGGCGATTGGCCGGAACGCTCATCGCGATCGTCATCCACGGGCGGAGCAAGGAGCGAAGCGACGAGCGTTGACCCGAGGATCCATTCCGTTACATATGAGCGTTGCAGCGGTGCAGAATTCTGCTGCGCTGCACCCGTCGATAAGGTCACGGAATGGATCCCAGGGTCTCCGCGACGCCGCTTCGCGGCTGCTTCGCCCTGGGATGACGAGGTTGACCCGCCGACAACTTTGAGAATCCCTGTGTCGAGGAACTAGCTGGCGCGAAACAGTCTCGTTGGCAAAGGCATGTTCAGGCGCCTTCGACTACCGAAAAGCCTTCGAACTGCGGGTGGCCCAGATAGTGCACCTTCGAGCCGCCGGCATTGCGATGGGCGGCGCGGAAGTTCTCCGATTTCGTCCAGGCGACGAAATCCTCCTGGCTTGCCCAGACCGTGTGCGAGGCGAACAGCGTGTAGCCCTCGGTCTCGTTGACCGGGCCGCGCAGCAGGTGGAATTCCCTGAAACCCTGCATTCCGGAGAGGCTTGAATCACGGTTCTTCCAGACATTCTCGAAGGCTTCTTCCGAGCCGTTCTGGACCTTGAAGCGGTTCATGGCGATATACATTGGTTTCCTTTCGAAATGCACGAATTCTTGAGATGGCGAAAGTTTTAAAAAGGGCCGATCCGCGCCTTGAACACCCAGCTCGATTTTCCGGTCTCGGGTGGAATGGGAGGGAACGGTGCCTGTTTGCGCACCAGCGTCAAGGCGAACTGATCGAGCTCGGCGGATCCTGAACTTTCGGCGAGCTGCAGGTCGCTGACGCTGCCGTCGGCCGCGACGACGAAAACCACCCTGGCATTGTTGCGAGCCTTGGCCTGGATCGATTTGGAAACGCGACGGTTGGCGCGGGCAAGCTTCTTCTGGATTTCACCACTGTAGCGGGATTCCAGAGCATTGCCGGCGGCGTGTTTCTTGCCCTTGCTGGCGACGACCGGCGCGTCGCGCGTATCGCCATCCGCCGTGCCTCGCGGTTCAACGGTTTCGCTTGGCCGCGCCGGCGCGGCTGATGCGCTCGATGTCGCGCTCGGGGCCGGCGACTGCTCAGGCTCGGCAGGGGGCGCTTGTGTGCTTTGCGGCTCGATCGCGGGCGTCGGCTTGCTGCCCGTGGGGACGCTCTGATCATCCTGGCGCGGTGCGGCGGCCGCCAGGATATCTGGTGTAGAGGCCTGTTCCTTGACGGCTTCCGGCGGAGGCTGGCGCTCCACTTGCTCACTTGCCGGCTGCGGCGCCTCGGCCGGCGGAACGGGCTGGACAGACTGGCGTTTCACCGGCTGCGGATCCGGCACCAGCGTAACATCCACCGCGCCGGAAGCCTGGTCGTCCAAGGCGCTGCCGATGACGTTGGTGCCGGACTGGTCGGTGCCCTCGGCCCTGATCGCGTCTGCAGGATCGAATGTCCCCGCGGGTGCGATCAGGAACGCCGCCGCGGCGGCGCCATGGAGCAGGCCGGAGGCGATGATCGCCACTGCCCACCTGCGGTCTCCCGCGGATTGCCGCGTCTGCATGAGCGGCGCGTCCGGCTTGATCGCCGGTTCATTGCCTGCATCGGAAGGGTGATTGATGTCCTGCATGTCTCGCGCCGAGACCTGCCGCACGCGAGAAGGAATTGTCAAATCAAGATCGGTTGCCGCCCATGGCGGTGGATCGGAAGCAGGCCACGCCACGGCGCCATGCGGAATGGCCGGATGCAATCCCATCCCTATACGCCGAAAGCGCCTCGGGCCGGAGTCGGCGCAGACTGGGCCCACGCCGGCGCCAGGCCGAGCGACATCGCCAGCGCCGAGGTCAGCAGGCCAAACGATGCCGTCAAGCTTTTCATTCCTCAGCCCCCAAAACGCATGGTTGCCGCCAGCTTCAGGGTGACGCCGGGCTCGTAGAGGACGGCGGTGGTGCTTCCGTTGAGCGGATTGGTGTATTTGACGTCGAAGAGATTGTCGGCGCGGAAGTCGAGCTTGAGATTATCCGTCGCCTGGTAGCTGGCGAAGGCGTTGACCAGCGTAAAATCCTTGGCAACCGGATTGCCCTTGGGCTTGCCGTTGTACTGGACCTCGCCGCCGACGGTCAGCTTGTCCTGGAGGAAGCGCAGGCCGAGCTGGGCCGTCACCTGCGAGGAGGGGATGGTCGCGAGGTCGGCGCGCTCGCCTTCATAGGAGATGGTGTGGCCATCGATGATGGAGGCCGACAGGCCGGCATAGCCCCAGCCGGCGTCGTAGACGCTTTCCAGCTCGAAGCCATTGATCTTGGCCTTGGCGAAGTTCTGGTACTGGAAGCAGATCGGAATGCCCGGGCCGAACGGGCAACCGCTGGTCGGATCGAAGGGCGAGAGCGTCACGCCGTCGATATAATCGTCGACATTGTTGTGGAAGTAGGCTGCCTTGAGCCGCAGCGCGTCGCCGCCCTCGATGATGTCGTTCTGCTGGTAGTTGACGCCGAACTCGACGGTCTTGCCGGTCTCGGGCTTGAGGTTCGGATTGGGCAGGAACGGGAAGCTGACGCCGGCCGGATGGTTGCCGCTGATCAGCGTCTCGGTAAGCGAGGGGGAGCGATAACCCTCGGCATAGGTGCCGTAGAATTGCAGGCCGGCGAGACCGGCGCTTTCGAAGGGCGAGACGCCGACCGTGATGCGCGGCGAGACCCGGTCGCCGGAGGTCTCATTCGTGTCGTCCTCCAGGCTGTAATGGTCGTAGCGTAGGCCGCCAATGACCTCGAGCCACTCCCAAGTCAGCTTGTCCTGGATGTAGGCGCCGGAGACGTTGCGCTTGCCCGACGGCGTGTAGAAGGAGTCGCCGCCGGCCGTGCCGCCGGTATCGACGTCGTCGCCGACCCGGTCACCGCCATAGGTCAGTTCGTGGGCGACGCTCGCCGTCTCGAAGCGCGACGTGTTCCAGATGTCGATGCCGGTCGTGCCGACATCGAAGGTGGACAGCGAGCCGGCGGGCAGCAGCACGGGCAGGCCGGTGACCGGATCGAAGCGGTTCTGCGCGGTAAGCGTCGTCAGGTCGAGATTGGTTCTGTTGTAGGAGGCGTTGATGTGGAGGTCGAGCCAGCTCCTGACATCGTCGGTGATGTTGTAGCGAGCTGTGAAAGCGTTCGACTTGAGGTCGACGTCATTCGCCGGCACGCCGCCGCTGGTCTCGGTCCAGCCGTCCTTGGAGCCAACCCAGCCGAGCTTCAATTCGCTGTTTTCGGTCGGGCGTATGGTGGTTTTGAGCAGGCCGCTCAGCACATTGAAACCGGTGCCGGCAACGGTGTCGCCGCCGCCGTTCTTATAGTTGTCGTAGTCGCGGTAGACGATGTTGCCGAGAACATCCCAGTTCTCGTTGATCTTGTAGGCGCCGGTGGCGCTGGTGGTCCAGCCCTTGCCGTTGCTGTCATAGCGCCCGGTCAGTGATCCGGCCCAGGTCTCTTCCGGCTTGAGGAAATCCGCCGCGTCCTTTGTGTCGAAGAAGACGACGCCACCAATGGCGCCGGAGCCATAGGTGTTGGCGGTCGGGCCGCGGATGACGTCGACGGATTTGATCAGCTCGGGATCGACATAGAAGGTCGACTGCGTGCCATGGTCCGAGCGCTGGAAATCCTGCCTTGCGCCGTCGACGATCACCGCGACACGGCCGAAATCCTGCAATCCGCGGATGTTGATGCTGGAACTGACGCGGCGCGCGTCGGCCTGCACGGTGACACCGGGTACGCCGAGCAGCATCTCGTTCGGCGTCGTCGCCATGCGGCGGTCGAGCTGCTCCTGGTCGACATGGCTGGCGGAAGCCAGCGACTGGATCGCCGTTTCGCCCGTGCGGCTGATGACGAGGATCTTGTCGAGAAGCGTCCCTTCGGTCGCGGCCTTCTCGTCAGCGTTCTTTTTCTGATCGGCCTGCTGCTGGTTGACCGGCTGCGCGGCTTGCTGCGCTTTGGCGGCGTGCGCGCTGAGCGCGATCGCCGCCGCTCCGGCCATCAAGACGGCAATGCCGCTTACCATCGATCGGAAGCCGGGATCCGCGCTGTCGCGCGCCAGGCCCGTCCGTCCCCAAGTCACCAACCCCATGCCCCAACTCCCAGATTTCAGGCTCGCAGCTGGCTGGCCGGTGGCTCGCTCGCATTTTTGATCACATCCGGCGTCTTAAATCTTGACTCATTTACTCCGGTAATGCACGACTAGTAAACATGATCATTATAGTCAAGAATTGAATCGCCATTTTATGAGGCTGCGGCCAAGGTGGCCGTCAGAGGAAAGGACCGACCCGATGAACACGCACAATCCCAACGATTTCCGCTATCGCGTCCGCCGCCCGGAAGACACGCAGATGCATTACGAAAGGGTACCGTTGGCGGTGAGGACGCTCTCCAGCAACACGCTGTTCCAGGGCGAGCACGAGATCGGCATCGAGCATCACGGCGCGCTCTACCGCCTGAAGATCACCCGCCAGGGCAAGCTGATCCTCAACAAGTGATCGGAACCGGCGGGCGGCAGACGAGCAGAGATCAGACGATACAGGTGGACGAAATGGACCAGCGCGTGAAGCCATCGCCGGAGGAAATCCGGCGGGCGCGAGAAGAAAATCCGAAAATGCGGGAGCGCGATCTCTCGGCGCAACTGGGCATTTCGGAAGCGGAACTGGTTGCAGCGCACTGCGGCTTCGGCACTGTCCGTGTCGAGCCGCGCGTCAACGACCTTTTGACCGGCCTCGAGGCGGTCGGCGAGGTGATGGCGCTGACCCGGAACGAAAGCGCTGTGCACGAGAAGATCGGCGTCTACGACAAGGTCGTCACCGGCAACCACAACGCCATGGTGCTTGGCGAGAACATCGACCTGCGCATCTTCCCGAAGGCCTGGGCGCATGGCTTTGCCGTCGAAAAGCGCGACGGCGGCGAGATCCGACGCAGCCTGCAGTTCTTCGACGCGGCGGGCGAGGCAGTGCACAAGGTGCATCTGAAGCCCGCATCCAATCTCTACGCTTACCAGAAATTGGTGGCGAGCCTCGAATCGTCGAACCAGGAACCGACCGTCGCGATCCTCCCACGCGCCGCGGAAGGAGAGGATGAAGGGCAGGGCGCGGCTGCCTCGATCGGCGATCTGCGCGACCGCTGGAGCCGGCTTACCGACGTGCATCAGTTCTTCGGCATGCTGAAGACGCTGAAGCTCAGCCGCCGCGAGGCCGTGCGCATGGTGGGCCAGGACTATGCCTGGCTGCTCGACAATGATGCGGTCAGCGCCATGTTGCACCACGCTGCGGCAGGCGAGATGCCGATCATGTGCTTCGTCGGCAACCGCGGTTGCATCCAGATCCATTCCGGCCCGATCAAATCGGTCAAGCCGATGGGCCCGTGGCTCAACGTGCTCGATGAGACTTTCCATCTGCATCTGAGGACCGACCACATCCGCGAAGTCTGGGCGGTGCGCAAACCCACCAAGGATGGCCATGTCACCTCGCTGGAGGCCTATGACGCCAATGGCGGCATGATCATCCAGTTCTTCGGCAAGCGCCATGAAGGCGAAGGCGAGCGGGAAGACTGGCGTTTTCTCGCCGAGAACCTGCCCCGCATTCCCAATCCGACCGCTGCATGAGGTAGCACCCAATGCGCTTTGTTCTCAGGTTCCGCGCAGCGCTCGCGCCGATGCTCGGCGTCCTGCTTACCGTCGCCCTACTGCCGGCCAAGGCGGACGAAGGCATGACAGTCTTTTCGGACAGCTCGCGGATCGTCTCCATAGGCGGCTCGATCACCGAGATCGTCTATGCGCTCGGCGAGGAAGGCCGCCTCGTTGCCCGCGACTCGACCAGCAGCTATCCCGAGGCGGCGGCGAAGCTGCCGGATGTCGGCTATATGCGCGCGCTGTCGCCAGAGGGCGTCCTGTCTGTCAATCCGACCGGAATCCTGGCGCTGCAGGGCAGCGGCCCGAAGGAGGCGGTCGACGTGCTGAAGAAGTCGAGCGTGCCTTTCGTCGAGGTGCCGGACCACTACAATCATGAGGGCATTCTCGAAAAGATCCGCGTCGTGGGAAAAGCGCTAGGGGTCGAGGCCAAGGCGGAGAAGCTCGCCGCCGAGACCGACGCGAAGCTGACGGCGGCCGAAAAGCAGACGGCTGCGATCAAAGATCGCAAGCGCGTGCTGTTCGTGCTGTCGACGCAGGGCGGCAAGATCCTTGCCGCCGGCAGCGACACGGCGGCCGACGGCATCGTCAAGCTGGCCGGCGCGGTCAATGCGGTCGAGGGTTTTTCCGGCTACAAGTCGATGACCGACGAGGCGATCGTCAGCGCCAGGCCGGACGTCATCCTGACGATGAAGGGCGGCGGACCGCCGATCTCAGAAGAGGAGCTGTTCGCCAACCCTGCCGTCGCTTCAACACCGGCGGGCGCCGACCGCAAGATGATCAGCATGGGGGGCGGCTACCTGCTCGGCTTCGGGCCGCGCACGGCCGAAGCCATCCATGATCTTGCCGTTTCGCTTTATGGCAACCAGGTCGCGGACTGAGTGGCGATGGCCGAACAGTCCATTGCCGGCGCGGGCAGGATGATGGCGGCCGATGGCGACCGCTCGGCCCGGGCAAGGTTCGTCATAGCGCTCTTGTGCCTGGCGCTGGCCCTTTCCGTATTCCTGTCGCTGACATCGGGGGCCTCCGACGCCTCCGCAGTCCGCGTCATCCGCGGCTGGTTTACGGGCACCATGCCTGCCGACGCGGCGTTGGCCGCGCGTGACCAGTTGATCGTCTATGATATCCGCATGCCGCGCGTGCTGCTCGGCGTGCTGATTGGCGCGGCGCTGGCTGTTTGCGGCGCGGTGATGCAGGGGCTGTTCCGCAACCCGCTTGCCGATCCCGGCCTGATCGGCGTCTCCGCCGGCTCCAGTCTCGGTGCGGTGGCGATCATCGTGGTCGGCACGACCTGGCTTGCGCCCGTCACGCTTGCGCTGGGCACGCTCGCTTTGCCGCTCGCGGCATTCTTCGGCGGGCTCGCGGTGACATTGCTGCTTTACGCCATCGCCACGCGCCAGGGACGGACGTCGGTCGCGACGATGCTGCTTGCCGGCATCGCCATCAGCGCTCTTGCTATGGCGGCGACGGGCATCCTCATCTTCATGGCCGACGACCGGCAGCTGCGCGACCTGACGTTCTGGCAGCTCGGCTCGCTTGCCGGCGCGACATGGCCGAAGATCGGCACCGTGGGTCCGGTGATCGCGCTGGCGCTATCGGCGACGCCGTTCCTGTCGCGCGGCCTCAACGCGCTGGCGCTGGGCGAAGCGACCGCGGGCCATCTCGGCATTGCGGTGCAGCGGCTGAAATACACGGCTGTTGTCGCGGTGTCGGCGGCGGTCGGCGCTTCGGTCGCGGTCAGCGGCGGCATCGGGTTCATCGGCATTGTCGTGCCGCATGTCCTGCGGCTGGCGATCGGGCCGGACAACCGTTATCTGCTGCCGGCCTCGGCCCTGCTCGGCGCATCACTGCTTCTCATCGCCGACGCGGTCGCCCGCACCATCGTCGCGCCCGCCGAACTGCCGATCGGCATCGTCACCTCGGTCGCCGGCGCGCCGTTCTTCCTTTGGATCCTGCTGCGCAAGCGCGGCGTCGTTGATCTATGAGTTCGCCATGATCCAAGCGCGCGACATTTCGGTGGCGATCGGCGGCAAGCGCATCGTTTCGCATGTCGATTTCGCGGCGCGGCCCGGCGAGGTGACAGCCATCGTCGGGCCAAACGGATCCGGCAAGACGACTTTGCTCAAGGCGCTGACGGGCGAGCTCGCCTATGGCGGCACCGTCACCCTCAACGGCTGCGACCTGTCGGTCATGAAGCCGGTCGAGGCAGCCACGCTGCGCGCGGTGCTGCCGCAGGCCACGACGCTGTCCTTCCCGTTCACCGTGCGCGAGATCGTGCGCCTCGGCCTGATCGGCGGACGCTCCGGCGTGCTGCCCGGCGAGGATGCGCGTTTGCCCGAACGGGCGCTGGCGCGTGTCGATCTCGACGGTTTTGCCGGCCGTTTCTACCAGGAACTTTCCGGCGGCGAACAGCAGCGCGTGCAGCTTGCCCGCGTGCTCTGCCAGGTTTGGGCACCGATGCTCGAAGGGCGGCCGCGCTATCTGTTCCTCGACGAGCCGGTCTCCAGCCTCGACATCAAGCACCAGCTCATCATCATGGACATCGCGCGCGATTTTGCCCGGCGCGGCGGCGGCGTGGTAGCGATCCTGCACGACCTCAATCTGACGGCTATGTATGCCGACCGGATTTTCGTGCTGCATGGCGGCCAGCTGGCCGCCGCGGGGTCGCCGACGGACGTGCTCAATGACGAGCTGATCGAAAGGGTGTTCGACTGCCGCTTGACGGTCGGCGCACTGCCTGCCGCGAACATGCCGTTCGTGCTGCCGCAATCGGCGGCGTAGGCTTGGCGGCGAGAGGGGCGCCATCGCTCATGACTTCGTCATTCTAGGGCGGAGCAAGGAGCGCAGCGACGCGCGCAGACCCTAGAATCCATTCCGTGACCTTCGTGCGCCGCGACGATGCAGAAATAGCGACCCTAAAGAGCCAGTGCCTCTTCTGGATCGCTGTATTCTTTGTTCGATGTAACGGAATGGATCCTCGGGTCGCCGCGTCCGCTTCGCTCCCGCTCTGCCCGTGGATGACGAAGTTGACGAGCCTTCCTCGAGAACCAAGCCGCCAGGGCCCGATCACGCCGCTGGGGCGCGCTGCTCGAGAAGGTCGATGCCGAGCAGGCTGCGCACATTCGGGCGCGCGGCGACGAGGTCGGCGATCGTATAGCGGGAAAGCACGGCGAAGAAGGCGTTGAGCGCCTCGCGCAGCGCCGAATTCAGGGCGCAACTGTCGACCAGCGGGCATTCGGCTGCGTCGTTCTCGAAGCATTCGGCCATGGCGAAACTCTCTTCGGTGACGCGCACGACGTCGAACAGGTTGATCTGTTCCGCCGAGCGGCCGAGCCGCACCCCGCCGTTGCGGCCGCGCACGGTCTCGACCAGGCCGGCCTCGACCAGCGGCTGCAGGATCTTGAAGAGGAACAACTCGGACACCGAATAGGCGGCGGCGATCTCGGGGATGCGGCTCAGCCTTTCGGTGTTAGCGGCGCAATACATCAGGATGCGCATCGCATAATTGGTCTGGCGCGTGAGCCGCATGATATCCTCGCGAAATATTAGCTTGAAGCCGAATATGGCCCATAGTTTGGAACAATTCCAGACTGGACCGGCACATAGCTGAATAATCGTGTCAACTTTTTGTGCATGCCGGCGCATATCGTGCTCCCGCGCTTCGAACGAGCGTTTTGCCGGCGCGGACACTAGATAGAAGCGGGTGCAAACAGGAAACGGCCTTTTCCATGTCACAGTCAGCTTCGGCCCCCGCGCCGGTTCGATTCGACGCCGATGCCAAGGCGAAGCTCTCGGCCTTGCGGCGGACCAAGTTCGTCGCCGCCGCGGCGCTCGCGCTGTGCATCCTCGTCTTTGCGCTCGCCAAGTCCTTCGAGGGCGGCCATCCGTGGCTCGGCTTCGTCGCGGCCTTCGCCGAGGCGGCGACCATCGGCGGCCTCGCCGACTGGTATGCCGTGGTGGCGCTGTTCCGGCGGCCGCTCGGGCTGCCGATCCCGCACACGGCCATCATTCCGGAGAACCAGCACCGGATCGCCGATAATCTCGGCCGCTTCATCGAGGCCAATTTCCTGGCGCCGGAGCCGGTGCGCGAGAAGCTCACCGACGTCGATTTCGCCGCTTTGGTCGCCGACTGGCTGGCCGACGCCGAACGCGCCTCCGATCTGTCGCGATTCGTCGTACGCCTGGTGCCGCAGACATTGACGGCGGTGGAACAATCAGGCCTCCGTGACTTCGTCACCAGCCGCATGCTGGAGCAGATCGAGAAGGTGCCGCTGGCGCCGCTCGCGGCCGATCTTTTGTCGGCGCTGACCGACGATCGTCGCCACCAGAAGCTTTTCGACGAATTCATCCGGGTCGTCGGGCGTTTCCTCAACGACGAGCAGGCGCTGGCGACGATGCGTGAAAAGATCCGCGAGGAACTGCCGTCGCTGTTCAACCTGTTTCGCGCCGACGCCTATCTCTTGAAGAAGATCGTCGCTTCGGCAGGCTCGCTGCTCGATGAGGTGCGGTCCGATCCCAACCATCCGATGCGTGCCGAATTCGACGGCTTCGTACTTGGCTTCATCGAGCGGCTCAGGACCTCGAAGCAATATGCAAGGCGCGCCGAGAAGCTGAAGCGCGATTTCCTCGGACGTCCGGAGGTGCGGGCGCTGGCCGGCGATGCATGGACAAGCCTGCGCCTGTTCATCGAGCAGGACGTCAATGCGCCGAATTCGACGATCCGCGAGCACCTCGCCAACATGTTCGTCGAAATCGGCAGGCATCTGGCCGACGACGCCCAGATCAGGGCCGATATGAACCAGGGTTTTGTCGTGGCGCTGGCTTCGTTCGTCGAGAGCCAGAAGAGCGGGGTGTCGACATTCATCGCCGACCAGGTCAAGCGCTGGGACCTGGCGCAACTGACGCGGCTGATCGAGCTGAACATCGGCAGGGACCTGCAATATATCCGCTTCAATGGCATGATCGTCGGCGGGCTTGCCGGGCTGGCGCTCCATACGGCGGAGCGGCTATTCCTCGTCAATTGACGCCGGCCCACGGAGCACTATTCTCGTTCAAGGGCGCCCTATGGCGGCCGGCAGGGAGGCAGAGCATGGCAAGACAACCGGAACCGGACTCGTTCCTCGACATGTTCAGCAGGTTCGGCCGCGACCTCAAGCTACCGAATGTCGACGTCCAGGCGATCCTCGACCATCACCGCAAGAACCTCGAAGCCCTGGAAAAATCGGCGAGGGCAAGTGCGGCCGGCGCATCCTCGGTGCTGGCGAGGCAGCATGAGATGGTCCAGAATGCCCTGCATGAGATCACGCGGATGGCGCAGAACTATCAGACGCCCGGCAATCCGCAGGACCTGATGAGCAAGCAGGCGGAGTTTGCCCGCAGGTCGTTCGAGACGACGCTGAAGAATGCCAGCGAAGTGGCCGACCTTGTGCGCAAATCCAGCACCGAATCGGTCGAGATCCTGCGCGACCGGATCCGGGATGCGATGGCGGAAATCCGCGCCGGCTACGAAAAGAAATAGGCTACCTGGCGATTTCGGACCCATCACCGACCGACATGCGATGCAACCGGCGCAGGCGTCCGAGCGTTCTCGGCCTGCCCCAAAGCATCAACTCTACCGGCGAAAATCGCGGGGCGGCGAATTGACAGAGGCCGCCGCTTCATGGTCGGGAGACAGCAAGAGTGATGGGAAAGCCGGAATGACGGAAACACGGCCGAGAACGCCGCCGACCTTCGAGCAGTTGCGCATGATGTCCGGGCAGGAGCTCGGCGTGTCCGACTGGACGACGGTCGACCAGCAGCGCATCGACCAGTTCGCCGAGTGCACGGGCGACCACCAGTGGATCCATGTCGATCCGGAAAGGGCGAAACGGCAGAGCCCATTCCGCACCACGATCGCGCATGGCTATCTGACCTTGTCGATCATCGGCGCGCTGGCGCTGGAGATGGGCATCGTGCCGGAAAACACCCAGGCCGCCTTCAATTACGGGTTCGACAAGGTGCGCTTCCTGGCGCCGGTCAAGGCCGGGGCGCGCATCAGGCTGCGCACCACACTGCTTTCCATGGAAGATCGCGGCCCCGGCCAGTATCTGATGAAGGCCGCCAACACCGTCGAGATCGAAGGTGAGCAGAAGCCGGCGCTGACCGCCGAGACGCTGGTGATGATGTATGAGCGCCGCAAACGGGCAGGCGCTTAGAGGCCTTTTGGAAATTCTACTCCGGCGGACATCGCCAGAGCGAATTTCGAAACACCCTCTCGGCCGTAGTCATCCATGATAGCCAAGGCAGATCGCGCCTAGCGCGACAACGCCGCAGGCCGCAATGCGCTTCGGCGTCAGCGGTTCTCCCAGGAAAAGCCGTCCAATCAGCGCCGCGAAAACCACGCTCGTCTCGCGGATGGCCGTGATCGGACCGGCCGGCCCGAGCGCGAAGGCCGCAACCACGGCGCCATAGGCAATCAGGGCGAAAATCCCGCCGCCAAGCGCCTTCAGCGCGTCGGGCGAACGAAAGTCCACGGTGAGCTTGCCGCGGCAGAGAATGAAGGTGACCGGCAGCAGCGCGCCGTAGACCAACAGGACCCAGGCCGTGTAGGCGCCTGAGCTTCCCGCCGATCGGACGCCGATGGCATCGACTGTCGCATAGGCGGCGATGATCGCGCCGGTCGCCAGGGCATAGAGGATCGATGTGGTTGCCGCGCGCCCCTTGCCAAGCGAAAGGCTCATGATGCCGAGCGCGGCAAGAACGACGCCAAGGGTCTGAAGCGTGCTCAGGCGCTCGCCCGCCAGAACGAAACCGCCAATCGCTACCAGGAGCGGCACCGAGCCGCGAACGATCGGGTAGACCTGCCCCAATTCACCGTAACGGTAGGCTGCCACCAGAAAGAGGCTGTAGCCGACCTGAAGGCATGCCGAGAGAACGATATAGGGCCAGGCCGATGACACCGGCAGGGGATGAAAGAGCGCCAGCGGAACGGCGGCGATCGTTGCCGAGAAGCTCATGACCGTGACGGTCCACAGCCTGTCGCTGCCGGTTCGCAAGAAGGCATTCCAACTGGCGTGCAGGATCGCGGCGAACAATGCCAGGCCGATGACTGTCGCGCTCATTGCGGTCTCCCCCGCGCGGCGAGGATGGCCATTGCCGCCTTGCGGGCGTCGCGAATGGCCAAGTCTGGCTGCCCCATCCGGGCCATCAGCGTCGCGCCTTCGATCAGCATCAGCAGGGCAGCGGAAATGCTGTCGGCCTCTTCGGGGGGCATCATTTCTTCGAGGATCAGCCGCATCCGCCGCTTGAGATCGTTCTTCTGCCTGGCGGCGGCCTGGAACACCGGGTGCGCCGGATCGCCGAACTCGGCCAGGGCATGCGCAAACAGGCAGCCGTGGAAGTCGGCGCTGTGGAACCAGCGACCGTACCAGTCGAAGATTATGCTGATTTTCCGTTCGGGCGTGGCCGCCTGTTCTGCGAGACGGTCGAGTTGATGCTCGAAGCGCTCCGCACGGTATGACAGGACCTCGACCATCAAATCATCCTTGCTGGGAAAGTGCCGGTACATCGTCATCTTGGCCACGTCGGCTTCGGCGATGATGCGATCGATACCAGTGGCGTGAAAGCCCACGCGCTTGAACAACGCATAGGCGGTTTTAACGATGTGCTGGCGCTTGTCGGTTTTGGTCGGTTTGGTCATGATAGCAGCGGTAGTGAGACAGGTCTGTTTATCCATGCCTTGCGCGACCAGGCCTGTCAATTGTCGAGGACCGGAGGGCGGGAGGCAAGCGCAACCGGCATCCGGATTGAGCCCGCGAGATCGCTTGGGCAATCGACAGTCGCGCTACGCCGCCTTGCGGCGGGATGCCGCCATCGCTTTGTCAAGGGCCCTAAAAATGCGCTGGTCTTCGCATTGCGCCACGTTGAAGCGCATGAAGTGGCCGGCGGTGTGCGAGAGGCTGAAGGCGTTGCCGGGCGCCAGCACGACATTGTCCGAAAGCGCATGGCGTGCGACGTCGGCGGCGTCGATGCCGTCGGGCAGGCGGCACCAGAGAAACATGCCTGCAGGCTGGTCGATCCAAGGCACGATGCCCATCGCCTTCAGCCTGCCGGCGGTCTCGGCCATGGCGCGCGACAGGCGCGTGCGCAGCTGCTCGACATGCTTGCGGTAGCTTCCGTCCTTCAACAGGGTCAGCACCAGTTCGGCCGCCAGCCGGGTGCCGCCGAATGTCGTGGCAATCTTGAGATCAGTCAGGCCCTCAATCCAGTCGGGTGGCGCGGCGATGAAACCGCAGCGCACCGAGGCCGACAGCGTCTTGGAGAAGGAGCCGATCTGGACGACGCGCTGCAGCCCGTCGAAGGCCGCGAGCCTCGGAGCAGGGCTATGCTCGAAGTCGGCGAAGATATCGTCCTCGACAATGGTGAGGTCCGCCTGGTCGGCGAGCTTCAGGAGCCGATGCGCGATGACCGGCGACAGGATCGCGCCGGTCGGGTTGTGGATGCCGGAATTGGTGATGTAGAGGCGTGGCCGGTGCTCGGCGAGCGCCTCGGCGAAAAGCTCGATGTCCGGCCCCGAAGGCGTGTAAGGCACGCCGACAACCTTGGCCTGATGTGCGCGCAGCAGCGCATGGAAGTTGAAATAGCAGGGATCGTCGACCAGGACCGCATCGCCGGGCTCGATGAGGAAGCGGCACAGAAGGTCGATCGCCTGGGTGCCGCAGTCGGTCAGCATGATCTGGTCCGGCGAGGCCTCGACGCCATGGTCGGCCATGCGCCTTGCCAGCAACTGGCGCAGCGGCGGCAGACCGAACGGCGTGCCATAGTCCGCAAGCGTCACGTCGTCGGCGCGGGCTGCGCTGCGCAGCGCCCGGCGCAAGGCGGCCTGCGGCATCCAGGACGCCGGCAGCCAGCCGCAGCCGGGTTTCAGCATCTCCTCGCCGGCTTCGAGCGATTGCCGCGACACCCAGAGCGGGTCGACGGCTCGGTCCAGCCGTGGGCCGATTTCGGCGAGCGACAATGGCGCGAGCTGGCCGGCGGCGTAGAAGCCGGAGCCAGGCCGCGAACGGATCGTGCCTTCCGCCGCGAGGCGCTCATAGGCTTCGACCACGGTCGATTTTGAAAGCTGCATGGATCTGGCCATGGCCCGTATCGACGGCAGACGGGCTCCGGGCGTCAGCGTGCGCGCCGCGATGCGCTGGCGGATTGCCGCCATGACGGTTTCGACAAGGGTGGCGCCGCTTCCATTTGGGCCTGATGCGTCCATCTGTACTTCCCTGCCGACCATTACAGTTTTGTAGAATTGTACCTCATTGTCTCTGGCAACACCATGGCCCGCACCGGTACGAAAGCGCAAACGGAGCATATGATGGAAAAGAGTTTTGACGGCTGGCTCAGCGGCTTCATCGGTGTGCTGATCTTCAGCGGATCGCTGCCGGCGACGCGGGTGGCGGTGATGGATTTCGACCCGACCTTCCTGACGGCGGCCCGGGCGGCGATTGCCGGTCTGCTCGGGATTGCGATGCTGCTGCTGTTTCGCGAGAAGCGTCCGGAGCGCAGCGACTTGATCTCGCTCGTCGTCGTGGCGCTGGGTGTCGTGGTCGGCTTCCCGTTGCTGACGGCGCTGGCGCTGAAACATGTCACCTCGGCGCATTCCATCATCTTCGTCGGCCTGCTGCCGCTGGCGACTGCGATCTTCGGCGTGTTGCGCGGCGGCGACCGTCCGCGCCCGGCTTTCTGGCTGTTCTCGTGCCTGGGAAGCGCTTTAGTGGCGGGCTTCGCTCTGGCGCAAGGCGTGACCGCGTCGCCGGTCGGCGACGGCCTGATGCTCGGCGCCATCATCGTCTGCGGTCTGGGCTATGCGGAAGGCGCCAAGCTGTCGCGCAAGCTCGGCGGCTGGCAGGTGATCTGCTGGGCCTTGGCGCTGTCGCTGCCGGTGATGCTGGCGTTGAGCTTCGCGACACTGCCGCCATCCTTCGCCGCCATCGGTTCGAGCGCCTGGATCGGTCTCGGCTATGTCTCGCTGTTCAGCATGCTGATCGGTTTCGTGTTCTGGTATCGCGGCCTGGCACAAGGCGGCATCGCCGCCGTCGGGCAGCTGCAGCTGCTGCAGCCCTTCTTCGGCCTGGCGCTGGCGGCGAGTCTGCTGCACGAAAAGGTCAGCCCGATGATGGTGGTCGTCACGCTCGGCGTCGTGGCCTGCGTGTTCGGGGCGAAGAAGTTCGCGCGGTAAAGCGCCTACGGATTTGTTTTGACGCAATTCCGGACGGAAAACCGTTTCACACTTTTCCTGGAATTGCTCAGAACTTCGTCACCACCCCAATGCCGATGCCCTCGAAGCCGCCCATCGCCATCAGCGCGGCCGGCGCCTCTTCGAGACTGATCTTCTTGCCGACCAGCAATTCGGGCTTCAGCTTGCCGGTGCGGATCATCTCCATCATCGCGGAATAGCGGTAGGCCTGCATGCCGTGGCTGCCGAGGATCTCGAGCTCGAAGGCTATTACCTTGTCCATCGGCACCTGCGGGCGGGCATGCTCGCCCAGCATCAGCCCGACCTGAACGTGGCGGCCGCGACGGCGCAGGTTTGAGATCGAGTTGAAGGAGGTGGTCGGGTGGCCGAGCGCGTCCATCGACATATGCGCCCCGCCATTGGTGATCTGCTTGACGGCCTTGACGACGTTCGGCGTCGTCGAGGCATTGATGGTCGCGACCGCGCCGATCTTTTTAGCGAATTCCAGCTTCTCGTCGGTGAGGTCGATGGCGATGACATTGGCGCCCATGGCACTGGCGATCATGATCGCCGAGAGGCCGACGCCGCCGCAGCCATGCACCGCGACCCATTCGCCCGGCGTCACCCGGCCCTGGTCGACGATGGCGCGGAACGAGGTGACGAAACGGCAGCCGAGGCTGGCGGCGGTGGCGAATTCCATCTCTTCGGGCAGGCGCACCAGATTGGTGTCGGCGTGCTCGATGCCGACATATTCGGCGAATGAGCCCCAGCCGGTGAAGCCCGGCTGCGTCTGATGCTCACAGACCTGATGGTTGCCCGACGTGCATTCGAAGCAGCGGCCGCAACCGACGGCGAAGGGGACCGTAACGCGATCGCCGGCCTTCCAGCGGCCGACCTGCTTGCCGGCGGCGACGACGACGCCAGCCAACTCATGTCCGGGGACGTGCGGCAGCGTGATGCCGTCATCATGGCCCATCCAGCCATGCCAATCGCTGCGGCAAAGACCGGTAGCCTCGACCTTGATGACCACGCCGTCCGGGGCGGGCTTCGGATCGGGAACGGTCTGGATCGTCGGCGCCTCGCCGAATTTCTCGAAGACGACAGCTTTCATTGGCAAACTCCCGCGTTTTGAGATGACGATAGCCGATTCCGCGAGCGGTCGACCGGAAATCGATTCTGCCAGTGATGGCGCTTGCATTTTGGACGCTGACGCCAAGGTAGGGCGCTAAGCCGGGCTACTCGGCATCGATCTGGTTCTGCGGCGCGGCCTTCTGGAACGCCGGCAGCGCCATGCAGGCGGCGTTGACGCGGGCAATCACCGGATAGGGCGCCATGTCGACGCCGAAGCGGGCGTTGTTGGTGACCTGGGCGGCGAGGCAGATGTCGGCGAGGCCCGGCGCGTCGCCGTGGCAGAACGTGCCGGTCTCGGGCGAGGAGGCGAGAATCTTTTCAAGCGGCTGGAAACCTTCGTTCACCCAGTGCCGGAACCAGTTGACGACGTCCTCGTCGCCGGCGCCGAACAAGGTGCGCAGCGAGGTCAGCACGCGCAGATTGTTCACGGGGTGGATGTCGCATGCGATCATCTGCGCCAGCATCCGCACCCGTGCCCGGCCCAGCGCATCCTTCGGCAGCAGCGGCGGCTCGGGCTCAATCTCGTCGAGATATTCGATGATCGCCAGCGACTGCGTCAAAAGCCGGCCGCCATCCAGCACCAGCGCCGGCACCAGACCTTGCGGATTGACAGCGAGATAAGCGGGCTCGAGATGCTCGCCGTGGCGCAGATGATGCGGCACATAGGTGTAGTCCAGCCCCTTCATCGCCAGCGCGATCCGCACCCGGTAGGAGGTGGAGGAGCGGTAGTAATTGTGGAGGACGAGGTCGCTCATCGCCTTGGCTGCCCGATGGTCACCTCGATCTCGCCGATGCCGTCGACGCCGCCGGTGATCCTGTCGCCCGGCTGGACCGCGCCGACGCCGGCCGGCGTGCCGGTGAAGATCAGATCTCCTGGTTGCAAGTCGACCGCCTCGCTGCAGATCGAGACGATGTCGGCGATCGGCCAGATCAGCTCGGCCAGGTCGCCGTCCTGCTTCACCGCGCCGTTGACGGCGAGCCAGATGCGGCCTTTCCCCGGATGTCCCGATTTCGCGGCCGGGACCAGCGGTCCGCAAGGCGCGGACTGGTCGAAGGCCTTCGACCAGTCCCAGGGACGCGCCGCCTTCTTCGCCTGGTCCTGCAGGTCGCGGCGGGTCAGGTCGACGCCGACACCATAACCCCAGACATGGGCGAGCGCGCCGGCGCGCGCGATGCGAAAGCCGGCCTTGCCAATGGCGACGACCAGCTCGATCTCGTGATGCAGGTTCGAGGTCAGCGGCGGGTAGGGGATCTCGGCGCCGCTGTCGACAACCGCGTCGGCGGGCTTGGTGAAGAAAAAGGGCGGGTCGCGCTCGTCATTGCCGAGCTCGCGCGCATGCGCCGCGTAGTTGCGGCCGACGCAGAAGATGCGGCGCACGGCAAACCGCTCCACCGAGCCTGCGACGGCAACCGAAGCAATCGCCGGGGGCGGAAGGACGAACTCTGGCATGGTTTTTCTCTGCGTTGGCATGAATCGCATCCACCTTCCGCCGATTTTGCCGGGCGGGCAAGACTCGGGCGTCCCGGCACGTCGGCCTGTCGTTTCAGCGACAATAGGCCGTATCATTGGGCGTATACTATTTGCCAATAATCTGGCCATGGTCACGAGACTATCCTGTGCCTGCTGAAACCGAACCGAAGCCTGAACCCGTGCAATGACCCCCGTCAGCGACCGCGCCCGCTTCCTGATCATCGACGACCACCCGCTGTTTCGCGAGGCGCTGCACAGCGCGGTGCAGATGGCCTATCCGGATGTCGACACGGTCGAGGCGCGCTCGATCACGGAAGCGATCGAGCTCCTCGCCGACGCCAAGCCGTTCGACCTCGCGCTGCTTGATTTGAGCATGCCCGACGTGCATGGCTTCGAGGGCCTGCTGCAGCTCAGGACCCGCTACCCGCGGCTGCCGGTGGTGATCGTGTCGGGCTATGAGGAGCCGAAAATCATCTCCGAGGCACTGTCCTATGGTGCGGCCGGCTTCATCCCGAAATCGGCCCGGAAGAGCGATCTCGCCGCCGCTATCCGCTCGGTGATGGATGGCGCCGTCTACGTGCCGGAAAATTACGAGGGCCAGCCGCCGGAGCCCGACAGCACCGACCGCGCCGACATGGTGCAGCGCCTGGCGAAGCTGACGCCGCAGCAGCTCAGGGTCCTGCAGATGCTGCGCCAGGGCATGCTCAACAAGCAGATCGCCTACGAGCTGCAGGTGGGCGAGACCACGGTGAAGGCGCATGTCTCGGAGATTTTGCGCAAGCTCAACGTCTACAGCCGCACGCAAGCGGTGATCGAGGTGTCGAAGCTCGACAATGCGGAACTGTTTCGGGATCAGGCGGGATTTTGAGGCGGTATTTCTAAGCCAGCAAATGCGCCAGCAGCGCGCGTAGTTGCGCCGGCTTCAGCGGCTTGCGCATCAGCTCTATGCCGGCGGCGCGGGCGGCTTTGGCGACGGGCTCGGAGCCGTCGGCGGTGACGATCAGCGCCGGCACGGTCCGGCCGAGATAATCGCGCACTTCGGCTATCGTTGACGTGCCGAGGTCGCCGCCGTCGAGATGCTGGTCGGCGATTATGATGTCGGGGACCCAGGCGGTGTCGCCGAGCAGGTCGAGCGCATCGTCTGTCGAGGTCGCGGCGCGCACCAGGCATTGCCAGCGCTCGAGCAGCGAGGTCATTGCTGAGAGCACGTCTGCGTCGTTCTCGACCAAGAGCACCTTGGTGCCGAACAGGCCGTAGCCGCGCGGCCGCTCAATGTCGGCGGCAGCCATCGCCGGCTCGGCCGCGGCCATGCCGACAGGCACATCGATATGGAAGATGGTGCCGCGCCCGACCTTGGAGGAAAAGGTCACCGGATGGCCGAGGGCGGCCGCCATGCGGCGCACGATCGCGAGGCCGAGCCCGAGCCCGCCGGCGAGCCCGGCGTCGGCAAGCGTGGACGTGCCGCGGTGGAATTCCTCGAACACCGCCTCACGCTGGTCCTCGGGGATGCCGCAGCCAGTGTCGGCGACGTCGATGCGGATGGTGTCGCCGCGATGCCTTGTGCCGACCAGCACGCCGCCGGAGCGGGTGTAGCGCAGCGCGTTGGAGAGGATGTTCTGCAGGATACGCCTGAGCAGCGTGCGGTCGGAACGCACCGCGACATTGACGGGGCGGAATTTAAGCGACAGGCCTTTCTTTGCCGCTTCCGGAAGGAAATCCGAGCGCAGCGAGGAAAACAGCGCCTCCAGGCTGACGTCGACGATTTCGGGCTGCACCACGCCGGCGTCGAGCTTGGAGATGTCGAGCAGCGTGCGCAGCAGGTCTTCCATCGTCTCCAGCGAGCGCTCGACCTGGCGCACCAGCTTCCTGCCTTCATCGCTGGCCTGGACCTCTGCCAGCGCCGAGACCGACAGATGCGCGGCATTCAGCGGCTGCAGCACATCGTGGCTGGCTGCGGCCAGGAACCTGGTCTTGGAGAGGTTCGCCAGCTCGGCGCTCTCCTTCGCCGCGCTGAGGTCGATGTTCGACTGCTCGAGCCGGCGCAGCGTCGCGTGCAGTTCCTCGGTGCGGTTGCGCACCCGGTTTTCCAGCGAGATCGCGGTCTGGAACAGCGAGAAGGCGTTGCCCTGCTGGTCCATCGAGCGCTCGACGCGGCTGACCAGCGCGGCGTTGATCTTCTTCAGCCTTTCGAGGTCGTCGATGTCGCGAAGCGGCATCGGCGCTCACTCGGCCGCCTGGCGCTCGCCGAAGGCGATGCCGGTAAAGGTCTGGTTGAGGTGCATCGAGCGATACTGCTCGCCATAGGTGCCGAAGCCGATCACCTTATTGGTCCGATAGAGCTCGGAGATATCGCGAAAAACCTGGCGGTTGCGCGCGTCGAGCCGGCGCAGCACGCAGTCGAAACCGAGAATCATGTCGATACCGCCGAGACGATGCTCGACGTCCTGGAGAGCGGTGCGCGTCGCTTCCACCATGTTCTTGGGCTGAGCTATGGAAAGCACCACGCCGTCGTCGATGGCGCAGAAGAAGGACAGCGAGCCATCAGGGTGCATGCGCTGGATCGAGCGGCAATAATATTCGCCGCCGACCTTCACCACCACGGGGTGCGAGGCAAAGCTCAGCGGCGTCAGCGTCTGCGGCACGATGCCGACGGAGGCGGCATATTCTTCCGCCGCGTTGGTGGCGTTGAACTCGCGCACGACACGATGGTCCGGGTCGGACGCCGTCACCACCAGCTTCTCGTCGGTCGGAATGAAATTGTCGGTCTTGAAGACGTGGAAGGGGATCTCGGTCGCGACCAGCACGACGATGGCGCTGTCGGACGCGACCGTGCCGTTGGCGATCAGCCTCGTCGTCTCGAATTTCAGGTCGTCGCCGGCCGAGCCGCCAATCAGCGGAATGTCGTCCAGCCCCCAGTGGATGGCCGAGGTAACCGCTTCCTCGGCATAGGACAGCCCGTCGATGAAGCAGAGCGCGAATATGTTCTTGGCCCGATCCTGGCCGACGCGCCCGCGCAGCAGGCGCCGCAGCGAGGCGACCTCGCCGGTGATCCGGTCCATGCCCGACGAGGAGAGGTTCTCGACCATGGTGGCGACGGTCGAAAACGATGCCGACGGCAGAAGCAGGGCAAGGACATGTCCTTCCTCCAGCCCCTGCGGCGTGATCTCGCCGGCGGTCGAGCAGCCGGCATAGGCAAGCGACGGCGCGTGTACCTTCAACGCCTGCGCGAGCGCCGCGGCGTCGACCAGGCTCTGGGAGAAGAACAAAAGCGCGAAGCCGGCGTCGACGATCGCCGCTTCGGCCGCGATGGCCCGAGCAAAAACGTTCGGGTCGGGCTCATCCGTGGTGAGCGCCGAAAGGCCCGATGCATAGCGTGTGCTAGAACTGGCCAGCCGCCTTCTCCGCAATTTCCTCCAACGCTTATTATGCGTGTCTTTTCTTATGCGTGTCAGGCACGCTTCGCGTCGAGGGCATCTTTGCCCTCAATCCCTGATTTGGCAATGGGCCGGGCGGCACGCTCAACAGCTTGTCGGCCATGACCGAAAGTACAAGGGGCGGAGCGCTGGCAGCACTGTTTTGCCCGTTGTACGGTACGCAAATAGCGCGCTGCCGAAGCACAGGCACGGCATCGGCAAGGTGAGGACCAAGGTTAATACCCAGGGAGGCTGCATGTCGGACGTGTCGTTGACTGTGAATGGGAAACGGGTCAGCGGTAGTACCGAAGACCGAACGTTGCTGGTGCATTTCCTGCGAGAACATCTCGGCCTCACCGGAACGCATGTCGGCTGCGATACCTCGCAATGCGGCGCCTGCGTCGTGCATGTCGACGGCCGGGCGGTGAAGTCCTGCACCATGCTCGCCGTTCAGGCTTCGGGCTCGAGCATCGTCACCATCGAAGGGTTGGCCGACGGCGCCGAGCTGCATCCGGTGCAGGCCGCGTTCAAGGAGCATCACGGGCTGCAATGCGGCTTCTGCACGCCGGGCATGATCATGGCCGCGACCGACATGATCGCGCGTCACCCGCAAGGCCTCGACGAAGCGATTGTGCGCGCCGAGCTCGACGGCAATATCTGCCGCTGCACGGGGTACCACAACATCGTGAAGGCGATCCTCGCCGCATCGGAGGCGATGTCAAAGGGCGCCAAGGGCAAGGCGAAGCAGGCAGCGTGAGATGAGTGAGTAGTGAGTAGCGAATAGTGAGTAGCGAATGGTCGGCGTCTTTGTGACCGACCCCTACTCCAATCTTTTCCTACTCACTATTCGCTACTCACTACTCCCCTAAATTCCGGAGGAATTTCCGCAATGGGTATCGAAGGCGTCGGCGCCCGCGTGGCGCGCAAGGAAGACAAGAGGTTCATCACCGGCGGCGGCCGCTATGTCGACGACATGGTGGTCCCCGGCATGAAGCATGCGGTATTCGTGCGCAGCCCGCACGCGCATGCGCAGATCAAGAAAATCGACGTTAAGAAGGCGCAGGCCATGCCGGGCGTCGTCGGCGTCCTGACGGGCAAGGAGCTCAAGGCCGACGGCATCGGCAATCTGATCTGCGGCTGGATGATCCATTCCAAGGACGGAACGCCGATGAGGATGGGCGCGTGGTCGCCGCTCGCGGTCGACAAGGTGCGCTATGTCGGCGACGCCGTGGTGGTCGTCGTCGCCGAGACCAAGGGCCAGGCGCGCGACGCGGCCGAAGCGGTCGAGATCACCTATAAGGAACTGAAGGCCGTGGTCGATGCCACGAAGGCGATCCAACCCGGCGCGCCGCAGATCCATGCCGAGGCCGAGAACAATCTGATCTTCGACTGGGAGCTCGGCGACGCCAAGGCGACCGACGCGGCGATCAAGTCGGCGGCCCATGTCACGCGCATGAAGATCGTCAACAACCGGCTGGTGCCGAATGCGATGGAGCCGCGCGCGGCGCTCGGGCATTACGACAAGGCGGAAGACCACTATACCTGCTGGACGACGTCGCAAAACCCGCATGTCGCGCGGCTGGTGATGAGCGCCTTCTACAACGTCGCTCCGGAAAACAAGCTGCGCGTGATCGCGCCGGATGTCGGCGGCGGCTTCGGCTCCAAGATCTACATCTATCCGGAAGAGATCGTCTGCCTGTGGGCATCGAAGAAGACCGGCGTTCCGGTCAAATGGGTGGCCGACCGCACCGAGAGCTTCCTGTCGGACGCGCATGGCCGCGACCATGTCTCGACCGTCGAGATGGCCTTCGACAAGGACAACCGCATCACCGCTCTCAAGGTCGATACGATAGCCAATCTCGGCGCCTACATGTCGCTGTTCTCGTCCTGCGTGCCGACCTATCTCTACGCGACGCTGCTGTCGGGCCAGTACGACATCCCGGCGATCCACGCCAATGTGCGCGCCGTCTACACCAACACGGCGCCTGTCGATGCCTATCGCGGAGCTGGGCGGCCGGAGGCCACCTATGTGCTCGAGCGCACGATGGAGACCGCGGCGCGCGAGCTTGGCGTGTCGCCGGCGGAACTCCGACGCCGCAACTTCATCACGTCCTTCCCGCACCAGACGCCGGTGATCATGAACTATGACGCCGGCGATTATAACGCTTCGCTCGATGCGGCGATGAAAGCCGCCGACTATGCCGGCTTCACCAAGCGTCGCGCCGACGCCGCCAACCAGGGCAAGCTGCGCGGCATCGGCATGAGCTGCTATATCGAGGCCTGCGGCCTGGCGCCGTCATCGGCGGTCGGCTCGCTCGGCGCCGGCGTCGGCCTCTGGGAATCGGCGGAGGTGCGCGTCAATGCCGCCGGCACGATCGAGGTGCTCACCGGCTCGCACAGCCATGGCCAGGGCCATGAGACGACATTCGCGCAACTGGTCACCCAGCGCTTCGGCGTGCCGATCGACTCCGTCTCGATCGTGCATGGCGACACCGACAAGGTGCAGATGGGCATGGGCACTTACGGCTCGCGTTCCGGCGCCGTCGGCATGTCGGCCATCGTCAAGGCGCTCGACAAGGTCGAGGCCAAGGCCAAGAAGATCGCCGCGCATCTGCTGGAGGCTGACGAGGGCGACATCGTCATCGAGAATGGCGAGGTCAAGGTCGCGGGCACCGACAAGAGCCTGCCCTGGTTCCAGGTGGCGCTTGCCTCCTACACCGCCCACAATTTGCCGGCGGGCATGGAGCCAGGGCTAAAGGAGACGGCCTTCTACGATCCGTCCAACTTCACCTTCCCGGCTGGCTGCTACATCTGCGAGGTCGAGATCGATCCGGAAACCGGTATGACGGAGATCATCCAGTTCGTCGCGGCCGACGATTTCGGCAACATCATCAATCCGATGATCGTCGAAGGGCAGGTGCATGGCGGCATCGCCCAGGGCGTCGGCCAGGCGTTGCTGGAAGGCGCGCATTACGACGCCAGCGGCCAACTCCTGACGGCAAGCTACATGGACTACACCATGCCGCGTGCGGCCGACCTGCCGTCCTTCAAGGTCTCGACCTCGAACACACCGTGCCCGGGCAATCCGCTCGGCGTCAAAGGCTGCGGCGAGGCCGGCGCCATCGGTTCGCCGCCGGCGGTCATCAACGCCATCACCGATGCGCTCGGCGTCGTCGACATCGCCATGCCGGCGTCGCCCGCCACGGTGTGGTCGGCCATTCGGGCGAAGCATTGAAAAGCGAATAGCGAATAGGGAGTAGCGAACAGGGAAGAGGAGAGCGATGCGGCGAATAAGTAATCCTACTCGCTATTCGCTACTCCCTATTCGCTTTTTCCCCGAAGGGAGAAAAGAGACATGTATTCCGTCAACTACCATCGCGCTTCCTCCGTCGCCGACGCCGCAAGGCTGCTGAAGAACGGCGACGCCAAGCTGCTCTCCGGCGGCATGACGCTGATCCCGGCGATGAAGACGCGGCTCGCGGCACCGTCGGACCTCGTCGACGTCTCGCGGCTGAAGGACCTGCAGGGCGTCAAGGTGTCCGGCAAGACCGTGACCATAGGTGCCGCGACGACGCATTACGACGTCTCCACCGACGAGAAGCTGAGGAAGGCCTGCCCGGCGCTTGCACATATGGCATCGCTGATCGGCGACCCGGCGGTGCGTTACAAGGGCACGATCGGCGGCTCGATCGCCAACAACGATCCGGCGGCCGACTATCCGGCGGCATTGCTGGCGCTGGGCGCGACGATCGTCACCAACAAGCGCGAGATCGTGGCGGACAAATTCTTCAAGGGCCTGTTCGAGACAGCGCTGAAGGACGGCGAGATCGTCACGGCGGTGAGCTTTACCGCTCCCGCCAAGGCGGCCTACCAGAAATTCCGCAACCCGGCTTCGCGCTACGCCATCGTCGGCGTGTTCGTGACCAAGGGCAAGGACGGGGTGAGGGCGGCAGTGACAGGCGCCGGCGAGGACGGCGTCTTCCGCTCCAAGGAAATCGAGGCAGCGCTGGCGAAGAATTTCGATGTCGCGGCGCTCGGCGACCTCAAAGTGTCG
This sequence comes from Mesorhizobium sp. CA15, assembly GCF_020165215.1. Lineage (NCBI taxonomy): Bacteria > Pseudomonadati > Pseudomonadota > Alphaproteobacteria > Hyphomicrobiales > Phyllobacteriaceae > Mesorhizobium > Mesorhizobium sp. CA15. The sequence continues at coordinate 164,732 of NZ_JAIUHQ010000010.1, forward strand.
GCAAAGGGGCTGATGAGCGATATCCATGCTTCCGCCGATTACCGCGCCAATTTGATCGCGGTGATGGCCAAGCGCGCCGTGGCCGCAGCCAACGCCTGAACGGCGACGCCATGCATGAAAGAAGGGGCCTCGCGGCCCCTTTTTCTTTCGCTGCGGCAATGGTTTAGGCGCAAACGCCTGTCGAATTGCGGCTTCGCGCTTGCACAAAGTTATCCCGCACTGCAAAATAAATCTGGCGGGAATACCAGATGGTCCAGGCTGCGGGCAATGTTTCGCATGCGGACCTCGAGTCGCGAAGGCACGGTATGACCGACATCTCCGCAGCGTCCGTTGTCCTGCCGCGGGCCGCGACCGACAGGGAAGCCAGGGCAAGACTGGCCTATCTCGACGGTTGGCGAGGCCTGTCGATCGCCATGGTGCTGGTCGGCCATTTCTTTCCGGTCCCAGGGCTCAATCTCGGCGTGCTCGGCGTCGAGTTCTTCTTCGTGCTGAGCGGCCGGCTGATGGGTGAAATCCTGTTCATCGAGCGCTTTCCGCTGAAGAAATTCTTCAAGCGCCGCTTCTCGCGCATCTATCCAGCGCTGCTAATCTTCGTGATTGCCGCCATGATCGGCCTGACCGGAACCTTCATCGCCTTCAAGTGGAAAGCGGCGCTGACGGCGCTGACCTTCACCTACAATTACGCCGGCGTCCTGATCACCCGCGCCGGCGCGCTCGACCACATCTGGTCGCTCTGCGTCGAGGAGCATTCCTATATCCTTTTGGCGCTGATCAGCGTGGTGGTTACCGGTCGGGCGAATGTCGTGCGGCTGCTGGTGGTGCTGGCGCTGCTGGCGATGGCCAACGGCGCCATTTCGTACGGGGTTCTCGGCATGGGCTACGAGACTACCTACTGGCGCACGGACGTGCATATCGCCTCGATCCTGCTATCGGCCGCGATCTGCCTGCTCAAGGCCGACGGGCGGCTGCCGGCTTTCCTGCAAAACCAGCATGTGGCGCTTGCGGCGGCGGTTGGCGGCGTGTTGCTGTTCCTCGATCCGGTGCCGACCACGATCCACTATCTTGTCGGCGTGCCGCTGCTGGCGCTCGCCGTCAACACGCTCGACTTGGCGGGGGGCTACCTGACGGGGCCGTTGTCGTCGCGGCCGATGGTGATGCTGGGGCTCTGGTCCTATTCGCTTTATCTGTGGCAGCAGCCTTTCTACAAATTCGTCGATGAGCGCGGCAGCGCGACAATCCCGATGCTGGCGGCCGCGTTCGCCTGCGCGCTCGCGAGCTACTACATCGTTGAAAAGCCCGCGCGCGGGTGGCTCAACCGCAATTGGTGAGCGCTCTCAGCCTGGCGTGGCCGCCTTCTGCGCGGCGAGATAGCGGCGAAGCCCGGCTTCGCCGCGCGGCGTGGTCCAGCGATGATTCCAGGCGAAGGCTGGTCTCAGAATCGGCGCCAGCAGCTTGAGGAGCGGCCGCTCGACCGTGACCTGCCAGGTAAGATCGACATGGGTGCCTCCTCCGGACGGCGACAGCTCCGCCCGCCACAAGCCGTCGAAATCGCCGAAGGTCTTCACCACCACCAGCCGGCCGGAGTCGAGCTCGGCCGCCTCGATGATGAAGTTCAGCTCATAGGGCAGGGCGCCCCGCGCTCTCGCTTTGGCGCGCGCACCGACGACGCCCTTGCCCTTCCTGTCGAGCGGCTCGACCTCCTTATAGGCATCGCCCCACCAGAGCGGCAGAAGCTGCGCGTCCGACAGCACGTCCCACACTTCCTGCGGGGTGCCTTCCGGGATGTCCCAGCTCTCGTCGAAGCGGAAGACATTGCTCGCCATGATGTCGTCCCCAAACAGCGGAGCGGCTATATTAGCTGTTGCTTGTTTTGCTGACCAGCGGGCTCAGGCTCTGGTAGTGTCTCAGTTTGAAATTCAGAGCTTGTATTCGAATTCCCATAGCCCGACCCGCGAAAGCTCAAAGGCTATCTCATTCCAGCTATTGCCCTTAGCCGAAGCACATCGACCGACGAGAAATTTTTCCAGTTGAAGGTGATCGAACGTCCGCATGAAAATCACGCTTTCACCAGAAAATACCGCTTCTGTGTGGGACCGAAGAAACCATGTCGGCGAACACACCGTGGCCGTGAAAGCATCCGACCCTTCTTTGCCCTCTTCTCCCGCGTAGAAATCAATGGTGACCGAAAAATCAGTTGGATCGGACGGACGCCATGTAGAGAGATCGAACGCGAGTTTATCGGCGTGCACAATCCTATGACCCTTATACTCCGCTTTCATGAAACTCGCTGTTCCTGCTTCTGATAGGGACCACGCTTTCCTGGCTTAGGCGCAATGGCTTCCATCTTCTCGCACAGATCGTCCATCGACCAAAGCGTCTGCGAAACGCCAGCCGCCATTGCCCGCGTGAGACACTACGCAGGCTCTCCTTCAGGCGACGGGCTTCGCCCAATAGCGCACCGACTTCTTGCCGCCGTGGATCACCGCATCGCCGACTTCGGCGAAGCCGAGCGCTGCGTGGAAGGCGTCGGAAGCCGGATTGGGCGGATCAGCGTTGACCTCGCAGGTGACGATTGCTTGGCCGGCGCGCCGGGCATGCTCGAACAGATCCTCGTAAAGTCGTCGGGCGTGGCCACGGCCGCGCGCCCCGGCCGCAACCACCACACGGTCGACATAGACAAAGCGCGTATAGCGCTCGCGGAACCAGAGGAAGTTCGGACTGTCGTAGCTTGCGTCTTGGTCGAAGCATAGGATGAAGGCTTCGAGCGCGCCGATCCGGCGGGTGTAGAAAGCCTCGCCGAGCAGGAAGGAAAGCCGTTCCGGCTCGAGCCAGGACAGCTCCGCCGCATGCTGGTTGTTGAGCGCGAGGATCGCGGGCTCGTCGGCGGGTGAGACGCGTTCGATCGGCAGCAATTCCTTGCTCATCACTTGCGCCATCAAGCTCTCGCGGCCGCGATCATCGCAGCCACCTTGGCTTGATCGGTCACCGTGTTGCGGTATTCGCGGTCGAGGTCGTTGCCGCCCATGCCTACATTCGGGTTGCGGTAGCGCATGGCGCTCGGCACGTCCGCAAGTGCTGCAAAATGCATCTCGGTCAGTCCCGTACGCCTGCGGACCTCGCCAATTGTGTCGGGGGCGAGTGCGCCACAGCCGAGTATGATGATGCGCGAGCCGGCCTGGCGAACGAGTTCCGCCAGAAGCCCGACGCCTTCGACCGCCGTGTCGCGCTGGCCGCTGGTCAGCACGCGGCCGACCTTGCAGCGGATCAAGGCTTCGAGCGCCTCAGCCGGATCGCGCGTCATGTCGAAGGCGCGGTGGCAGGTGACGTTGAGCGGGCCGGCGGCCTCAACCAATGCGCTCATGCGCGCCTCGTCGATGGCGCCGTCGGCGGTCAGGCAGCCGACGACGACGCCGGCGACGCCCAGCTCGCGCAGCGTTTCGACATCGGCAAGCATCGAGCGGTATTCGGCCTCGCTGTAGAGGAAGTCGCCGCCGCGCGGGCGCACGATGACATGGAAGGGAATGGTCGCGCTTTCGAGCGCGGCGCGCACCGTGCCCAGGCTCGGTGTGATGCCGCCTTCGATCAGGCTGGCGCAGAGCTCGACCCGGTCGGCGCCGGCGGCCTGCGCGGCGAGCAGCCCGTCAATGCCTTCGACGCAGATTTCGATCAGGGGGAGTCGGGCGTGGGTCACCAATGTCCATCCATATTTCAACAGATCGCCAGCCCTAGCATCGCGGCGATTGCCGCGAAAGCCGCAACGATCGATCCAGGGTCCGGCGGTGATTATCGGGGCTTGGTGCAGAATGCCGTTGACATTCATAACTGTCAGGTTATAGATGACCCATAGCTGGTGAGTTATTGATGTAATGGGAAGGACGGCGTGCCGCCTGGAGATGGTGAAGAGGATCGCACAAAGACCGGCCTGAGGACTGTCGTCACCTGGACGCTGACGCCGACCGAAACCGGCACCCATCTGCGCGTGGAACAATCGGGCTTCAGGCCGCGTGATGCGCAGAGCTGTCGACGCGCCAGCCGTCACTGGAAGCGCTGTCTCGCGGCTTTGCTGAAATTGTTGGAACAATTGGACAAGGAGGATGCCATGGACGGTATCGCCAAAGACCCGACGAAGGATGAAACCAAATCGATCGTTGTCGAGCGGCTCATTCCACACGGCGCCGACAAGATTTGGCGTGCGCTGACGTTTCCGCATCTCGTTGCCGAATGGCTGATGGAGAACGACTTCGCGCCGGTCGAAGGCCATCGCTTCACCTTTCGCGCAAAGCCCGTGCCCGGCTGGTCGGGCGTGACGAACTGTGTGGTGCTGAGGGTCGAACCGCCAAGGCTGCTCGCCTACAGCTGGGGCGACGGCAGCGAGTCCGACAGTGGCCTGAAGACGGTGGTAACATGGTCGTTGACGCCAGAAGGCGATGCCACCCGGGTACGGATGGAGCAATCCGGCTTCAGGCCGCAGGACGAGCCTGGCTACAAAGGCATGGGAAGCGGTTGGCCGCGCATCCTGGAGCGGCTTGAGCAGGTTGCCGCCCGGCTGGGCTGATCCCGACATTTGCGCCGGCATGTGGTGCAAGTCCCCTGATGCGTCTGCATCCGGGGCTCGCAGAAAAACGTCTGAAGGAGACCGACGATGGAAGCAAGATTGAAGAACCCGGTGATGCTCATTCCCGGCGCGCTGCAGGCGCTGCTGGCGCTCGACAAGTCGACCGAAGCCGGCGGCTTGCCTTATGTGACGCGCAAGCTCGTTCATCTGCGTGTCAGCCAGATCAATGCCTGTGCCGTCTGCGTCGACATGCATGCGCGTGAATTGAAGAAGGCCGGCGAGAAGGACGAGCGGATCTTCGCCGTTTCGGCATGGCGCGAAACGCCTTATTTCAATCACGCAGAGCGCGCGGCGCTTGCGCTTGCTGAAGCCGCGACGCGCATGGCCGACCGCTCCGACGCGGTGCCGGACGACGTCTGGGACGAGGCCGCGCGTCACTATGACGACAAGGCGCTCGCCGCCCTGGTGATCCAGATCGCGCTGATCAATGCGTTCAACCGCCTGAACGCCACCACGCGGCAACTCGTGGGCGCCTGGAGATAAGGTGGAAGGAGGGCGCCCGCTCTGAAGCGGGCCCCTCGCCGGCTATTGTTTCAGGATCGTGTTCTTGGCGCCTTGCTCGACCTGATCGATCACCAGCAGCTTCACCGGATCGGTGCCGATATTGGTGGCCTGGTGCCACTGGCCGATCATCTCGACGATGAAGTCGCCGGTCTTGTAGGTGTTGGCGGCACCGGTCTCGACATTGGCGACCCTGAGCGTGCCTTGCTCGACATAGGCATAGCGCGGGAAGGGGTGCTTGTGCACCGGCAGGGTAGCGCCGGGGGCTATCTGGTATGACGAGACTTGAACCTCGACATTCTTTTGCGGCAGCGTGATCGGCTGGCCCGATGCGGTCGTCGTCTTCGCCGCCAGCGGCGTCACCACGACCGGCGTGTTGCCGCTGTCCAAGGCGTTGGCCGCGGTCGCGTAGACGGCGGCTATCGCCAGCAATGCCAGTATTGTGATGTTGCGCATAGTCCCCTCCAAATTGCCGCACCATCGCCCGACATTGACGCACAAGCATCCTTTTGCAAGCGGCTCTGTTACACGGCGGGGCTGTCCTGCCGTTTGGCTGTCCCAGACTTCGGCGGCCGCAACAGCAGGGCGAGCGGCACGAGCAGCGCCGTCGCTACTGCGCAATAGAAGAAGACATCGACATAGGCGAGCAGCGAAGCCTGGCGGCCGATCTCCTGGCCGATCCAACCCACGGCCTGTTGCCTGGCTTCCGCCAGCGGCGAGCCTTCGGCGACGAAATGGTCCGTCACCTGGCGAAGCGTCTGCTGATAGGTGTCGCTCGACTGTGCAGTGTGGCTGACCAGCACCGACTGATGGAGCTGGGCGTTCTGGGCAATCACCGTGTTGGACAGCGACACGCCGATGCTGCCGCCGAGGTTGCGCGCGACATTGATCAGCGAGGACGCCTGATCGGTCTTCTGCGGCGGCAGGCCGACATAGGCGGCGGTCGAGATCGGGATGAACAGGAACGGCAGGCCGATCATCATATAGACGCGCGCATAGGCGAAGAAACCGAAGCTGGCATCGGGCGTCAGCGAAGTCGTGTGCCAGAGCGCGACCGCGACCACCGACATGCCCAGCATGATGAGATAGCGCGGCTGAACGATACCGGCGGCAAAGCCCGAAATCGGCATCAGCATCAGCATGGCGATGCCGCCCGGCATCATCGACAGGCCGGATAGGGTAGCGGTGTAGTCGAAGGTCGTCTGCTGCAGCTGCGGCAAAAGCTGCGTGGTGCTGAAGAGCACCGCGCCCACCGCCATCATGACCAGGAACGACATGCCGAACTGACGGCTGAAAAGCAGGCGGATGTCGACGATCGGATCGCGCCTCGTCCACTCCCAAGGAACAAGCAGCAGGAACGACACCGCCGAGATCACGGCAAAGGTGGTGATGAAGGTCGAGGCGAACCAGTCGTTGCGCTGGCCCTCGTCGAGAAAGACTTCGAGGCAACCGAGCGCCATCGCCACCAGGATGAAGCCGATCCAGTCGACCTTCAGCCCCTTGCGCAGCCGCTCGCGGCGCTCGCGCTCGAGAATGTCGGGCTCGATGACCAGCCATTGCACGAGCGCCAGCGACATGATGCCGAACGGCACGTTGATGAAGAAGATCCAGTGCCACGAGAAATTGTCCGTCAGCCAGCCGCCGATGGTCGGGCCGACCGTTGGCGCAACGATGACCGCAATGCCATAGAGGGCAAAAGCCTGGGAGCGCTTCTCCGGCGGAAAAGTGTCGGCGAGGATCGACTGCTCGCTCGGCGCCATGCCGCCGCCGCCGAGTCCCTGCAGGATGCGGAAGGCGATCAGCGTCGGCAGATTGGGGGCCAGCCCGCACAGCAGCGATGCGAGCGTGAACGTGGCCACGCAGATCATGTAATAGCGCTTGCGGCCGATGACGCTGGCGAGCCAGCCGCTGACCGGGATGATGACGGAGTTGGCGACGAGGTAGGTGGTGATCACCCATGTGCTTTCATCCATGCCGGCGGCCAGGCTGCCGGCAATGTTGCGCAGCGCGACATTGGCGATCGAGGTGTCGAGCACCAGCATGAAGGTGGCGATCGAGACGACGATCGCGATGAGCCATGGGTTGCGCCCGCCGGCCGCCGACCGGCTTTGGTCGCCCTGGACTGTTGCGGCATCGCTCATCTGACCTTGACCGTCGGCACCACAGACATGCCGGGACCGAGATAGACGCCTGGCGGCTGGTCGAAGACGATCTTGACCGGCACGCGCTGCACCACCTTGACGAAATTGCCGGTGGCGTTTTCGGCCGGGAGCAGGCTGAACGCCGTGCCGCTGCCGGCCTGGACGCTGTCGACATGGCCATGGAAGGTCTTTTCCGGATAGGCGTCGATGGCGATGTCGACGGGCTGGCCCGGCCGTATCAGGTCGAGCTGCGTCTCCTTGAAGTTCGCCTTCACCCAGACGTCCTTGGGCACGAACATCATCAGCACCTGGCCGGGCTGCGCATAGGTGCCTTTCGCCACCGGGATGTTGGTGGCATGGCCTGCCACGGGCGCCGTGATCATCGTGCGGGCGAGAGTGGTCCTGGCCTGATCCTCGGTGGCTTCAGCCTGCCGAAGCTTGGCCTCGGCGCTCTTGCCTTGTGCCTGCAGAACCGCAACCTGGCTTTTCGCCGCCTCGGCATTGGCGTTGGCGGCATCGAGCGCTGCCTGGTCCTGGCGCAAGGTCGAAGCGGCCTGCTGTGCCTGTTGTTGCGTCGCCGTGCCCTTGGCGAGCAGCTCGCGGTTGCGCTGGTCCTCGGATTTGGCGAATTCGAACGCGGCCTGCGCCTGGGCCACCTGCTTTCCGGCGACATCGATCTTGGCGTTCTGCGCCTGGGTCTGGGCCTGGACGTTGGCGATCTCGGCCTGCGCCGCCGCCACGCCGGCTTGTGCCTGCTTGAGCGAGGCCTGGTAGTCGCTGTCGTCGATGCGCAGAAGCACGGCGCCGGCCTCGACCGGCTGGTTGTCGGTCACGGCAACGTCGGTGATGCGCCCGGCAATTTCCGCGCCGACCGTTACCGTTCGCGCGTCGATGAAGGCGTCGTCGGTCCATTCATAGTGCCGTGCGTTGATCCACCAGATCATCACCGCCGCGACGACCAACAAGACGAGGATCGCGATGAGCGTGGCTATGTAGGGGTGGCGTTTGATGAGACCGGGCTTGTTGCCGTCGGGCGAACCGTCATTCGCCTGCCTGTCTTGCGCCTGCTCGTCGTCGCGCTTGTCTTCTACGGGTCTGTCTTCGACGCGCTTGTCGTCGCCCGGCGGGCGTTGCTGCCGATCGGACCGCGGCTGAGCACGCGATTCTTCGGCGGGAGCGGTTTCGCGCTCTTTTCTGTCAGTTTTTGCGTCCAAGGCAACGGATCCCAGATATCGTCGACCCCTCTCGCAGCAGGGTCAACGGGTGTTTTCCGCAAAGGTTCCTGTCGCCGGATGCCGGGTTCACCTCAGTCCCGCCGGAGGCATTGGCCTGCAAATGGATGATGGCAGCGTCGCTGCGCGAGTAATAGGATCGTCGCTGCGACCGAAACGTCAGGGAGGGGCTGCTCATGCAGTCTCCGATGGAAAAGGACAAAAGCTCAACTCGGCCATTGCCGGGAGAAGCGGAACGTCGGGCCAGGCTGCAAAAAATGCAGGGGCTGCGAAGCCTGCGATCTTACGGCTCCTGCCTTCGGCTTGACCCAAGCGCCCAGTTTCACGATCTGATCGATTGTACCGCGCTGCTGGAACTGTTGAATGAAGGCGACGACGGACATCGACGGCGAACCGCCGCGCTCCCAAGCCACCTGGCTTGCTAGCCTCGCACCGGGGCCGCCGGCCCTGGCAAGCAGCGGCGAACGCTTACAAGTCAGGCGGCTGCATCCCACAGCAGGACATTCGAGCCCGCCTGCCGTTGGCATTCTGTTCGACCGCGGGGATAAGCTCAATCGACCCTAAATCATCGCGCGATCTGACAGGTCCCAAGCCGTGCAAGGACAAGCAACGCGAAATCCGAAATGCTGCCGCCCGACAACACCAACGAATGGGACCGGAAAAAGGTCCATGGCGATGGGGACAGCATTGGCATCGAAGAGGACGAGGCCTAGCCGGCGACGACAGCGGGTCGTCACCTCGGCGAAGCGGCCCGGCAAGGCTGGCGGGGTAGAACCAGTCAGGCCGGGCCTGACCAGCAAGGCTCGCAACGCTCCGGCTGAGATCGAGCCTATCAGCCCGACCCAAGATTCTTGCCATACGAATGGAGGATGCCTAGCCAGCCAGTGGGAACCAAGACCCGCCTTGCCAATAAATCGACGGTTGTTCCTGGAACTACGGTGACCGAACTGCCCGTGCGGGTGTAGACGTTTGGCGGCTGCAGCCGTCTTCGCCGACGGTGAATGGAAGTCCGTTGTAGGCCGCCACTCAATCCAACGGGATTGGCGGATAGGCTGCTGAGTGCAAGCTGCGTTTGTACCTCGCCAAGATTTCCTCTTCGATTTCGTCGATCGCCAGCGTTAGTGCACGTTGATTGTTGGCGTCGACATCAATGATCGACCGGCCGCGTGCCGTCAGCAAGCCGCATACGCGCGCCACGACGGTGGCCGACTGAAGCCTTTTGTCCAATCCGGTTTCGAACAAACGCTCGGCAAAGGTGTGGCTCTTCTGTCTCCGGTCAAGCCGCTCGATGAGAAGTTGCTCGCAGGCGTCGATTCTAACCACCACGTCCGACTCCGGGATGAAATCCAGCGCGTGTGCAAGGCACGTCTCATCTGCTGTTCCACTGAAGCAGGCGAGCATCGAAACCGCCTGAACGAAGGCTTCGTCGAAAATAAGAATTTCCTCGCTCGCGGCAGATTGGCGCCATGCGCGGGCAAGGCGGAGAACGTACTGACTTAGCCTGATGCGCCAGATCACGTTTCTGGGAGGCAGTGTGTGCACCAGGTTTGCGCGAATTCTGAAGTCGACGGCATTTGCGGATGGGCGACAGGCCATGCCAATCGAGCGTGCAGCCGCGCGAGCGACTCGACACATCGCAGTGACAATGCCGCCGGGGTCCAGCATGGATCGGTGAACAACCCGCCGGTCAGTGAGAACAATCCGTGCAGGGTGTCCGTGAGCCCGCAACTGTTCATAAAGCGCATGCGCAAATGTCGTTTTGCCTGACCCAGCCGGACCTGCGAATTCAACAATCATGCGTTAGGAACCCCGCTGGACTGGCTACATGTCGTATCGGGGGACCATCTTCGGCGACCGCAGCTCCTGAGCCATTTTCGCCGCCTGGAAGGTTGTCATCAGAACGTAGGTCGTTTCACCTTCGGTCGAGTTTATGGCCAAGACCACGCGGCCAATCTCGTCACTCATGGCGCAAGACCAGTCTTTGACAGCAATCGCTCGTTTCCAGGCCATTTTGCCCCTGCCTTTCCTTCGCAAGGTTATTTGGCCTCGTGAAGACCAGCAATTTGGACTGAATGCCCATTCCGTTGGGCCTAACGTCGTTGTCTGCGTTAGTTCAATTGGTGAGCAATCGAGATGCCAGGCTTCAGATTTGGCGGAATTACGGTGGCTAATGATCAGAGCCAGCGCTCCTGGAGCAATGTGAGGCTGCACCGTCACTGTAATTCGGGCGCAACCGCCTTGGTTGTTTGCAACGCGTGGGAACGTCTCGAATGACTGCGCGTTCTTTCGTCACGGTCACATTTCATTGGGACCTAACCGGAGGATATTCAAATGAAAATCAAGATGCTCTGCATGAGCGCAGTTGCGCTCGCAATGATGGGTAGTGCCGCGATGGCCGGTAGTAGCACCGGCACGTCTGCGCTCGACGACCCGGCCAAGATGTCGCCGTTCTTCACCGACGCTGGCATGAAAACATTGAGAACCGAGGCGGATTTCAAGACTGCCTGGATGGCCATGAAGCCGGATGAGCGTACAGCGATTTTGAAAGACTGCGGCGACGCAACCATCAACAAGGCGCACGCGGACTTCTGCGCGATGGCCAAGAAGATGGGAGGCTGAAGCCTCCCCTCTATGAGCACATCACACCGTTCTCCCGCTAGGGAATGATCCCAATGCGCTCGGGTGACGGGTTGAGGCGGTCGATTCCGCATGGATGCGGCCGCCGTTTAAAACCCGCTGCCTTGCCATGGGCGGCGGGTTTTTGGCGGGCGCCTGCCCTCAATTCTGCATCGCCAGCATCTGGAAACAGACAACAATTAGACGGTTTCGGCACAGTCGTGGATGCGCTTGACGGACATTACGTTGAGGTTGAACCTCGAGCGTGCCGGAATGTGGACCGCTGGGAAAGGCCGGGCTTTGAAAACGTCGAGATACAAGGCGTTCCGAGTGGAACTTGGCTCCCCGGGCCGGATTCGAACCAGCGACCAACCGGTTAACAGCCGGTTGCTCTACCACTGAGCTACCGGGGAACGGAGGCTCTGACGTGAGTGGCGCAGCCTATAGCAAACACCTTTCGGCTTTGCAAAGAAGCATTTCGCAATTTTTCTCCAGTTTTTGATGCGGCTATTTGTGCCATCGTCCGGCGCGCCCACATATGAAGGGCTTCACACCGGCGCGGAACAAGGCGGCCGGTTGTCGTCTTGATATGGCTTAGGCAGCAGATGGGATCTGGCTTGAATGACCGCAGCGGATGATGACAACGCCCCGGCGCGGAAGATTTCGATCTTCGGCCGCGAGTTCACCATGCCGCGCTCGCGCGGCTGGCGAATCGCGATCGGCATGCTGCTTACGCTCGGCGGGCTTCTGGGCTTTCTGCCGATTCTCGGTTTCTGGATGATTCCGCTCGGTCTCCTGGTTCTATCCTATGAATTCGCGATGATCCGACGCCACCGGCGGCGTTTCGTCGTCTGGTGGGAACGCCGGCGGCGCCCAGACTGAGAGCACGCCGCGGCTCCGCTGCAGTGATTCCGGACCCATGAAACCGATTGGTAATCACCACTTTGGCGCTCGATGCGAAAGCGCCGGGAATGACGCGCGAGCGCTTGACGACCTTTGAGCGCCAACATAATGAGTTCGCTCGGAACGCCGGGAGCATTGCGAGGCCTCGTGGCGGAGTGGTTACGCAGAGGACTGCAAATCCTTGGACCCCGGTTCGATTCCGGGCGAGGCCTCCAGATGCTTGCGGGCTCCAGCGCAATCGCGCCGGAGCGGGGTTCCGGTTGAAGTTTTGGCCGCGCGCCTGGCGCGGGGAGCGGATTGTTGGGACATGAACGCTGATTTCTCCGAACGCCGCGTGAAGATGGTCGACGGCCAGATCCGCACCACAGACGTGACCAGCGCGCCGCTCATCGAAGCGATGCTAACCGTTCCGCGCGAGGCCTTTGTCGGCGCCGGACAGCAGGATCTGGCCTATATCGACGAAGACATCCGCATTTCCGACGGCGCCAATGGCAGCGGCGCACGCTACCTGATGGAGCCGTCGCCGCTCGCCAAGCTTTTGCAGCTGGCCGAGATCGACGCGAGCGATTCGGTGCTCGATGTCGGTTGCGGCACCGGCTATTCCGCCGCGTTGCTGTCCAGGCTCGCGCGTTCCGTCGTCGCGCTGGAGAGCGATGCAGCGCTGGCGGAGGCCGCGAAATCAACACTTTCCAGCCTTGGCTGCCAAAACGTCACGGTCGTTACCGGGCCGCTGCCGCAAGGGCATGCCGCCAAAGGGCCCTACAACGTCATCTTCATCGGCGGCAGCGTCGAAGAAGTGCCGCAGGCATTGCTCGACCAGCTCGCGGAAGATGGACGCCTGGTTGCGGTCGAAGGGCGTGGCAACTCTGGCGTGGCCCGGCTGTTTGTCAAGGCAGGGGGGGTCGTAACCGGAAGGCGTGCCTTTAATGCGGCAATTAAGCCACTACCGGGCTTCGAACGTGCTCACGCATTTGAATTCTGAGCGTTTTTGCCTTGCAGCGAAGGCGCTGTCATGATCGCTTGCGCCTGACAATCGTTGCTGATTTGGTTAACCGGGTGTTTTTGGGAGGCCGTCAGCGGGGGAACGATAAACAACGCGGCGCTGGCCGATCCGTAAGGGTAGGTTGGCGTGGCGTGGTTCCCATGCAAAACGAATGAGGGATATAACGTGCCGCCTCTACGCAAGAGTATTTTAGTAGCTATCCTTGTTTCGGCCACCGCGCTTTCGCCGCTGGCCGCCTCCGCCGAAACCATCACGGGCGCGCTCGCCAAAGCCTATCAGTACAATTCGCAGCTCAACGCGGCCCGCGCCGGCGTTCGCGTCACCGATGAGGGCGTGGCCATCGCCAAGTCGGGCTGGCGCCCGACCGTCACCGGTTCGGCTAACATCGACTACACCAACATACATGGCTTTGGCACCAGCCGGAGATTAACGACGGGCAGCTTCGGAGTGCAGATCAACCAGACGCTGTTCGACGGGTTTCAGACCAAGAACAATGTCGCCGCCGCCGAATCGCAGGTGAAGGCCTCGGTCGAAAGCCTGCGCAACACCGAAGAGAATATCCTGTTCAATGCGGCGAGCGCCTATATGGACGTGATTCGCGACCGCCAGGTCGCGGCGTTGACCGAGCAAAACCTGCAGTTCCTGACCGAGCAGGCGCGCGCCGCCCGCTCGCGCTTCGAGGTCGGCGAGGGCACCCGCACCGACGTGGCCCAGGCCGATGCCTCGCGCGCGACGGCCGTGGCGCAGCTGAGCGCCGCCCGCGCGACGGCGCTGGCGAGCGCCGCCACCTATCACCAGATCGTCGGCGACGAGCCGGGCAAGCTCAAGGCAGCCTCGCCGCTTGGCAAGCTGCTGCCGGGTAGCGTCGATTCCGCCTTGGCCATCGCTTCCGCCGAACATCCCGCCATTCTTGCCACACAGCACCTCGTCGATGCCGCGGCTTTTGCGGTGAAGTCGTCGGAAGGCGCACTGCTGCCGCAGCTTACGGCTTCCGCCGGCGTTTCGGACAACTACACCCACACCGTTCCCAGTTCCATCACCAGTCCTAACGGTAGTTCGACATCGGCCAATATCGGCGCTTCGCTCACCATTCCGATCTATTCGGGTGGCCGGACCTCGGCGCTGGTGCGGCAGAGCAAGGAATCACTGGGCGAGGCGCGCATCCAGGTCGATGTCAGCCGCGACCAGGTGCGCCAGGCCGTGGTCTCGGCCTGGACGCAATATGTCGCCGCGCGCCAGAGCGTGGATGCCAACAGGCAGGTGATCGATGCCGCGCAACTGGCGCTCAACGGCGTCATCGAGGAGCGCAATGTCGGCCAGCGCACGACGCTGGACGTGTTGAACGCGCAGAACGCCGTCATCACTGCCAAGATCAACCAGGCCAGTTCCGAGCGCGACGTGGTGGTGGCGAGCTATGCCATCCTGTCGGCGATGGGCCGGCTGTCGGTCGACCGTCTTGGCCTGGCAGTCGCCAAATACCGGCCGGAAGAGCACTACAACGCCGTCAAGGACAAGTGGATCGGATTGCGCACGCCCGACGGGCGCTGATTGCCGACAGCATGCTTCCTGCGAGCGCCGCGTGTCCGATGGACGCGCGGCGTTTGTCTTTCCGGGAGACTCATTCGGCTGCGCGCCGCCTAATCTGTTGAAATCCAACGTGTCCCCAGATTGGGGATTCTCGGATGACGATCGGTCGGTTACGCTGTTTCCATTGATTCGAATTCCGGCCCGGGCAGGACGGAATTCTTGGGCGGGTCAAGTTCTTGAACGGTCGGTTCTGGAACAGGTCAAGTTCTTGGACAGGTCACTAGGGCGGCGGATGTGACGATGGCGACGGCAAGCAGCGCGCAGCGCGAACCTTCCATGGAAGAGATACTGGCTTCCATCCGAAGGATCATCGAAGACAGCGACACCGGGCGCAAGCAACCGGCCGAGGCCGGCGAGCTGCGCCAGGATTTGGAGCCGGCCGCGGCTGGCGCGCCGGTTGTCGAGGTTGATGCCTTTCGTTCCGAATTGCATGCCGACACCCGCAAGCCGCCGACGCTGGCCGAGGTCCAGGCCCAGCTTGCGGCGACCGATCCAGTGCTGCCGCGCGCCGCCCGCGCCGAGCCGGTAAAGACTGCGCCTACGGCTGCGCCGACGGTTGAGCTTGAGAGTACTCCGCCGGGCGCGCAAGCGGCCGCAGGCAAGCCAGCCGCGGCAAATGCGCCGCAGACGGCCGAGACCATTGTCGCCGACTGGCGGCGCGAAATAGCGGCGGTCGGCGGCAGCACGGTCACCGCGAGACCGGCCATCCGGGTCTCGGAAGCCGCGCCGAAGGCCAAGGTCGAGAAGGAAGAGCCGGCGTTCGAAGATTCCGCGCCTGTAGGCGCGTCCCGGGCCTCCGAACCGGAGGCGCAGCCGGCCCGGCCCGCGATCCTTTCCGAGCATACGGGCCGGCAGGTCGCAGCAGCCTTTGGCGAGCTTTCCGATGCTTTTGCCAGCCGCGGCAAGAAAAGCTTCGACGAGATGGCCGAGGAGATGCTGCGGCCGATGCTGCAGGATTGGCTCGACAACAACCTGCCGACGCTGGTCGAAAGGCTGGTACGCGAGGAGATCGAGCGCGTGGCGCGCGGGGCGCAGTAACCGCCGCAACATGCAGGCTGACAAGCGCCGCCTTGGGGCGGCGCTTTTGTTTAAGGTGCTTGGATGAACGCGTCTGTCCTGGCTTAGCCGGCATTGCCGCTGGCCGCGGCAGACCTATCTGTGGAAAGCGATCGCTGCTCTCGCGGTTGACTCGGCCAAGACCTTCCGATTTACACCGGACGCTTGTTCCCGACAGTTCGGACCTCCTCCATGCTTGATAAGACCTACGACGCCAAAGCCGTCGAGCCGAAGATCGCCAAAATCTGGGAAGAGGCAGACGCCTTCCGGGCCGGCGCCGGCGCGGAGGAAGGGGCCGAAGCCTTCACCATCGTCATCCCGCCGCCGAACGTCACCGGCTCGCTGCATATGGGCCATGCGCTCAACAATACGCTGCAGGACATTCTGGTGCGCTTCGAGCGCATGCGCGGCAAGAACGTGCTCTGGCAGCCCGGCATGGATCACGCCGGCATCGCCACGCAGATGGTGGTCGAGCGTCAGCTCATGGAAAAGCAGATCCACCGCCGCGATCTGACGCGCGAAGAGTTCATTGAGAAGGTTTGGGAGTGGAAGGCCGAATCCGGCGGCGCGATCTTCAACCAGCTGAAGCGGCTCGGCGCTTCGGCCGACTGGTCGCGCGAACGCTTCACCATGGACGAAGGCCTGTCCAAGGCCGTGCTCGAAGTCTTCGTCACCCTCTACAAGGAAGGCCTTATCTACAAGGACAAGCGCCTTGTGAACTGGGACCCGAAGCTGCTCACCGCCATTTCCGACCTCGAGGTCGAGCAGCACGAGGTGAACGGCAATCTCTGGCACTTCCGCTATCCGATCGACGGCGAAGCGTTCGACCCTGAGAACCCGAAGACCTTCATCACGGTCGCCACGACGCGTCCCGAGACGATGCTCGGCGACACGGCCGTGGCCGTGCATCCCGATGACGAGCGCTTCTCCGGTCTGGTCGGCCGCAACGTCGTGCTGCCGATCGTCGGCCGCAAGATACCGATCGTCGCCGACGAGTATTCCGATCCGGAAAAAGGCTCCGGCGCGGTCAAGATCACGCCGGCGCATGACTTCAACGACTTCGAGGTCGGCAAGCGTCACAAACTGCCGGCGATCAACATCCTGACGGTCGAAGCGGCCATCAAGCTGAAGGACAATGAGGACTTCCTGGCCGGCCTAGAGGTCACGCCGGAGCGCCAGGCGGTGTGGGACGAGCTGGATGGGCTCGACCGCTTCACTGCCCGCAAGAAGATCGTCGAGCTGATGGAGGCCGGCGGCTTCCTCGACAAGATCGAGCCGCACCGGCACACCGTGCCGCATGGCGACCGCGGCGGCGTGCCGATCGAGCCGTTCCTGACCGACCAGTGGTACGTGAACGCCGCCGAGCTCGCCAAGCCGGCGATCGCCTCGGTGCGCGAGGGCCGTACCAACTTCGTGCCGAAGAATTGGGAAAAGACCTATTTCGACTGGATGGAGAACATCCAGCCCTGGTGCATATCGCGCCAGCTGTGGTGGGGTCACCAGATTCCGGCCTGGTACGGACCGGACGGGCACGTCTTCGTCGAGAAAACCGAGGAAGAGGCGCTCGCTGCGGCAATCGAATATTACCTGGCGCTGGAAGGGCCGTGGAAGGCCTGGGTCGAGGACAAGCTCGAGAACTTCCAGCCGGGCGAGATCCTGACCCGCGACGAGGACGTGCTCGACACCTGGTTCTCGTCGGCGCTGTGGCCGTTCTCGACGCTCGGCTGGCCCGACCAGACGCCGGAGCTCAAGACCTATTACCAGACCGACGTGCTGGTGACCGGCTTCGACATCATCTTCTTCTGGGTCGCCCGCATGATGATGATGGGCCTGCACTTCATGGACGAGGAGCCGTTCCACACCGTCTATGTACACGCGCTGGTGCGCGACAAGAACGGGCAGAAGATGTCGAAGTCGAAAGGCAACGTCATCGATCCGCTCGACCTGATCGACGAATATGGGGCCGATGCGCTGCGCTTCACGCTGACCGTCATGGCGGCGCAAGGCCGCGACGTGAAGCTCGATCCGGCGCGCATCGCCGGCTACCGCAATTTCGGCACCAAGCTGTGGAACGCGACGCGCTTCGCCGAGATGAACGACGTCGCGCGCAACGACGAGTTCTGGCTGAACGACGCCAAGCTGCCAGTCAACCGCTGGATCCTGACCGAGCTGACGCGGGCGGCGCGCGCCGTCACTGAAGGCATCACCAGCTATCGTTTCAATGAAGCGGCGGGCGCTGCCTACCGCTTCGTCTGGAACCTGTTCTGCGACTGGTACCTGGAACTGTTGAAGCCGGTGTTCATGGGCACGGACGAGGCCGCCAAGGCCGAGAGCCGGGCCTGCGTCGCCTTCGTGCTGGACGAAATCTACAAGCTCCTGCATCCGATGATGCCGTTCATGACCGAGGAGCTTTGGGCGCAGACCGCGGGCGATGGCAAGGAGCGCTCGTCGCTGCTTTGCCACGCCGCATGGCCGTCGCCCGATTTCGAGGATGAGGAGGCCGCCGCCGACATCAACTGGCTGGTCGATCTCGTCTCGGGCGTCCGCTCGGTGCGCTCGGAGATGAATGTGCCGCCGGCGGCAATCGCGCCGCTGACGGTAATCGGCGCCAACACGCTGACGCAGGAGCGGCTGGAGCGCCACGCGCAGGCGATCAAGCGGCTGGCGCGTGTCGGCAATATCGCGCTCGGCGATGCGCCGCCGCAAGGTTCGGCGCAGATCGTGATCAACGAGGCGACGGTAAGCCTGCCGCTCGGCAGCCTGATCGATCTCCAGGCCGAGGCCGCGCGGCTGCAGAAGGAACTGGCGAAGGTCACCGAGGAGATCGCCCGCCTGCACAAGAAGCTTTCGAATGAAAAGTTCGTCGCCAACGCGCCGGAAGAAGTGGTCGAGGCAGAGCGCGAGAAACTCGCCGAATATCGCGAGGCGCAGGAGAAGCTTTCGGTGGCTTTGACCAGGGTGCGCGACGCCGGCTGAACGGCAAGATTCGCCGCCGCTCCGAAGGCGCTTTCCGGTACGTTAGCTGCCTCGAAAATGCGGCTGCCGCTACGTTAATTTTGACGTAAACGGAAAGTTTGCGCCCCATTGTTGCCATAATGTAACAATGGGGGCCGTCAGCCCCAAAACCGGCTGTTTTTAACCCGTTTTTGGCAGTTTCCCCGGATTTTTTCGATCCTTTGACGCCGGTTCGCGCGACTTAGGCGCTGATTGCGGCGTCGATGACCATGGCAAAAATACGTGCTGTCAAGATGTACATGTACAGCTTCTGAAATCGTTGTTGCGTCATTAACCCGAATTGGTTCTAGCTTGAGCCACTTGTATTTTGGGGAGGGATTTCCATGAACATTTTGCGAGTCAAAGCGCTGCTGGGGGCAGGGTGCTTTTCGATCGCTTTGATGGGCGGCGCGATGCATCCCGCGCATGCCGGCGGCCTCGAACGCGGCGGCTACGACATCGATCTGCTGTTCGATCCGGCGCCGGTCGCGACGGAAGCGGAAGCCACATATGTGATGCCGGATCGCAAGTACAAAAATGCACTTGGTCCAGGCGGTGCTCCGCTGGGCCCGGGCTTTAGCTCGACGGCGGACGGGGCGGAGCCTTATTGGGTGCCGCGCATCGGGGTCAAAGCCCAGGTTGTTCAGGGTGTCGACTGCATGTTTGACTACTCGCAGCCTTGGGGCGCCCATACCGCGCCAGGTAGTAACTGGAACGGCGCGGTTTCGAACATTGAAACCGACATCAAGAGCGACAATTACGCCGCGACCTGCTCGTACAAGTTTGACGCGGGCAAAGGCCAGCTTCGGTTCCTCGGCGGTGTATTCTATCAGAAGGTCTACGGCTTCAAGGAAGGGTTAACAAATATCGGCTTTGGCCCCATGGTCGGGCGTGTCGATCTTGACAGCAGCGGTTGGGGGTGGCGTGCGGGTATTGCGTATGAAATCCCGGACATCGCATTGCGTGCCAGCCTTGTTTACAATTCGCAGGTGAAGCTCGACAACATTTCTGGCACGTTGGACATCGGTGGCGTCGTCTCCACCCCAATCTACGCCCCAACGCAATCCATGCCGGACACGCTTGAGTTCAAACTGCAGTCGGGTATCGCGCCCGGTTGGCTCGCTTTCGGTTCGGTCAAATGGGTGAATTGGAGCGTTCTCCAGATCGTCCCGATTTGTACCGATCAATCGAAGGCGCTCGGTGCGGCATGTAACAGCGGCGTGACGAACCCGGCTGTCAGACCGACTTCGCTTGACCTGATGTATCGTGACGGGTGGACCGTTTCCGGCGGTATCGGCCACAAGTTCAATGATCAATGGAGTGCCGCTGGTCAGCTCACTTGGGATCGCGGCACCTCACATGGCTATGGTGTCCAAACCGATACCTGGACGCTCGGCGGCGGCGTCGCCTATACGCCTCAGCCAAACGTCGAGCTTCGCTTGGCCGGTGCCATCGGCGTCATGACCAGCGGCCACTCTGGAACACTCACCGACGAGAATGGCTATACCGCAGGCGAAGACGCTACATATGACGTCGGTAACGATCTGGTCACGGCGATTTCGGGCGGAATCAAGATCAAGTTCTAAGCCGCTGAAAATGCAATAAAAAAGGCCGGGCAATGTCCGGCCTTTTTCGTTGCGTGAATGCCACTATGGCTTCGCCCTCCCGCACGCTGTTGCAGATCCGCTGCACCACTAGCCCCCGATAGGATTGTGACGTTTCAGCAACAGTTTATGAACAACCCCTGCTGTAGAAGTCAGAGAGAGGGGACTGCCCATTTCCCGCCATAAACCCGGAGCACCCGAGATATGTCCCGGGATGCGTGCCAGGTTGGCGCGGCGATGGGACGGGCCGCGGGGTGTGCGGCAAGGACGATGATGGACGCCAAGGCAATCTCCAAGGCCAAGCTGCCCAGCCGCTACGTGACCGAAGGTCCGGCGCGGGCGCCGCATCGTTCGTATCTTTATGCCATGGGCCTGTCGGCGGCCGAGATCGCGCAGCCTTTGGTCGGCGTCGCCAGTTGCTGGAACGAGGCTGCCCCCTGCAACATCTCGCTGATGCGCCAGGCGCAGGTGGTGAAGAAGGGCGTTGCGGCCGCTAACGGCACGCCGCGCGAGTTCTGCACCATCACCGTCACCGACGGCATCGCCATGGGCCACCAGGGCATGAAGTCGTCGCTGGTGTCGCGCGAGGTCATCGCCGATTCGGTCGAGCTCACCATGCGCGGCCATTGCTACGATGCGCTGGTCGGGCTCGCCGGCTGCGACAAGTCGCTGCCCGGCATGATGATGGCGATGGTGCGCCTCAACGTGCCGTCGATCTTCATCTATGGCGGTTCGATCCTGCCCGGCAGCTATCGCGGCCGGCAGATCACCGTGCAGGACGTGTTCGAGGCGGTCGGCCAGCATTCGGTCGGATCGATCAGCGACGCCGAATTGCTCGAGATCGAGCAGGCGGCCTGTCCTTCGGCCGGTTCCTGCGGCGCCCAGTTCACCGCCAACACCATGGCGACCGTTGCCGAGGCGATCGGTCTTGCGCTGCCCTATTCCTGCGGCGCGCCGGCCCCATACGAGATGCGCGACCGCTTCAATTTCGCCTCCGGCGAAAAGGTCGTGGAGCTGATCGCCAGGAACATCCGGCCGCGCGACATCGTCACGCGCAAGGCGCTGGAGAATGCGGCGACCGTGGTGTCGGCGACCGGCGGCTCGACCAACGCGGCGCTGCATCTGCCGGCGATCGCGCATGAGGCCGGCATCAAGTTCGACCTGTTCGACGTGGCGGCGATCTTCGAGAAGACGCCCTATATCGCCGACCTCAAGCCGGGCGGCAAATATGTCGCCAAGGATATGTTCGAGGCCGGCGGCATTCCGCTTCTGATGAAGACGCTGCTCGACCACGGCTATCTGCATGGCGACTGCTTGACGGTCACTGGCCGCACTTTGGCCGAAAATATGGAGCACGTTTCCTGGAATGAAAGCCAGGATGTTGTGCGTCCCGCTAATCGGCCAATCACCAAGACAGGCGGCGTTGTGGGCTTGAAGGGCAACCTTGCCCCCGAAGGCGCGATCGTGAAGGTCGCGGGCATGTCGGAACTGAAATTCTCCGGTCCGGCGCGCTGCTTCGATTCGGAAGAAGAGTGCTTCGAGGCGGTCACGCAGCGCAACTACCGGGAAGGCGAGGTTCTCGTCATTCGCTACGAGGGGCCGCGCGGCGGTCCGGGCATGCGCGAGATGCTGTCGACGACGGCGGCGCTCTACGGCCAGGGCATGGGCGGCAAGGTGGCGCTGATCACCGACGGGCGCTTCTCCGGCGCCACGCGCGGCTTCTGCATCGGCCATGTCGGGCCGGAAGCGGCGGTCGGCGGGCCGATCGGGCTGATCCAGGACGGCGACGTGATCTCGATCGACGCCGTGAAAGGCACGATCGAGGTGGCCTTGTCGGACGCCGAACTGGCGACCCGGGCAAAGAATTGGAAGGCGCGCGAGACCGACTATCAGTCCGGCGCGATCTGGAAATATGCGCAGGCCGTAGGATCGGCCCGCGACGGCGCGGTGACCCATCCGGGCGCCGCCAAAGAAACGCACTGCTATGCGGACATCTGAGGTGTTGAGGTCGTCTGTCTTTTCGGCACTGGTCGCTCTGGCGACCTTGGGCGCCGTCGGGCAGGCCATGGCCTTCGACGACAAGGTGTTCGACGACAAGACCGGCGTGAAGCCGCAGTCGAGCCCCTGGGCGGTGTTCCAGTTCGGGTTCTCCGCCTACAAGAGCGGCCATAAGGATCAGGCGGTCGAGGCCTATAAATACGCCGCCGAGAACGGCCAGATCGGCGCCACCTGGAAGCTTGCGCGCATGTATGCCGAAGGCGACGGCGTGACGCGCGACGATTACGCCGCTTTCAAGTTCTTCTCGGAAATCGTCGATCAGGATGTCGAGCCCGGCTCGCCGGAAGAAAGCTATGTGTCGGACGCGCTGGTGGCGCTCGGCGACTATCTTCGCAAGGGCATTCCCGGCACCCCGGTCGAGGAAAACGACGTCGCGGCGCAGGAATATTACATGCGCGCCGCCGCTAACTACCGCAATCCAAACGCCCAGTTCGAGATCGGCCAAATGTTCCTCAAGGGCGAGGGTGGCGTGAAGGCCAGCGTCAAGCAGGCAGGCCGCTGGCTGCAGCTCGCGGCCGAGAAGGGCCATGCCGGCGCGCAGGCGACGCTCGGCAATCTACTGTTCCAGAGCGGCAAGGTCGTGCGCGGCCTGGCGATGATGACCGCGGCGCTGGCGCGGGCTCCGGCGGCCGACCAGCCCTGGATCCGCAACATGCAGGAAGAGGCTTTCGCCGCGGCCGGCGAGGCCGATCGCCGGACCGCGATCTCGCTCGCCGACGATATCCTGACCAAGGGCAACAACGGCGACCAGTAAGCGCAGGTTGGCGATAGCGTGCATGGCAGCTTTGCGCATGCATTGGCTAATGTAGCGCTGGTCGACCCCCCACTCCGTCTCGGCTTCGCCTCGACACCTCTCCCCCGATCGACGGGGTAGAGGAA
>NZ_JAIUHQ010000011.1:0-187918 GCF_020165215.1 Mesorhizobium sp. CA15
CCTTCTCCCCTTGTGGGAGAAGGTGTCGCCGAAGGCGACGGATGAGGGGTGCTCCAGGGAAAGCCGACGTCTCACTCCGCTGGAACACCCCTCATCCGTCTCGGCGCTTGCGCGCCGATCCACCTTCTCCCGCAAGGGGAGAAGGACAGGGCGCTACAGCTTCGCCAAAAGCTCCGGCGTCGGCCAACCATCCACCGGCAGGCCAAGCCGCATCTGCTCCTTGCGGACCGCCTCGCGCGTGTTGGTGCCCAGGATACCGTCGACGGTGCCGACGTCGTAGCCCTTGGCCTCTAGCTTTGTCTGCAGCGCCTTCATCTGGTCGCCGCTCAGGCCTTGCTCGGGCGTGCGCGGATCGAATTGCGGCGCGCCTGCAAGGCGGCTCGCAAGCACTGCCGCCGTCAGCGCGTAGGTGAAGGACTGGTTCCATTCCAGGTAGACGTCGAAATTGTCATAGGTCAGGAAGGCGGGACCCTTGCGGCCCATCGGCAGCGCCAGACCAGCCTTGAGACCATTGTCGATGAGCGGGTTGCCGTTGGGTTCGGTGACGCCCCATTGCGCCCATTGCGACAGCGGCAGCTTGTTGGTGCGGCCGGTCTGGTCCCATGGCATCTCGTCGGGGACGCGCACCTCCTGGACCCAGGGCTGGTCGCGCTTCCAGCCGCGCGACATGATCTTGTCGGCCGTGGTCATGATGACGTCCGGCACGCTGTTCCTCAGATCGACCTTGCCGTCTCCGTCGCCGTCGACGCCGCGCGCCAGATAGTCGGTCGGCAGGATCTGCGTCTGGCCGATCTCGCCGGCCCAGGCGCCCTTGACGTCGGCGGGCAGCACGCCGCGGTCGATCAAGGTAAGCAGCGGCACCAATTGCTGCCGAAACAGCTGGGGACGGCGGCAATCATACGAAAGCGTCACCAGCGCATTCAGCGTATGGAAGTCGCCCTGGACGGCGCCGAAGTCGGTCTCCAGCCCCCAGAAGGCTGCGATGATCGCCGGCTGGACGCCGAACTCCTTGTCGGCGCGGTCGAAGATTTCGGCATATTTCTTCAGATTGGCCGCACCCTGCTTCAGGCGGTAGGCCGAAATCATTCGGTTGGCGAATTCGGTGAAAGTCTGGGTGAAGACGCCCTGGGCGCGGTCGCGCGCCAGCGCCCGCTGGTCGATGGTGGCGTCCTCCAGCGCGTCGAGCCCGACGGCGCCGACGCCGGCTGCCTTGGCTTCTGCCGCGACGCCCTGTTTCCAAGCCTCGAAATCGCCGCCGCATTCCTGCGCCGCCGACGGCAGCGCAAGCGCACCGAGGAAGAGCGCCGCCAGGATTTCAACGCGCAATCGCATCGCTTTCCTTTCGAGACCGGCGCATGACCCGATCGCGACCCCGGACTGGATCGGACGGGCGCATGCGAGGATTTCAAAGCTCAGGAGCCTCGCTAGGCACTCGCACGAGTACGCCGCTCCAGATTACCAGCGGTTGCATGTTTCGCCGCCCGCCGTGTCGAAAAGCAGGCGCGGCGGCCGATGTCAACGGGTGTTCTGCCGCAGCCACTTCTTCCAGGCAGCTTCCGAGCCGTTGAAGACGTTGATGTCGGACTTGCCGGTCATGCCGGGCACGATGCCGGTGCCGGTGTACTGCCAGAAGGTGAAGGGGTGGCTGCCGTATTTCTCGCGCGGATGGCCGGCGACCGAGCGCAGCCAATAGGGATAGCCGCGGAAGGTCGCCAGTTGGTTGTCGTCGAAGAAGTCGACCGAGGTGTAGATGATCGGCTTCTTGCCGTAGTAGCGCTCGACCATTTGCAGGAAGACGGTCATCTCGCTGCGCACCGTGGCCGGGTCGGGGCGCAGCCTGCAGGTCGGCGATTTCGGGTTCCATTCCATGTCGAGCACCGGCGACATTGCCGACGGGTCTCTCGGGACATTGGCGATGAACCAGCGCGCCTGGGTTTCGGCCGGCGTGCAGAAATAGAAGAAATGATAGGCCGCGCGCGGAACGCCGGCGGCCCTTGTACGCGCCCAGTGCTCGTTGAAATAGTCGTCGAAACGATCGCCGCCCTCCGTCGCCTTGATGAAGGCAAAGGAGATGCCGCTGGCCTTGGCGGTCGGCCAGTCGACCGAGGTCTGGTATTTGGAGACATCCGTGCCGTGGATGGCGTAGGTCCACGGTGCGCCGCTGTCCCACTCATGCGGCTTGGAGTCCTCGAATTTGGGCGCGCGCACGGCAACCGTCTGCGACGGTGACAATGGTGAGAGGTCCTCCACAGTCGAGCAGGCGCCCAGCAGCGTAAGCATCAGGATGGCCGCAAGACGGCGCATGATATTCCCCGAGCCGGGATCAGCCGGCCGCTGATGGGTCCTTCATCGATGGTGGTCGCTTACGCGGGCCCCCTCCGGACGATCGCCCCACAAGACCGTCCCGATTTATTCCGTCCAAATCGTTATCCCAAAACCGCTGCGCACTTTTGGGCGACATGGATTCATTTGATCGCCGAACATGGTTGATAATCCATTGACGGCGCTCGACGATGCCGGCGATTTTGCGGAAGCAATGGCGGCAAATCGATGACATAAATCGAGCCGGCGAATCCAAAAGGCGGGGAAAGATGCGAGCCGTCGTGAAGTTCATCAAATGGCTGCTTGGGCTTGTGGTCCTGGCGGTGGCGGCGCTCTTCGCCTGGCTCTATTTCGCGCCGCCAGAACTCATCCGCGTCGGCTCCGGCTACTCGGCCAAGATCGTCTGCTCGAACGTCTTCATCGCCGGCCGCGACGCCAAAGAGGTCCTGGCCGTCGACGTGCAGGCGCCGGGCCATCCGTTGCTGAAGCTGATGAAGGTCTCCGTCGACAAGGAAAGGGGACTGGTTTCGGCCGGCCTGCTTTGGGTTTTCGGCAAGAGTGTCGCGGTCGAGCGCGACGGCGTCGGTTGCGCGTCGGTTGCCGACGGCGACACCGGCAAGGCAAGGCAGACGTCGCTGCACGCCGCGCCGCCGGCCGCGGCGCAACCCGACGCGCTCTGGCCCGATGGCGAGCGGGTCGATGCTTCGCAGCACCCCGAGGTCGCGAAGATCGTCGACGATGCCGCGATGGCCGGCACCGGCATGCGCGCCATCGTGGTGGTGAAGAACGGCCGGATCGTCGCGGAGCGTTATGGCGAGGGCTTTTCGGCCAAGACGCCGCTGCTTGGCTGGTCAATGACCAAGACGGTGAATGCCGCGATCGTCGGCACGCTGGTCAGGGACGGCAAGCTGGCGCTCGATAACAAGGGGCTCTTCGCACCGTGGAAGGCCGATGGCCGCGCCGCCATCAGCCTTGCCGACATGATGGCGATGTCGAGCGGGCTGGCGTTCAACGAGGATTACGGCGACGTCGCCGACGTGACCCGCATGCTTTATCTCGAACCGGACATGGCTCGCTTCGCCGAGGCCCAACCTCTGGCCGGCGAGGTGGGAAAAGTGTTTTCCTACTCGAGCGGCACGGCGGTGATGCTGTCGCGGCTGTGGCAGGACGCGATCGGCGACAAGGCGAAGGCGCTGGCATGGCCGCGCACGGCGCTGTTCGAGCCGCTCGGCATGCATAGCGCGGTGCTCGAGACCGACGAGCAAGGTACCTTCGTCGGCTCGTCCTATCTCTATGCCACGGCCCATGATTGGGCGCGCTTCGGCCAGTTCCTGCTGCAGGGCGGCGTCTGGAACGGAAACCAGATCCTGCCCGCCGGTTTCGTCGACTGGATGCGCGAGGCCGCACCGGCCTCAAAGGTGTATGGCAAAGGCCAAGTCTGGATCGAGGGGCCGGGCGATGAGGAAAATCCCGGCGCGGGGGTCGCTGCAGGCCTGCCCAAGGACACCTATTGGATGGAGGGCCATGACGGCCAGACGGTGGCGATCATTCCGTCCGAGCAGTTGGTGGTGGTGAGGCTAGGTCTGACGCCGGGCAAGTTTGGCTATCGGCCACAAGCGATGGTCAGCGCGCTGGTGAAGGCCCTGCACTGATCGCGTTCTTTTATTTGCGGGATCCGATCACGGCCAGCCAGGCGTAGCCGCGATAAAGCGTTCTGAAGCGGAAGGTTGCGCCAGTGCGCTGCGATTCCGATTCAAGTACGTCGCGCAGCGAGGCGCGCGGCGCGACATGGAATTTCCGCAGCCAGCCGCGCAGCAGGGGGCGGAACCAGTGCGGCAGGCCTTCCTGTTGGCCGAAATCGACGACATGCAGCGAACCGCCGGGCGCGAGCGCCGCAAGGGCTGCCGAAACCGTCTTTTCCCAGCCGGGGATCATCGACAGCGAATAGGACACGAAGACGCGGTCGAACTGCGCGATGCCGAAGAGCGCCATGGCATCGAAGTCGGTTGCGTCGCCGCGCGACAGCCTGACTTTGTCGGACAGGCCTTCGCGAGCAATGGCCGCGCTAGCCGTCTCCAGCATCTCGGCCGAGATGTCCAAACCGAAGAAGCGCGCATCCGGATAGCGGCGGGCGGCAAGCGCAATGTTGCGGCCGGTGCCGCAGCCAAGCTCCAGCACGGTGCCGCCTTGCGGCACGTCCAGCCCGTCGATCAGACGGTCGCGGCCGAGCAGGTAGTATTTACGGGTCAGATCATAGATATGGCGCTGCCAGCGGTAGACGCCGTCCATCAGTTCGGCATGGCTGGCCGGCAGTTCCGTCGTGCTCATGCGGGACGCTTCACATAAAGGTGGAAGCCGCCATAGATGGCCGAGCGGTCTTTTGCCGAATATTCGCGCGAGGCGTCGGCCTCGTAGGTCCACTGGTCGAGCAAGGAACTGGAGACACGGCCGGGCAGGAGGCTCGGTTCGGCCGCGGTGCGGAAGATGACGCGGGCGCCGGCCGAGGCTGTGCGGGTGATCTCGGTCCACAGCGCGTTGAGCAGGTCGTCGGTCATCCAGTCCTGCGCGTCGAGCAGGACGAAGCGGTCGACGCTGCCCGCATCCTTGGCGGCCAGGAATTTGATCAGATTGGCGTGGTGGATGGCGACGCGATCGATGTTGTCGCGGATCGTCTTGTAATTGCGCTCTTCCAGATAAGCAGGCAGCGCCGCCTCGCCGGGCTGCGGATAGCGGCGGGCAAAGGCCTGCCAGGCGAAGTAATTGTTCTTGAGTGGGAAGTCGCAAGCGAGCTTTTCCAGCCGCGCCTTGAGCACGCTCGCCATGGTGCCGTCGCCGGAGGTGATGAGCGAATCGTACTGAGCCGGCGGAATGCCTAGGCCGAACAGCGAGGCTTTGCGAGACGTTGCCCAGCGCAAGAGCTTCCTTTCGAAGACCGGCGCCAGCTCCTCGTTGAAGAAGCGGCGCTGCTCACCGATGTTCTCGGCCTTCATGATGCCGGCTGGGTCGACGCCGAACAGTTTTGCGACGCGATGGCCCATGGCGATGAAGAGGCCGAGCAGGCCGGTCTGGTAGAAGTTACGGTCGAAAACCGAGATGCGGCGCCGGCCGCGCCAGTTGCGGCGTTCCCAGTAATGGCGGCTGACCGGATCGAGATGCGGCGCGATGAAGCGATCATAGGCATCGGAATTGTGGCTGGTGCCGGCGGCGCCGAAGAAACGGAACAGGTCGCCCTGCGACGGCAGGTGGCGCACCGCTTCCAGCTTCATGCGGTTCAGCGCGACATGCGCGGCATTGAGATCGACGGCGTCGATCCGGGCCGGCGTGCGGGTCAGGTAAGCCAGGATGTTGCAGCCGCCCGAGGCGATCGTGACGACTCGGTGCCCGGCGCCAAGTTGCATGGCCTCCATGTCGACATCGGGATCTTCCCAGATCTGCGGATAGACGAGGCCGGAGAACAGGAAGGCGAAGAGCCGCTCGGAAATGCCGTCCTTCGACAATGCCCGGTTCTGGTAGACGGCCTTTCCGACTTCCTTGCCTCGACGATAAACGAGTTCTCCGGATACGTCCGACATGGAAAGGTGATTCCCCGTTTGCTTTGGCGCAAGCGGGTAGCGCAGCGGCATGACAGGCAGGTGACAGCCTGTTGACGGCAGGTTGGTACGAATTGCTACGCTTTGCCGAACGCTCCCGGTGTCGGCGTGGTGACGATGACGGCCTCGCCGGCATCGAGCGTGGTCTGGTCGCAGGCCTTCAGGACGTCGACCGAGCCGTCATTGCGCCTGACCTTGGTCGAGCCCGCCTCGCCGTCACCGCCGCCGTCGAGGCCCTGGGGCGGCCGATTGCGGTGCGAGGACAGGATCGCGCATTCCATCCTTTCGAGGAAGCGGATGGTACGCCTGGTGCCGTCGCCGGCATTCCACTTGCCCTTGCCGCCGGAATCCTTGCGGATATGGAAGTCTTCCAGCACAACGGGGAAGCGCAGTTCCAGCACCTCCGGATCTGTGAGGCGCGAATTGGTCATATGGGTATGGACGCCGGACGTGCCGGCAAAGCCCCGGCCCGAATTCATCCGGCCGGCCGGCGAGCCGGAGCAGATCGTCTCGTAATACTGGTATTTCTTGTTGCCGAAGGTGAGGTTGTTCATCGTGCCTTGGGCGTTGGCCATCGCGCCCATCGCGCCGAACAGCGCGTTGGTGACATGCTGCGAGGTCTCGACATTGCCGGCGACGACGGCCGCGGGATAGGACGGCTTGAGCATGCAACCGTCCGGAATAACGATGTTGATCGGCCTGAGGCAGCCGGCATTCATCGGGATCATGTCCTCGACCATGACGCGGAAGGCATAGAGCACCGCGGCGCGGGCGACGGGCTCCGGCGCATTGAAGTTGTTCTTCATGACAGGCGACGTGCCGGTGAAATCGACGGTCGCCTCGCGCCTTTGCCGGTCGACGGTAATCTTCACCTTGATCACCTGGCCGGTGTCGGTGGGATATTCGTACGCCGCGCTGTCGGGAAGCCGCTCGATCACGCGGCGCACGCTCTCGGCGGCATTGTCCTGTACGTGGCCCATATAGGCCTCGACCACATCGAGCCCGAAATGCGCGACCATCTTGCGCAGCTCCGCCACGCCCTTTTCGTTGGCGGCGATCTGCGCCTTCAAGTCGGCGATGTTCTGGACGGGATTGCGCGCCGGATAAGCATGGTCGGTCAGCAGCGTCTCCAGCTCCTTCTCGCGGAAGCGGCCGCGATCGACGATGCGGAAATTGTCGAACAGCACGCCTTCCTCATCGACCGTTGTCGCAAGCGGCGTCATCGAGCCCGGCGCGGTGCCGCCGACATCGGCGTGATGGCCGCGCGAGGCCGCCCAGAACAGGATTTCCTTGCGGGCGTTGTCAAACACCGGGGTCACCACGGTGATGTCGGGCAAATGCGTGCCGCCATTATAGGGCGCGTTGAGCGCGAAGACGTCGCCGGGATGGATATCGCCGGAGTTCAGGCGGATGATTGTCTCCACCGAACGGTCCATTGAACCCAGATGCACCGGCATATGCGGCGCGTTGGCGACCAGCGCGCCATGACGGTCGAATACGGCGCAGGAGAAGTCGAGCCGTTCCTTGATGTTGACCGAATAGGCGGTGTTCTGCAGCGTCACGCCCATCTGTTCGGCGATCGACATGAAGAGATTGTTGAAGACTTCCAGCATCACCGGATCGGCCTCGGTGCCGAGTGCCGCGGCTCGCGCCTTTCTTTCTGTCCGGCGTATCACGACGTGGTTGAGACCGGTGATTTCGGCGCGCCAGCCCGGCTCGACGACGATGGTCTGGTTCGGCTCGATGATAAGCGCGGGCCCGGCGACCGTGTGGGACGGCCGCAGGCCTTCGCGGCGATAGACGCCGGCCTCGTGCCAGCGGCCTTCGGTGTAGATGCGCCGGCTTTCCAAGGGTTTGGCGTCAATTCCTGCCGGTCCGGCGAGCGCCGGGGCTTCAGCCTTGTCCTGTCGGGCGACTTCCATGCCTTCGACGGCGACGGTCTCGACGACGATCGGCTTATCGTCATAGACGAAACCGAACTGCGCCTTGTGCGCGGCCTCGAAATCGCTTCTGGCGCGGAAGATCGAGCCATGCTCGAAATTCACCGGCAGCGCCGTATCGGTGCCGTCATAGCGGATATGCAGGACAGGCCTCGTTGAAACCGCGTCCCCGGCAATGCCTTGCTCGCCGAGCTCGGCAATGACGTCGCCGCGCAGCGCCGCGATGAGCGCCTCGATCGCCGCGCGGGATTCTTCGGCAAGCGGCTGCAGCAGACCCTGTTGGCGCGAGGCGAAGACCGACGAGAGGCCGATGCCGTAAGCCGAGAGAAGGCCGGAGAAGGGATGGATGAGCACCGCCTCCATGCCGAGCGCATCGGCGACCAGGCAGGCGTGCTGGCCGCCGGCGCCGCCAAAACAGTTCAAGAGATATTCGGTGACGTCATAGCCGCGCTGCACCGAGATCTTCTTGATGGCGTTGGCCATGTTCTCGACGGCGATGGTGACAAAGCCTTCGGCGACCGCCTCGGGCGTCCGGCCGTCGCCGATTTCGGCGGCAAGC
The DNA here is from genome assembly GCF_020165215.1 of Mesorhizobium sp. CA15. Taxonomy (NCBI): domain Bacteria; kingdom Pseudomonadati; phylum Pseudomonadota; class Alphaproteobacteria; order Hyphomicrobiales; family Phyllobacteriaceae; genus Mesorhizobium; species Mesorhizobium sp. CA15. Next base: position 8,412 of record NZ_JAIUHQ010000011.1, read on the forward strand.
GCCGCGAATTTTTCGCCAACCGTGCCGATGTCGAGCGCTTGGTCTTGGCCCGCGCCGAAAATCGCCGGAAAGAAATCGGGCTGCAATTTGCCGAGCATGACATTGGCATCGGTGACGGCGAGCGGGCCGCCGCGCCGGTAGGCGGCAGGCCCGGGATTGGCGCCGGCAGAATCCGGGCCGACGCGGAAGCGGCCCGCCTCATAGTGCAGGATCGAGCCTCCGCCGGCGGCGACGGTGTGGATGCGCATCATCGGCGCGCGGATGCGAACGCCGGCGACCTCGGTGTCGAAGGCGCGCTCATATTCGCCGTCATAGTGGGCGACGTCGGTCGACGTACCGCCCATATCGAAGCCGATGACCTTTTCGAAGCCGGCGAGCTTCGCCGTCTCGACCATGCCGACGACGCCACCCGCCGGTCCCGAAAGCAGCGCGTCCTTGCCCTGGAACATGTCGGCGGCGGTGAGGCCGCCCGACGACATCATGAACATCAGGCGCGGTCCGGCGCCCAGTTCGCCGGCCACCCGCTGCACATAGCGCGACAGGATCGGCGACAGATAGGCGTCGACCACGGTGGTGTCGCCGCGGCCGACCAGCTTGATGAGCGGAGAGACCTCGTGAGAGACCGAGATCTGGCTGAAGCCGATCTTGCGGCAGACTTTCGCCACGGCCTTTTCGTGGTCCGGGTATTTCCAGGCGTGCATGAAGACAATGGCGACCGCATCGATGCCGTCGGCCTTCGCCTGCTCGATCGCTGGGCGGCAGGCCGCGATGTCGAGCAGGCGCTCGACGCAGCCGTCGGCGCGCACGCGTTCATTGACCTCGATCACCCGCTCGTAGAGCTGCTCCGGCAGGATGATCTCCTTGGCGAAGATATCCGGCCTTGCCTGATACGCGATGCGCAAAGCGTCGCGGAACCCCTTGGTGATGAGCAGCAGCACACGGTCGCCCTTGCGCTCGAGCAGCGCATTGGTGGCTACGGTCGTGCCCATTTTAACGTCGCCGATCGCGTCGGCGGAGATGACGGCGCCGGTTTTCAGGCCCAATAGGTCGCGGATGCCCTGGATGGCGGCATCCGCATACGCCTCGGGATTTTCGGACAGGAGTTTTCGGGGGTGCAGCCGGCCCCGCGGATCACGGCCGATGATGTCGGTAAAGGTGCCGCCGCGGTCGATCCAGAAGTCCCATTTCCCAGTTCCCACGGCTGCCGGCATTCTGCTTATCCATAATCTCTTTGGGCGTATGTTGTGTTAGTTCGGGATTTCGGCGCCAGCAATCGCAAGTTGATGTTACACGTGGAAATGCAACGTTACGAAACCGGCAGCTGGCTGATGCATTTCCCCTGCGACCGCTCACCGAAATGTGAGCGTCTGTCGAAGGAGAGATAGCATGAAGAAGCTCATTCTGGCGTCGGTCTCGGCGCTCGCCCTGCTGGGGGTCGCGGCTTGTAGCGACAGTGGCACCGGCACTGACAATACCACCACCCAGAGCACCAATCCGCCGGCCAACGAACAGCCGATGAAACCGGCAACGCCCGACGCTTCGAAGCCTGCCGAACCGGCTCCGGCAACAAAGCCGGCTCCTACCGCGCCTGCGCAGTAAGGGCCGTCCCACAATACCGAAGAAGGCCGGCACTGCCGGCCTTCTTTTTTTGCGCTATCGATCCCGCGCATCGCCAGTCAACTGCGGCATCGTCCCGGCTTGATAGAACCGCCCGGTTCGCTCTATGAAGCCGACATGTCGATTTGGGACCGCCTTGGCGACTTCATCGCTCGTGTTTCGTCATCGGCGTCCTCGGGCGTCGCGGATGTTGTTGAAGCTGTGCGCACCGTGTTTTCCGGCGATCCGGACTTGCGCCGGCGCGTTGCGTTCTCGGTGGCGATGATCGCGCTCTCGGCCAAGATGGCCAAGGCCGACGGCATCGTCACCCAGGACGAGGTGCGCGCCTTCCAGGACATCTTCGAGGTGCCGCCGAGCGAGACGCGCAACGTGGCGCGGCTTTACGACATCGCCAAGCAGGACGTCGCCGGGTTCGAGACCTACGCCCGGCGCATGGCGCAACTCTGCGGTTCCGGCCATGCCAACTGCATGATGCTTGAAGACATACTCGACGGCCTATTCCATATCGCCAAGGCTGACGGCCTGATCCATGAGCGGGAAGGGCAGTTCCTGCATCGGATCGCGGAGATCTTCCGGATCGACGAGGCGCATTACGAGATGATCCTGTCCAGGCACGTCAATCTCGGCGCCGCCGATCCTTACGTCGTATTGGGCATCGAGCGCGGCAAGCCGTTCGAGGAAATCAGAAAACGCTACCGCAAGTTGATCTCGGACAATCATCCCGACAGGTTGATCGCACGCGGCTTGCCGCAGGAATTCATCAAGATCGCCACGACCAGGGTCGCGGCGATCAACGCCGCTTATGAAATAATCGAGCGGGGCCTCAGGCACGCATGAGCGGGTTCCTGCCCGACCAGCCAGGTGCCGAGGTCCGGGTGTCGCCGAATTTCGGTCCGCGCCGCGAGACGCTGCGGCCCGACATGATCGTGCTGCACTATACCGGCATGGCAACCGGCGCCGGCGCCGAGGCGTGGCTGTGCGATCCAGCAAGTGAAGTGTCCTCGCATTATCTTGTCCACGAAGATGGCCGCATCATCCAGATGGTGCGCGAGAGCGATCGCGCCTGGCATGCCGGCAAGAGCTCCTGGCTCGGGCGCACCGACATCAATTCCTGTTCGGTCGGTATCGAGATCGTCAATCCCGGGCATTCACTGGGCTACAAAGCCTTCCCGAGGCGGCAGATCGATGCCGTGATCGATTTGTGCGCGGGCATCGTGGGCCGTTATTCCATCCCAGCGACAAGGGTGCTTGCCCATTCCGACGTGGCGCCGGGCCGCAAGGTCGACCCGGGCGAAAAATTTCCGTGGAAGGTTCTGTTCGCGGCCGGTATCGGTCACCTCGTACCGGCGGCGCCGATAAAACCGGGCGCCGCGTTGAAGGCCGGCGACACCGGCTCCGACGTCGAGGCGCTGCAGTCGATGCTGGCGCTCTATGGCTATGGTATTGAGATATCGGGTATTTACGACCGGCAGACGGAAATCGCGGTGGCGGCGTTCCAGCGGCATTTCCGGCGGCGGCTGGTGGATGGCGTGGCCGACAATTCGACGATCCGCACGCTGCAGAGGCTCCTGACTTCCGTCGCGGCAGCCTCTGCCAAATAGTCGCGATAAGGTCATTAAATTACAACCTGTTATTTAAAGTGAATTGCGCCGCCTTCATTGCCGCTAATTCCGCCGCCAAATGCCTCTCCCGCAAGTTGTTGGACGTCTAGCCCCTCTGATGCTCCGATGTTGAATTGACACAACTGCGCGAAGTTCTTCGCGCAGTTCTAACAGAACAGGATTACATGCAGAAATTGACCGTTGTAGCGGCAGCCGTTGCTGCCGGAGTAATAAGCTTTGCCTTCAGTCCGGCAAACAGCGCCCCCTTAAGCCTCAGGGCAGACAATGGCCTTGCCGTCGCCCCTACGACCAAGGCTGCCCCGGCGAACAAAGCGCCAAAGATCAAGAGAGCCCCGGCTAAGGTGCAGAAGGCCGCCGCGACCAGGGCGGCGAAATCGACGGCCAAGCGCGCCAAGCGCGTCAGAAAGACGATCGATCTCACCCCGACTGCCTCGATCCCCACGGGCAAGATCGCTCTGGCGACATCCGCCGCACCCGGCGGCGGCCAGTATTCGTCGATCATTGCCCGCTATGCCGCGAGCTACGGCGTGCCGGTGTCCCTGGCCAGCGCCGTCATCAAGATCGAAAGCAACTACCGGCCGAATCTGGTCGGCAGCGCCGGCGAGATCGGCCTGATGCAGATCAAGCCGGCCACGGCGCGCATGATGGGTTACACCGGTTCCGCCAAGGGACTGTTCGATCCCGACACCAATATCAAATACGGCATGAAGTACCTCGCCATGGCGCAGGGTCTTGGCGGTGGCACCACCTGCGGCACGATCCTGAAATACAATGCCGGTCACGGCGCGACGCGGATGAATCCGATTTCGGCCGCCTATTGCAGCAAGGTGAAGGTGCAGATGGCAGCGCTGGGTTCGCCGGCCTAAGATCGTCCGCCGAAGTGGATTTGGGCGACGCGTGTCTGTTTCAAGCGCGTCGTTGTCCCAAACCGCTGCGCATTTGGGCGACGGCAACAGCTTTTTCGTTTGCGTTTTCAGGCGGGAATCCCTTTATACGCCCTTGTCAGCTGGCCGGGCGGCCGCGCCCGCGCGTGCCGAAAGGTTGCGGGTGAGGAAAGTCCGGGCTCCATGGAGACACGGTGCCGGCTAACGGCCGGCGGGGGCGACCCCAGGGAAAGTGCCACAGAAAGCAAACCGCCGCGGCTTCGGCCACGGCAAGGGTGAAAGGGTGGGGTAAGAGCCCACCGCGCGACTGGCAACAGAAGCGGCAGGGCAAACCCCACCGGGAGCAAAACCGAATAGGGGCGGTGCGAGGGGAAACCTTCGAGGGCTGTTTCCGGCCCACCGTCCGGGTAGGTTGCGTGAGGCGCGTGGCAACATGCGCCCAAGATGAATGGCCGCCACGTTCTCGCCGCGAGGCGAGGGCCATACAGAACCCGGCTTACAGGCCAGCTGGCATTTTTCTCGTAGCGATAGCCGAACGGGATCAGGAGGTTACGCCGACAGGCGTATCTTCCGATTCAAGCATTCTGCAAGACAGCCTCCGCGGCCTGGTCGAACATATCCTTGAAGCTGGTGCGATTAAATCGTACCTTGGGGAAGAGCAGGAGTGCATCATGGGCCAGGTCGACAAACGCAGTATCACGCTTTCGCCGGAACTGGCGGCTGCGGTCGACAATGTCGTCGCTGCTGGCGAATACGCCTCGGCCAGTGAAGTCATCCGCGATGCACTCAGGCAATGGAAGGAGCGGCGCGACCTGCTGGGCTATACCGTCGAGGAATTGCGGGAACTGGTGCAGGAAGGCATCGACAGCGGACCTGCGCTGGACGGCCCCCCCTTAATGGAGCGATTGCGCGCCAAATATGCGAAGATGGCGGAAGCCAAAGGCGCTGACGAGTGAAGTACTGCCTGCTTCCACAGGCATTGGTCGACCTCGAAACTATCGGCGACTACATCGCTGCCCGCAACCCAAACGCCGCAGTCCGTTTTGTGGAAGCTCTTCAGAGGCGATGGGATTTGCTGACCCTTCATCCCCAATCAGGCGCGCCGCGCGATGACATCTTGCCGGGCATCCGCCACCTCGTTGTCGGGGAGTATCTTACGTTTTATCGGATTGGCAACGACGCGATCGAAATCCTCCGCGTGCTGCACGGCCGGCGCAAAATTGAGGCTGACGATCTGATATAGTTGGCGGACTATGTGCCGATCTTGTCCAGGGACGCCTCGATCGCCTGCCAGAGTTCCTCGACCGGCTCGCAGCCGATGGCCAGGCGAACGAAGCCCGGCGGAACGGCGTCGCCGCGTTTCGAGCGCCGCTCGGCCGATGTGTGCACGCCACCGAAGGACGTTGCCGATTCGATCAGCGCGCAACCGTCGATGAACGCCTCTGCCTGTTCTTCGGAGGCCAGCTCGAACGAAATCAGGAAGCCGAAGCGCTCCATCTGAGCGCGCGCCAGATTGTGCGAGGCATCGCCCTCGAGCCCGGGAAAGCGCAGGCCGCTGACGGCGCGATGACCCTTCAGCCGCCGCGCGATGGTTTCAGCCGACGAACACATCCGATCGAAGCGCACTTCCAGCGTTTCGAGGCCGCGATGCACCAGCCATGCTTCGAACGGACCGGGGATGCCGCCGGCCGTCTCGCGCCAATCCTTCACCCTGGCGACAATGTCGGGATCGCGGCTGGCGACATGGCCAAAGAGAACGTCCGAATGGCCATTGATCGCCTTGGTGTCGGCCGAGACCACGATGTCGGCGCCAAGATCGAGCGGGCGCTGGCCGAAGGGCGTCATCGTTGTGTTGTCGACGATCAGGGTTCCGTCTTGCGCATGGACGGCCTTGGCGACGGCGGCGATGTCGCAAATGTCCAGTCGCGGGTTCGACGGACTTTCAACGAAAACCGCCCGGTAGCCGGCGAAGCCGCCATCGAGCATGCTTGCCGTCGGCCTCACGTCATAAGCGACGCCGAGCGGTTTCAGAAAACGCTCAGCCAAGGCCCGTGTCGTGTGATAGCCGTCCGACGGCAAGAGGATGCGGTCGCCCGATTTGACGAGCGCGAACAAAGCCGCGGAAATCGCGGCCATTCCCGACGGAAAAATAATGCATTGCGCCTCTTCCAGGTGGCCGAGCGCTTGCTCGACCGCATGCCAGGTCGGGTTGCTGAAGCGGCCATATTGATCGAAACCCGTCGCGTCGCCCGGTGCGTGGAAGATCGAGGCCATGGTCAGCGGCAAGGGAATGGGATCACCCTTGGCGAAATCGGCGCTGCGCAAATGGGCAAGTGTCGCGGCGCGTGACTTCGCAGTGTCGGACATCGGCTCGATCCCTTGGGCAGAAAACTTCAACCGACGCTATGCGCGCCGGCTGTGCGCGGCAAGCTGGGTCTTTTTAGGCCAGAGGGCTCTAAACGCTTCGTTAGGCTTAATGGACGATAAAGACGAGACGTGTCTTCAGCCTGCGCTTTCTGGTGTGGCGCGTTTGTTTGTGATGCCTGTTCCCGTTGACGCCCATAGTGCCCCATGATATCCCATTCAGATCAAGCTTTCGTTCCGCGTCAGGGTGAAGCGTACGCCAATCGGGCAGCCGCGGCGGCTGCGCGTTTGTCGGTTCTCGCCCCGGTGAATGAAGCGATTTGCCGCAAATGCGGCAGGGGCGCGGAGAACAACATGAGGGGTGCAGCGGCAACAGCGGCTGTAGCGTTTATTGGACCGGTTTCTGTCAAACACGGTGAGCAAGATCGATGCGAAGGGGCGGGTATCCGTTCCGGCGCATTTTCGCGCCGTGGTGCAAAAACGCGGCTATTCGGAACTCTACGCGCTACGCTGCCTGGATCTGCCGGCCATGGATGTCGGCGGGCTCGACCTGCTCGACCGCTACGAGCAGCGGATCGCGCTGGAGGATCCCTTTCTGCAGACGGCGGACGACATGTCGTTCTTTTGCCATGGCGACGGGACATTTCTGAAGCTCGACCAGGACGGCCGCATCACCATGACCGATTTCATCCGCGAGCATACGGGCATCTCGAACGAGGTGGCCTTTGTCGGCCGCGGCAATTTCTTTCAAGTCTGGGAGCCCGGACGGCTTGCCGCCTATGGGGCGCAGGCGCGGGCCAGGCTTTTGCAGCTTCGGCAGGGGACGAAGCCCGGGGAGCGATCGGAATGATGGCTGGCCACGGCGATGACCCTCGCGCCGTTGGCGGACCGGCCCGTCACATTCCGGTCCTCCTTGCCGAGGTGCTCGACGCGCTTGCGCCGAAGGCCGGCGAGACGGTCGTCGACGGGACATTCGGCGCCGGCGGCTACACCAGCGCCATCCTTGATCGCGGCGCCTCCGTCGTCGCCATCGACCGCGACCCGGACGCGATCGGGGCGGGCAGGGCGCTCGAACGACAGTCCGGCGGCAGGCTGAGGCTTGTCCAGGCACCGTTCTCAACGCTGGACGAGCATGTCGAGGGCGCCGACGGCGTGGTGCTCGACATCGGCGTTTCCTCGATGCAACTCGACCAGGCGGAGCGGGGCTTTTCCTTTCGCGCCGACGGGCCACTCGACATGCGCATGGCGCAGGCGGGTCTGTCCGCCGCCGACGTCGTCAACACCTTCAAGGCGGGCGACCTTGCCCGCATCTTCGGCTTTCTCGGCGAGGAGCGCCATGCCGGCCGCATCGCGCGCATGATCGAGAGCCGTCGCGAGAAGAAGCCCTTCGAACGCACGCTCGATCTCGCCGACGCCATCGAAACCCATATCGGGCGCGGGCCGAAGGACAAGATCCATCCGGCCACGCGTGTCTTCCAGGCGCTGCGCATATTCGTCAATGACGAGCTTGGCGAGCTCGCAAGGGCGCTGCTGGCTGCCGAGCGGGCGCTGAAACCCGGCGGACGGCTAGCCGTGGTGACGTTCCATTCGCTGGAAGATCGCATCGTCAAGCGCTTCATCGCCGACCGCTCCGAGGCGGCCAGCGGCTCGCGGCACATGCCTGACGCGCCCGCGCGCATTGCCACCTTCCGCAAGGCCGGCGGCGGTGTGACGCCGGGAGAGGCTGAGCTGTACGCCAACCCGCGGGCGCGCTCGGCCAGGCTGCGCGCGGCGATCCGCACCGAGGCGCCGGCGCGCGCCGGCGATTTTTCGATTTTCGGCCTTCCAAAGCTTCCCGCCGTCGAGCGGCCGGGGGAGAGGTGAGCACGTGTTTCGTACCAGCGACATAGTCCTGATCGCCGTCATGGTCTCGGCCGCGGCGCTGACCTACAAAACGAAGCGCGAAGCCGAAGAGCAACAGGCGGCCGTGCAGAAGATCCAGGCGCAGATCCACTACGAGGAAGAGACGATCGATCTCCTCAAGGCGGACTGGAGCCTGCTCACTCAGCCGTCGCGACTGCAGAAGCTTGCCGACGTCTATAAGAGCCAGCTCGGGCTCGAACCGGTCAACGCGCACCAGATCGGCGGGCTCGACGACATTCCCGTGAAACCCGTGACCATCGAAGACCTCTCCTCGCAGCAGCTTGGCGGCATGGCCGACAATTCGGGCAAGGAGCCCTCGGACGGCAAGGATCCGGTGGTCACCGGGAGCACCGTTCAATGATCGGCCTTCCAAGGATCGGCGGCCTGCTGACGCGCCGGAAGAAGCAGGTTGAGGACGGCTCGATCGTCGTCGACGCCGCCCGCAAGGCGACCGGCGGCAAGGCCAAGACGCGCATCGTCATGACCATGGCGGTGTTCTTCACCATCTATTCGACCATTGCCGGCCGGCTCGTCTATCTCGGGCTGCAGAATCCCGATCTTTCGGGCGGCCCGGAGAACCGCGTCACTGCATCGCGTCCGGATATCGTCGATCGCAATGGCGAGGTGCTGGCGACCGACATCAAGACCGCGTCGCTGTTTGCCGAGCCGCGCCGCATCGTCGACGCCGACGAAGCGATCGAGAGATTGTCGACCGTGCTGCCGGAGATCGACTACGAGCAGACCTATCGCAAGCTCAAGAGCGGCGCCGGCTTCGTCTGGTTGCAGCGCCAGCTGACGCCGAAGCAGCAGGCCGACATCCTGGCGCTGGGCGTTCCCGGCCTCGGCTTCCGCACCGAAAAGCGCCGCTTCTATCCGAGCGGCGAGACCTCGTCCTATATCGTCGGCCTCACCAACATCGACAACCAGGGCATCTCCGGCATGGAGAAGTATATCGACGAGCAGGGGCTGAGCGATCTGCAGGCGTCGGGGCTCGCCGTGGCCAAGGATCTCAAGCCGGTCAGGCTTTCGATCGATCTGCGCGTCCAGCATGTGGTGCGCGACGAGATCGCCGCAGGCCTGGAGCGATATCGCGCCATCGGCGCCGGCGCCGTCGTGCTGAACATCAAGACCGGCGAAGTGATGGCCATGGCCTCGGTGCCGGATTTCGATCCGAACAATCCGTATAATGCGCAGGAGAAAGACCGGCTGAACCGCATGTCGGCCGGTCTCTACGAGATGGGCTCAACCTTCAAGAGCTTCACCTCGGCCATGGCGCTCGATTCCGGCAAAGCGACGATGGCGAGCCGCTTCGACGCGTCGCATCCGATCCGGGTCGGCCATCAGGCCATCCACGATTTCCACGGCAAGAACCGCGTGCTGTCGCTGCCGGAGGTGTTCCTCTTTTCGTCCAACATCGGATCGGCCAGAGAGGCCGAGCTGGTCGGCATCGAGGGGCATCGCGAATTCCTGCACCGCCTCGGCATTCTGGACCGGATGCAGACCGAACTGCCGGAGGTCGCCCGCCCGACCGAACCCAAGGTCTGGAAACAGGTCAACTCGTTCACCATCGCCTTCGGTCACGGCGTGTCGACGACGCCGCTGCAAGCCGCCGTCGGCTGCGCGGCGCTGATGCAGGGCTATCTGATCGAGCCGACATTCCTGGTGCGCAGCGAGCAGGAGGCAATGGCGGTCGCCAAGAAAGTGGTCAGCGACAAGACTGTCGAAGGCATGCGCTACCTCTATACGCTCAACGCCGAGAAGGGCTCGGCCAGAAACGCCAGGGTCCCCGGCTACCGCGTTGGCGGCAAGACCGGAACGGCCGAGAAGGTCATCAACGGCCGCTATTCCAAGGACTTGAATTTCAACACTTTCGTCGCCGCCTTCCCGATGGACGATCCGCAATATCTGGTGTTCACGATCGCCGACGCCCCGCATCCTGAAAAGCCCGGGATGACCGACGTTGCCGCCAACAATGCGGGGGTCATGGCCGGCAACATCATCAGACGCGCGGCCGCCATGCTTGGCGTGAAGCCAGATTTCAGCCATGAAAATGGTGCAACGCTGGTTTCCTATCAGTGATTCTTGGGGCGCGCCGGCAACTGCGCGCTATTTTGTTGCGGTGAACGGGACTCAATGCAGCTAAAAGATCTAGCCGGCATCCTGCCTGTCGAGGGAACAGCTTCCCCCGATCTGGAGGTGACCGGACTTTCCTCCGATTCCCGCGCGGTCAAGGCCGGCGTCGTCTTCTTCGCGCTTGCCGGCAGCAAGGCCGATGGCTCGACCTATGCCGCCGATGCCGCGGCCCGCGGCGCGGCTGCGATCGTCACCGGCAAGGGCGCGAGCGTCTCCAGCCTGTCGATCCCGGTTCTTGCCGTCGATGATCCGCGCCTGGCGCTGGCGCTCAGTGCGGCGCGCTTCTTCGGACGCCAGCCGCAGACCATGGTCGCCGTCACCGGCACCGCCGGCAAGACATCCGTCGCCGCCTTCACCCGCCAGATCTGGGAGCAGGTGGGTTTTGCCGCCGCCTCGATCGGCACGACCGGCGTCGTAGCGCCCGGCCGCAACGAATATGGCTCGCTGACGACGCCCGACCCGGTGGCGTTGCACCGATTGCTCAAGGAGCTGGCGGATGCGGGCGTCACCCACGCCTCGATGGAAGCTTCGAGCCACGGCCTCGACCAGCGCCGCCTCGACGGGGTGAAGCTGGCGGCCGGCGCTTTCACCAATCTCGGCCGCGACCACATGGATTACCATCCGACAGTGGAGGATTATCACCGCGCCAAGCTGCGCCTGTTCGACACGCTGCTGCCGAAGGGCGCGCCCGCCATCGTCTTTGCCGACGATCAGTGGTCGGAGCCGACCATCAAAGCCGCGAAAGCGGCGGGGCTGGAAGTGCTGACCGTCGGCCGCCATGGCGATTTCCTGACGCTGAAGCGGGTCGAGCATGAGCGGCATCGCCAGCGCGCCGAAATCGTGGCCGACGGCGTGCTGCACGAGGTCGACCTGCCTTTGGCCGGCGATTTCCAGATCGCCAACGCGCTGGTCTCGGCCGGGCTTGCCATCGCGACTGGAACGCCCGCGGGCAAAGCCTTGGCGGCATTGGAGAAATTGAAGGGCGCGCCGGGCCGGCTCGACCTCGTCGGCGCCACCGCGGCCGGCGCTCCCGTTTATGTCGACTACGCCCACAAGCCCGATGCGCTGGAGAATGTGCTGACCTCGGTCCGGCCTTTCACCACGGGGCGCGTCGTCGTGGTGTTCGGTTGCGGCGGCGACCGCGACCGGGGAAAAAGGCCGATCATGGGCGAGATCGCGACCCGGCTCGCCGATGTCGTCATCGTCACCGACGACAACCCGCGTACGGAAGTGCCCGAGACCATCCGCGCCGCGATCCTTGCTGCCGCGCCCGGCGCCATCGAGATCGGCGACCGCCGCAAGGCGATCCACGAGGCGGTGGCGATGCTTCGCGCCGGCGACACGCTTATCGTTGCCGGCAAGGGACATGAGGAAGGCCAGACCGTCGGCACCGAAACCTTTCACTTCTCCGACCATGAGGAAGTGCGTGAGGCGCTCAAGGAGCGTGCCGCATGAACCTGCTGTGGACGTCGGAAGCGCTCGTCGAAGCCATGGGCGGCAGGCCGATCGGCTTGCTGCCGGAAGGCATCACCGGCATTTCGATCGACAGCCGCAGTCTGGAACCGGGAAACGCCTTCTTCGCCATCAAGGGCGAAGCGATGGACGGCCATGATTTCGCGACAGCGGCGGTCAAGGCCGGAGCGGCGGTGCTGGTCGTCGCGGAGGGCAAGCTGCCTTCGCTTGGCCGGCTGACGGCGCCGATGATCGTCGTGCAGGACGTGCTCGCGGCCCTCGAGAAGCTCGGCGTGGCGGCGCGGGCTCGCTCGAAGGCCAGGATCATCGCGGTCACCGGCTCGGCCGGCAAGACGACCACCAAGGAAGCGCTGCGGCATGTGCTGTCGGCGGTCGGCAAGGTGCATGCTTCGGCGCAGTCGTTCAACAACCATTGGGGCGTGCCGCTGACGCTGGCGCGCATGCCGCAGGACTGCGACTATGCCGTCTTCGAGATCGGCATGAACCATCCGGGCGAGATCCGGCCGCTGGTCAAGATGGTCAGGCCGCATGTCGCCATCGTGACCATAATCGCCGCCGCTCATCTCGGCTTCTTCAAGAATCTCGACGAGATCGCCATGGCCAAGGCCGAGATTTTCGAGGGAATCGAGCCGGGTGGCGCCGCGCTGCTCAACCGCGATGATCCACGCTGGAAGCTGCTCGGCAAAATGGCGAAAGAGGCGGGCGTCGAGCATGTCTTCGGCTTCGGCGAAAATGTCCGCTCGGCGTTCCGCCTTGTCGGCTGCGAGCTTCATGCCGACCATTCCGACATCGCCGTCAAGATCGGCAAGAAAGACCTGACGGCTCGTGTCGGGGCGCCCGGCCGCCATATCGTGCAGAACGTGCTGGCGGTGCTGGGCGCCGCGCAGCTGGTCGGCGCCGACCTCGACAAGGTCGCGGCGGCACTGGCAGATCTTTCGGCCGAGCGCGGGCGGGGCCGGCGCCATATCCTGCATCATCCCAACGGGCCGATCACGCTGATCGACGAGAGCTACAACGCCAATCCGGCGTCGATGGCGGCGGCAATGGCGCTGCTCAACGCCACGCCAGTCGCGGGCGAGGGCCGGCGCATCGCCGTGCTCGGTGACATGCTGGAGCTCGGCAGCCATTCGGCAGATCTCCACGCAGCGCTTGCCAAGCTGATCGTCGGCACGGGCACGCGTAACGTCTTTCTCGGCGGGCCGGAAATGCAGGCGCTGGCCGAGGCCCTGCCGTCAGACATTGCAACCGAGTATCGATCGGGAGCGGAAGAACTGAAGCCGATCGTGATCGCCGCGCTCAGGCCCGGCGACGTGGTGATGGTCAAGTCGTCGAAGGGCATCGGGTTTTCAAAGCTGGTCGAGGCATTGCTCGGCAAATTTCCGGCGGAAGCCACAAACATGAAGCCGGCCTAGGGTCGGGCTCCGGGGGACGGAAGGACCATGTTCACACTGCTCGTCGATTTCGCGGACAAGATCTCGTTCTTCAACGTCTTCCGCTACATCACTTTTCGTACAGGTGGCGCGCTGATCACGTCTGCGCTGATCGTCTTCATCTTTGGGCCGACGATCATCAATTCGCTGCGCCTGCGGCAAGGCAAGGGCCAGCCGATCCGCGCCGACGGCCCGCAGACGCATTTCAAGAAGGCTGGAACGCCGACCATGGGCGGGCTGATGATCCTGTCCGGCATCATCGGTTCGTCGCTCTTATGGGCAAACCTGTCCAGCATCTATGTCTGGGTCGTGTTGCTGGTCACCGTCGGCTTCGGCTCGATCGGCTTCTACGACGACTATCTCAAGGTCACCAAGCAGTCGCATCTGGGCTTCTCCGGCAAGGCTCGCCTGGCGATCGAGTTCGTCATCGCCGCCATCGCCGCCTGGGTGATCATGCACAATGGCCAGGCGCCGTTCTCGTCGTCGCTGACCTTTCCCTTCGCCAAGGAATTCCTGATCAACCTCGGCTGGTTCTTCGTGCCGTTCTCCTGCTTCGTCATCGTTGGCGCCGGCAATGCGGTGAACCTGACCGACGGCCTCGACGGCCTGGCGATCGTGCCGATCATGATCGCGGCGGCGTCCTTCGGCGTCATCGCCTATCTTTCGGGCAACGCGGTGTTCGCCGAATATCTGCAGATCCATTTCGTTCCCGGCACCGGCGAGCTCGCCGTCGTGCTCGGCGCGGTGATCGGCGCGGGCCTCGGCTTCCTTTGGTTCAACGCGCCGCCGGCCGCGATCTTCATGGGCGACACCGGCTCGCTGGCGATGGGCGGGCTGATCGGCACCATCGCGGTCGCTACCAAGCACGAGATCGTGCTGGTGATCGTCGGCGGCCTGTTCGTGGTCGAGATCCTGTCGGTCATCATCCAGGTCGGCTATTTCAAGATGACCGGCAAGCGCGTCTTCCTGATGGCGCCGATCCATCACCATTTCGAAAAGCTCGGCTGGACCGAAAGCCAGGTGGTGATACGCTTCTGGATCATTGCCGTCATCCTGGCGCTGGTCGGCCTGTCCACCCTCAAGCTCAGATAGGACTCGCTGCTTGATCCCCGCCGCTTCCTTCTCAGGCAAACGCATTTCGCTCTTCGGGCTTGGCGGCTCGGGGATCGCCACCGCGCATGCGCTGATCGCAGGCGGCGCCGAGGTACTGGCCTGGGACGACAATCCGGACAGCGTCGCCAAGGCAGCGGCCGCGGGGATTACGACCGGAGATCTGCGCGCGGCCGACTGGCCGCGTTTCGCCGCCTTCGTGCTGTCGCCGGGGGTGCCGCTGACGCATCCGAAGCCGCATTGGACGGTGGAGCTGGCGCGCGGCGCCGGCGTCGAGGTGATCGGCGATATCGAGCTGTTCTGCCGCGAACGCAACAGCCACGCGCCGGCAGCACCCTTCATCGCGATTACCGGAACCAACGGCAAGTCGACGACGACGGCGCTGACGGCGCATATCCTGAAGTCGGCAGGCCGCGACACGCAGATGGGCGGCAATATCGGCCGTGCCGTCATGACGCTCGATCCGCCCGAGCCGACACGGCACTATGTCGTAGAGTGCTCGTCCTACCAGATCGACCTCGCGCCCTCGATCAACCCGACGGCCGGCATCCTGCTCAACCTGACGCCAGACCATCTCGACCGGCACGGCACGATGGCGCACTACGCCTCGATCAAGGAAAGGCTGGTCGCCGGCAGCGACACCGCGATCGTCGGCGTCGACGATTCCTGGTGCGCCCAGATCGCCGACCGACTGGAGCGCGCCGGCCGGCAGGTCATCCGCATTTCCAAGCGCCTGCCTTTGACGGACGGCTATTTCGCCGACGGCACCAATCTGATGGAAGCCGTGCACGGCCGCTACAGCCGCGTCGCCTTCCTCGAAGGCATCGGGTCGCTGCGCGGCCAGCACAACGCGCAGAACGCGCTGGCCGCCGTCGCCGCGTGCCTGAGGATCGGCCTCGATCTCGGCGAGATCCAGGCCGGCCTCGAGAGCTTCCCGGGGCTGGCGCATCGCATGGAGCAGGTCGGCCGCAAGGACCATGTGCTGTTCGTCAACGATTCCAAGGCGACCAATGCCGATGCGGCCGCACCCGCGCTGTCGAGCTTCAACCGCGTCTATTGGATCGCCGGCGGCCTGCCCAAGGAAGGCGGCATCGAGCCGCTGCGCGGCTTCTTCCCGCGCATCGCCAAGGCCTATCTGATCGGCGAGGCGGCGCCAGCCTTCTCGGCGACGCTCGGCGAGGCAGTACCCTACGAAATATCCGGAACGCTGGCGGCGGCGGTCGAGCATGCCGCCAACGACGCGGCAAAGGACACCGGCGGCGAGGCCGTGGTGCTGCTTTCGCCGGCTTGCGCCAGTTTCGACCAGTTCAAGAATTTCGAAGTTCGCGGCGAAGCCTTCAGGCAAGCTGCGACTGCTATTGATGGGGTGAAATCCATCGGAGGGCCACGTTGATGCAAAGCCGTCTCGACAAAAGTCCTGTCGCCACCTGGTGGTGGACGATCGATCGCTGGTTCCTGGCGGCATTCCTGTCGCTGATGGGACTGGGCATCGTGCTGTCCTTCGCCGCAAGCCCGGCGGTGGCCGAGCGCATCGGCCTCGACAGCTTCCACTTCGCCACACGCCAGATCATCTTCACCATCCCGGCGCTTATCGTGATGCTGGCAGTCTCTTTCCTGGAGGCGCGGCAGATAAGGCGCATGTCGCTGGTGATGATCTGCATCATGCTGGTGCTGATGGTGGCGGTGCTCTACATCGGCGTCGAGGTGAAGGGGGCGCGGCGCTGGGTATCGCTCGCCGGTCTTTCCATCCAGCCGTCCGAGTTCCTGAAACCGGCCTTCGTCATCATCTGCGCCTGGCTGTTTGCGGAGCACAGGCGCCAGCCAGACATTCCCGGCAATCTGTTCGCCATGCTTTTGCTGGCGCTGGTCATCTCGCTTCTGGTGGCTCAGCCCGATCTGGGCCAGACCATGCTGGTGCTGGGCACCTGGGGCGTGATGTTCTTCATGGCCGGCCTGCCGTGGTTCTGGATCGTCGCGCTGGGGGCTGCCGGCGTCGGCGGCGTGTTCGCGGCCTATACGGTGTTTCCGCACGTCGCCGCGCGCATCGACAAGTTCATGACCGGCGAAGGCGACACCTTCCAGGTCGATATGGGCCGCGAGGCGCTGATCAATGGCGGCTGGTTCGGCGTCGGCCCGGGCGAGGGCACGGTGAAGCGGGTCATCCCCGACAGCCACGCCGACTTCGTCTTCTCGGTCGCCGGCGAGGAGTTCGGCCTCATAATGTGCTTCTTCATCATGTCGATCTTCGCCTTCATCGTGCTGCGCGGCCTGAGCATCGCGCTCAAGGAGCAGGACGATTTCACCCGCTATGGGGTGGGCGGCCTCGTCACCGTCTTCGGCCTGCAATCGGCCATCAACATGTGCGTGAACCTGCAGCTGATGCCGGCCAAGGGCATGACGCTGCCCTTCATCTCCTATGGCGGCTCCTCGCAGATCGCCATCGCCGTCTCGATGGGTATGGTGCTCGCCTTGACGCGCAAGCGTCCGGAAAAGCGCAAGCAGATGGGCTTCGTCCTTTCGCAGCGCGCAATGCCGGCGGAATGAGGCAGGATGGCGAAGGGGGTCATCCTGCTTGCGGCCGGCGGAACGGGCGGACATCTGTTTCCGGCCGAGGCGCTGGCGCATGAGCTGATCGAGCGCGGCTGGAAGGTGCATCTTGCCACCGACAATCGCGCCGAGCGCTATTCCCGCCATTTCCCGGCAGCCGACATTCACACCATCCCCTCGGCAACGCTGGGTTCGAAGAACCCGGTCGCCATGCTCTCGGCCTTCTGGCAGATCTGGCAAGGCGTGCGGGAGGCCGGCCGTGTAATCGCCAGGATCAAGCCGGAGGCTGTCGTCGGCTTCGGCGGCTATCCGACGCTGCCGCCGCTCTATGCCGCGACAAGGCGAAAAGTGCCGACGCTGATCCATGAGCAGAACGCCGTCATGGGCCGCGCCAACAAGGCGCTCGCCCGCCGCGTCGACGCGATAGCCGGCGGCTTCCTGCCGGAAGGGGCGAGCGCCGCCGGCGCAAAGACCGTGACCACCGGCAATCCGGTCAGGCCGCAGATCCTCGAAGCGGCGAAGGCGCCATATCTGGCCTCCAACGAGGGCGAGCCGTTCCGCTTCCTGGTGTTTGGCGGCAGCCAGGGCGCGCAATTCTTTTCCGACGCGGTGCCCGCGGGGATCGCGCTGCTGCCGCAAGACCTGCGCAAGCGGCTGGTGATCACCCAGCAGGCGCGCGCCGAGGATGTGGCGCGGGTGAAGGCGGCCTATGCCGATCTCGGCGTCGACGCCCAGGTTTCGCCCTTCTTTACTGACATGGCGGCGCGCATCGGGGCGGCGCATCTGGTGATGTCGCGTTCCGGCGCCTCGACGGTTTCGGAAATCGCCGTCATCGGCCGGCCGGCACTGCTGGTGCCTTATCCGCACGCGCTCGACCACGATCAGGCGGCGAATGCGGCAGCCCTTGCCGCCGCCGGGGGAGCCGAGCTCCATCCGCAGTCGACGCTGTCGGCGGCGCGCATCGCCGAGCTGGTCGGCGGGCTGGTCAAGGACCCGAACCGGCTGGCGACTATGGCCGCCGCCGCCCGCTCGGCCGGGAAACCGAACGCGGCGCGGTTGCTCGCCGATCTGACAGAGGCTATTGCGTCCGGCAAAACGGTTTCGGACTACAGGAGGACGCGCCCATGAAGATGCCGCAGACGATCGGCCTTGTGCATTTCATCGGCATCGGCGGCATCGGCATGAGCGGCATCGCCGAGGTGCTGCACAATCTGGGCTACAAGGTGCAGGGGTCCGACCAGGCCGACGGCGCCAATGTGCAGCGGTTGCGCGACAAGGGCATCGAATGCTTCGTCGGCCACAAGGCCGAGAATGTCGGCGATGCCGAAGTCGTGGTTGTTTCGACCGCGATCAAGAAGTCCAACCCTGAGCTCAAGGCCGCGCGCGAGAAGCTTTTGCCGATCGTGCGCCGGGCCGAGATGCTGGCCGAACTGATGCGTTTCCGCCAGGCGGTCGCCATCGGCGGCACGCATGGCAAGACGACGACGACTTCGATGGTGGCGACCTTGCTCGAGGCCGGTGGGCTCGACCCGACCGTCATCAACGGCGGTATCATCAACGCCTACGGCACCAATGCGCGCATGGGCGATGGCGAGTGGATGGTGGTCGAGGCCGACGAGAGCGACGGCACCTTCCTGAAACTGCCGGCCGACATCGCCGTCGTCACCAACATCGATCCCGAGCATCTCGACCACTATGGCAGCTTCGACAAGGTGCGCGAGGCGTTCCGCCAGTTCGTCGAGAACGTGCCGTTCTACGGTTTCGGCGTGATGTGCACCGACCATCCGGAAGTGCAGGCGCTGGTCGGCCGCATCGAGGATCGGCGCGTCATCACCTATGGCGAGAACGCGCAGGCCGACGTGCGCTTCACCAATCATCGCATGCAAGGCGCGATTTCCGAATTCGATATCGTCATCCGCGATCGCAAGGGGCGGGGCACGACGTCGATAAATGACCTGCGCCTGCCGATGCCCGGCCGGCACAACGTCTCCAACGCAACGGCGGCGATCGCGGTGGCGCATGAGCTTGGCCTCTCGGCCGAGGCGATCAAGAAGGGCCTTTCGTCCTTCGCGGGCGTCAAGCGGCGCTTCACCCGTACCGGCTCGTGGAACGGTGTCGAGGTGTTCGACGATTACGGCCACCACCCGGTCGAGATCGCGGCGGTGCTGAAGGCCGCGCGCAGCGCGACCAAGGGACGGGTGATCGCCATCGCGCAGCCGCATCGCTTCACCCGGCTTCACGATCTCTTCGAGGAATTCTCGGTCTGCTTCAACGACGCCGACACGGTCATGGTGGCGCCGGTCTACGCGGCCGGCGAGGAACCCATCGAAGGCGTGACTTCCGACGCGTTGGTGTCGCGCATCCGCTCCGGCGGCCACCGCGACGCACGCTATATCGATGGTCAGGCAGCAATCGCGCCCGCCATTCGAGAGCTTGCCAAGGCCGGCGATTTCGTCGTCTTCCTCGGCGCCGGCAACATCACGCAATGGGCCTATGCGCTGCCCAAGGAACTTGGTGGGACGCCCTCATGATGCGCGGCCAGGACCTGATCGATAAACTCGGCGACAAGCTTGCCGGCCTGCGCGGCCGTATCACGCCGAACGCCGAGATGGACAAGATCACCTGGTTCCGGACCGGCGGCCTCGCCGAGGCGCTGTTCCAGCCGGCCGACGAGGAGGACCTCGCGGCCTTCCTGCGCGCGGTGCCGGAAGAGATACCGGTCGTGGTGGTCGGCGTCGGCTCGAACCTTCTGGTGCGCGACGGCGGCATTCCGGGTTTTGTTGTTAGGCTCTCGGCCAAGGGTTTCGGCGAGGCCGAGACCACCGGGCCGACCACGATCAAAGCCGGCGCGGCGACGCCGGACAAGCGCCTCGCGGCGGTGGCGTATGAAGCCGGCATCGGCGGCTTCCATTTCTATCACGGCATTCCTGGCGCTGTCGGCGGCGCGCTCAGGATGAATGCCGGCGCCAACGGCGTCGAGACGCGTGAGCGGGTCGTCGAGGTGAGGGCCCTGGATCGCAGGGGCAATCTCCATACGCTGAGCAATGCCGATATGGGCTATGCCTATCGCCATTCGTCCGCGCCTGCAGGACTGATCTTCACCTCGGCCATTTTCGAAGGGTTTGCGGAAGACAAGGCGGCGATCAAGGCGGCAATGGATGCCGTGCAGAACCATCGCGAGACGGTGCAGCCGATCAGGGAGAAGACCGGCGGCTCGACCTTCCAGAATCCGGAAGGCACCTCGGCGTGGAAGGAGATCGACAAGGCCGGCTGCCGCGGGCTGATGATCGGCGGCGCGCAGATGTCGCCGATGCATTGCAACTTCATGATCAACACCGGCACGGCCACCGGCTACGACCTCGAATATCTGGGCGAGACGGTGCGGGCGCGGGTGCTCGAGAATTCGGGCATCCGGCTGCACTGGGAGATCAAGCGCCTCGGCAATTTCAGGCCCGGCCATGCGGTGCAGGAGTTTCTCGGGCAGCTTCTTTAGCTTAGGCTTAAGTTCATGTGATGCTTGAACTTCCAGCGATCTGAAACAGCCGTAGAACCGTTGCCTCAAAGACTCACAATTCACTTTTTGCGGCTGTTTTCGCGGAAAGTGAATCTCTCGGAATCATAGGTACTTGCCAGCGAATCAACTCTCTGATTCTCTGCCCTAAAGCGTTTCCTGATTTGAGTCGTTCGACGCGTTAAGTCGCGTTTTCCGTCCGGGGGGGCAACCTGCCGGAGGGCTCGGACTCAATGTTTGGAAATGCGGTGCGGGAATATCGGTTGCAGGCCCGGCGTGAGAGGGGATGACGGGATGAAGAAGAAACATGTGGTTGTCCTCCTGGGTGGATTCTCCTCGGAGCGGCCCGTGTCTCTGTCCTCGGGGAAGGCGTGTGCGGATGCGCTCGAGAATGAAGGCTATCAGGTCACCCGGATCGATGTTTCGCGCGATGTCGGGTCTGTGCTTGCCGAGCTCAAGCCTGACGTCGCCTTCAACGCGCTGCATGGCCCGTTCGGCGAGGACGGCACCATCCAGGGAATTCTCGAATATCTCGCAATTCCCTACACCCATTCGGGTGTGCTCGCTTCGGCCCTGGCCATGAACAAGGAGCAGGCCAAGAAAATCGCCAAGGCATCCGGCATTCCGGTCGCGGAGTCGAAGGTGGTCAACCGTTTCGCCGTCCAGAACAAGCATCCGATGAAGCCGCCTTATGTGGTCAAGCCGGTCAATGAGGGGTCGAGCTTCGGCGTGGTCATCGTGCATGAGGGGCAGTCGCATCCGCCGCAGGTGATCGGCTCCACGGAATGGCAATATGGCGAGATCGTCATGGTCGAGCGCTACATTCATGGCCGCGAATTGACCTGCGCGGTGATGGGCGATGTGGCGCTCGGCGTCTGCGAGATCATCCCGACCGGGCATTCCTTCTACGATTACGATTCAAAATACGTTCCCGGCGGATCAAAACACGAAATCCCTGCTAAAATTTCACCGAATATTTACCAAAAAATACAGACACTGGCCCTCAAGGCTCATCTTGCCATTGGTTGCCGGGGCGTCTCCCGATCGGACTTCCGTTACGACGATCGCCACTCCGAAAACGGCGAGGTTGTCTGGCTCGAGGTCAACACTCAGCCGGGCATGACGCCGACGTCTCTGGTGCCTGAAATCGCCGCGCAAGCGGGACATTCGTTCGGCGATTTGTTGAGTTGGATGGTGGAGGACGCTTCGTGTCTGCGTTGAGGTTGGGGCAGGGTAATGGCGTCGGCGCGGCTGGTCTCGCGCTGTTCGGTATGTCGCTGTCATTCGACCGTTTCGTGCTGCCGCGTCAGCTTCGCCGGCCGATGCGCGTGCTGGCGCGTTTGTGCGGCGGCGAGTATGAGGCGCCGCGCTTTTCGGCGGCGATCCTTTCCGCTGCGCTGATCGCGTCCAGCAGCGCCTACGGCGCCTATCTCGGCGGCTACGCCGACAGCATCGTGCAGGGCGTGACGGCGCGCACCGGCTTTGCCGTCGACCAGATCAAGGTGGTCGGCAACCGCCAGACCTCCGAGATCGATGTGCTCGACCGGCTCGGCCTCGACGGCTGGACCTCGCTGATCGGCTTCGATGCCGAGGCCGCGCGCGCGCGCATCGCGACGCTGCCGTGGGTCGAGGGAGCCGCTGTGCGCAAGATCTACCCGCATACGCTGGAAGTGCGCATAGAGGAGCGCCAACCCTTCGCGCTTTGGCAGCAGGGCACCTCGGTCTCGGTCATCGAGCGATCGGGCGAGATGATCGCGCCGTTCTCGGGCGGCAAGCAGGCGCTGCTGCCGCTGATCATCGGCACCGGCGCGCCGGCCATGGCGCCGGCCTTCCTCGCCAAGATCGAGCGCTTTCCCGAGCTTGCGGCGCGGGTCAAAGGCTACATTCGGGTCGGCGAACGGCGCTGGGACCTGAGGCTTGAGAACGGCATCACGATCAAGCTGCCGGAAGACGGCGAGGACCAGGCGATCGCCGAGCTCGTCAAGATCGACCATGACGACGGATTGCTGACCCGCGACATCGCCGCCGTCGACATGCGGCTTTCCGACCGGCTGGTCGTGGAGCTGTCGCCGGAAGCGGCGACACAGCGCGAAGCAGCGCTCAGCGACAAGCCGAAGTCCCTGGCCAAGCGCAAGGTGGAGAGAAAGATATGAGCTGGCTTGGCGGCGGCAGCGACGCTTCTTCGCGCCGATCGGGCACGCTCACTGTGCTCGATGTCGGCTCCAGCAAGGTCTGCTGCGTCGTGGCGAAGCTGAAGCCGAACGAGGACGGCAAGCTGCTGCGCGGACGTTCGCATCGCATCCAGGTGATCGGCATCGGCCACCAGAAATCGCAAGGTGTGAAGTCCGGCGTGGTGGTCGATCTCGATCGCGCCGAGCATGCCATCCGGCTTGCCGTCGATGCGGCCGAGCGCATGGCCGGGCTCACCGTCGATTCCCTCATCGTCAACATGACGGCCGGCCGGCTGAAGAGCGAAGCCTTCTCGGCGACTATCAATCTCGGCGGCCATCAGGTCGAGGAAGTCGACATCAAGCGCGTGCTCGCCGCCGGTGCCAAACAGGCGCTCAGGGCGGAGCGCGAGGTGATCCATTCGCTGCCCGTCGGTTTCTCGCTCGACGGCGAGCGCGGCATGCGCGATCCGCGCGGCATGATGGGCGATGCGCTTGGCGTCGACATGCATGTGCTGACGGGCGACGCGGCGCCGATGCGAAATCTGGAGCTTTGCATCAATCGCTCGCATCTGTCGGTCGAGCGCATGGTGGCGACGCCCTATGCCAGCGGGCTTGCCTCGCTGGTCGACGACGAGCTCGAAATGGGCGCAGCCTGCATCGATATGGGCGGCGGCACGACGACCATCTCGGTCTTCTCGGAGGGCAAGTTCGTCCATGGCGACGCGATCGCCATCGGCGGCAACCATGTGACGCTCGACATGGCCAAGGGCCTGTCGACCTCGCTCGATGCCGCGGAACGGCTGAAGGTGATGCATGGCTCGGCGCTGCCCGGCACCCCCCACGACCGCGACCTCGTCTCAATCCAGCCGATCGGCGAGGAAGGCGATGTGCCGCTGCAGATCCCGCGCTCGGTAATGACGCGCATCATCCGCGCCCGTATCGACGAGACGCTGGAGCTTCTGCGCGACCGGCTGAACAAGTCCGGCTACGGCAATGCCGTCGGCAAGCGGGTGGTGCTCACCGGCGGCGCAAGCCAACTCGCCGGCCTGCCGGAAGCGGCGCGCCGCATTCTCGGGCGCAATGTGCGCATCGGCCGGCCGCTCGGCGTCGCAGGCCTGCCGGAGGCGGCCAAGGGACCGGCGTTCTCGACCCCGGTCGGACTGATGATCTATCCGCAGATGGCGAGCTTCGAGAGCCATTCGGCGAAAGGACTTTCCGGTTTCAGGATGACCGGAACGGGCGGAAAACTGCATCGCGTGAGTCAGTGGTTGAGAGACAGTTTTTAATTTGACGGGGACAGCCCCATAGGCGGCCGCAGCGGCGAGGCGGCGGGAAAGGCAAAGGACGGAGACAATGACCATCAATCTGCAGAAGCCGGACATCACCGAGCTCAAGCCACGCATCACCGTGTTCGGTGTCGGCGGCGGCGGCGGCAATGCCGTGAACAACATGATCACAGCCGGCCTGCGCGGCGTCGAGTTCGTGGTGGCCAACACCGACGCGCAGGCGCTGACGATGTCCAAGGCCGAGCGGCTGATCCAGCTCGGCGCGCATGTCACCGAAGGCCTCGGCGCCGGCTCGCAGCCGGAAGTCGGCCGCGCGGCGGCGGAAGAGTGCATCGACGAGATCATCGATCATCTCTCCAACACCCATATGTGCTTCGTCACCGCCGGCATGGGCGGCGGCACCGGCACGGGCGCCGCTCCGGTCGTTGCCCGCGCGGCGCGGGAGAAAGGCATCCTCACCGTCGGCGTTGTCACCAAGCCGTTCCATTTCGAGGGTCAGCGCCGCATGAAGACGGCCGACATGGGCATCGAGGAACTGCAGAAATGCGTCGACACGCTGATCGTCATCCCCAACCAGAACCTGTTCCGGCTGGCCAATGACAAGACCACCTTCGCCGATGCCTTCGCAATGGCCGACCAGGTGCTCTACTCGGGCGTCGCCTGCATCACCGACCTGATGGTCAAGGAAGGCCTGATCAATCTCGACTTCGCCGACGTCCGCTCGGTGATGCGCGAGATGGGCAAGGCGATGATGGGCACGGGCGAGGCTTCGGGCGAGGGCCGCGCGATGGCCGCCGCTGAAGCCGCCATCGCCAACCCGCTGCTCGACGAGACCTCGATGAAGGGCGCCAAGGGCCTGCTGATCTCGATCACCGGCGGCCGCGATCTCACCCTGTTCGAGGTGGACGAGGCCGCGACCCGCATCCGCGAGGAAGTCGACCAGGACGCCAACATCATCCTGGGCGCCACCTTCGACGAAGAGCTGGAAGGCGTGATCCGCGTGTCGGTCGTCGCCACCGGCATCGACAAGTCGGCGGCCGAAATCGCGGCTGCGCCGATCTCGATCCGGGCGCCGCAGAAGCCGGCCGCCCGCCCGGCGGCGGCTCCGGTAGCCGAAATCCGCCCCGCTCCGGTTCAGCCGCAGGCCTATGAGCCGCGCGCGGCCGATCCGGTCGCGGAGGCGATCCAGCTTGCCGAGGCAAATGCCGCCGCCATGGCGCAGCCGCGCGCCGTGCCGATGGACGACTTCCGGCCGCAGAGCAAGATCTTCCAAGCCCCGCCTGCGCAGCCGCAGCAGCAGCCGGTGGTGCCGCAGCAGGTCATGCAGCAGCCCGCGCCGCAGCGCGAGATGCCGCAGCCGGTGGCCGCGGCGCCGCAGCGTATGCCGCGCGTGGAAGACTTTCCGCCGGTGGTAAGGGCTGAAGTCGAAGCCAAGAGCCGGCCGGCGGACCATGAGAACAGTGGTCCGATGGGGCTGATCAAGCGGCTGACCAACGGCCTTACCCGCCGCGAGGAAGAGCCGGCCCGGCTCCAGCCGGCGCAGCCGCGCGAGCCGAAGCTGCGTCAGGCCGCGCCCGAGATGCGCCGTCTCGCCAGCCAGGATCCTGCGCTCTATGCGCCGCGCCGCGGCCAGCTCGACGACCAGGGCCGGCTGACGCCGCAGGCCCGCACAGTCCAGGAAGACGACCAGCTGGAAATCCCGGCCTTCCTGCGCCGCCAGGCCAACTGATCGATACGGCGGACCGCCAATCGTTAACGGTATATAACAATTGTTAACAGGCAGACGAGAAATCGTCTGCCTGTTGCTTTTGCAAAAGACATTTAAAACAAGGCTTTACGAGCTGTTTCTGATGCGTTTCCGTGGTTACACGGGGTAAGAAACCGTGATTTGGAGTCTCCAGGGCGGGCCATTATCTTCGCCACGGACTAAAGTCGGTTTGCCGGGATTCGGGGAGTAGCCCTGCCTGCCGATTATACAGAGCCGCATGCTCTTGCTTATTTTGCCGCCTTTGCGCGAGCGTCAGACCATCAGTCTGGCTGCAAGATACCCAAGGCCGATGGAGCGGACGCAGGCATTCAGGGCGTATGGGGTTACTCTTGCACGACTATCAGACGACAGTGAAATCGCGCGTGACGCTGGCTGGCATCGGCGTCCATAGCGGCAAAACCGTGACCGTTCATTTCCTGCCGGCCGATGCCGATACGGGCATCGTCTTTCATCTTTCGAATGGCGGCGAAGCCCGGGAGCTCCGCGCGCTGGTCGCGGAAGTCGGCGCCACCGATCTCTGCACCATGCTTGGCGATCCGGCCGGCGATCATATCGGCACCGTCGAGCATCTGATGGCCACGGTGTTCGGTCTCGGCATAGACAATTTGATCATCGAGATCGACGGTTCGGAAGTCCCCATTCTCGACGGCAGCGCCATGGCCTTCGTCGAGGCCATCGACCAGGCCGGCATCGAGACGCTGGCGGTGAGGCGTCGCTACATCCGTGTCGTCAAGCCGGTGCGCGTGGAAGCCGGCGCGTCCTGGGCGGAGTTCCGCCCCTATGACGGCACGCGGTTCGAGGTCGAGATCGATTTCGAGAGCCCGGCGATCGGCCGCCAGCAATTCGCCTCCGACATCAATCCCGACATCTTCCGCCGCGACATCGCGCGCGCTCGCACATTCGGCTTCATGAAGGACGTCGAGAGGCTTTGGGCCGCCGGCTACGCGCTCGGCTCGTCGCTCGAAAACTCGCTTGTCATCGGCGACGACAATCGCGTCATCAATGTCGGCGGGCTGCGCTATCCCAACGAATTCGCCCGCCACAAGACGCTCGATGCGATGGGCGATCTGGCGCTGGCCGGCGCGCGCTTCATCGGCTGCTTCCGCTCCTATCGCGGCGGCCACCGGATGAATGCCTCGGCATTGCGCCGGCTGCTTTCCGACCACACGGCCTTCGAGATTGTCGAGACGAGGCGCCGAGAGCGCGGCCGCGTCGCCGAGATGATCGCTGTCAGCCGGCCGGTCTACGCACCTTGGGTGATCTGATTCTTAACCGTTTTCTGGCTTTGTGGTCAGGCTTGTGTTGCATGGCTGCATCACCGGACCGCCAAAACGCGCGGCTTTGATCATCGCGTCGGCCTGCCACAAAAATGTGCGATTGGCCGGACATAGCGTTGCCGGGCAAGGGGATAATGGTTTATGGCTTCGGCCCGGGACCGAAACGACGCCGAAGGGGCGGAATCCAAACATGTTTTTTTCGCGAGTTGGTCAATCGGTAACGCCGCGTCGGGGTGTTTTGCTGGCGCTGTCGGTGGTTGCTCCCGCGCTCGTGCTGTCGGCCTGCATGTCCTCCGAGAAGGATGTCAACCTGGCAACCTATGTCGACCAAACCGAGCCGGCCGACGTTCTCTACAACCAGGGCCTGGCCAACATGAATGCCGGCCGCCTCGATGAGGCGAGCAAGAAGTTCGACGCGGTCGACCGCCAGCATCCCTATTCGGAATTCGCCCGCAAATCGATGGTGATGGGCGCTTTCGCCGATTATCGCGCTGGCAACTACGACGAGGCGATTGGTTCGGCCAAACGCTACCTGACCCTCTATCCCTCGACAGACGACGCGGCTTACGCGCAGTACATCATCGGCCTCTCCTACTATCGGCAGATCAAGGACGTCACCCAAGACCAGAAGGAAGCGCGCCAGACCATCCAGACCATGCAGGATCTGGTGACGCGCTGGCCGAACTCCGAATATGTCGGCGACGCCAAGGACAAGATCCGCTTCGCCAGCGACCAGCTCGCCGGCAAGGAGATGCAGGTCGGCCGCTACTATCTCGAGCGCCGCGAATACATCGCCGCCGTGAAGCGTTTCCGCACGGTGGTCGAGAACTATTCCAACACCCGCCATGTCGAGGAGGCGCTCGCGCGCCTGACCGAGTCCTACTATGCGATGGGCCTGACCTCGGAAGCGCAGACGGCAGCGGCGGTGCTTGGTCACAATTATCCGGACAGCCCGTGGTACAAGGATTCCTACAAGCTCCTGCAGAGCAACGGGCTTGAACCCCGCGAAAATGCCGGATCGTGGATTTCCAAGGCCGGGAAGCTGATCACCGGCGCCTGAAACTTGCGATGCTGTCCAGACTGTCGATCCGCGATATCGTCCTGATCGAGAAGCTGGACATCGACTTCCTGCCTGGGCTTTCGGTGCTGACCGGCGAAACCGGCGCCGGTAAATCCATCCTGCTCGATGCGTTGTCGCTGGCGCTTGGGGCGCGCGGCGATGCCTCGCTCGTCCGCCATGGCGCCGCGCAAGGCCAGGTCATCGCGGTGTTCGATGTGCCGCGCAACCATCCGGCACGCGCGTTGCTCGCCGGAAACGACATCGAGGACGATGGCGACATCATCCTGCGCCGCGTACAGACCGCCGATGGCCGCACCCGCGTCTTCGTCAACGACCAGCCCTCCAGCGTCACCCTGATGCGCGATGTCGGCCGCGCGCTGGTCGAGATCCATGGCCAGCATGACGAGCGGGCGCTGGTCGATCCCGGCGCGCATCGCGAATTGCTGGACAGTTTCGGCGGCCATCTGGGCGCCGTGCGCGGCACGGGCGAAGCCTGGCGGTACTGGCGAAACTGCGAGCAGGAGCTTTCCCGGCATCGCGCCAAGGTCGAGGCGGCGGCGCGCGAAGCCGATTATCTGCGCGCTTCCGTGGCCGAGCTCGCAAGACTCGACCCGCAGCCGGGCGAGGAAACGGAGCTTGCGGAATTGCGCGCGACGATGATGCGCGTCGAAAAGATCGCCGCCGAGATCCATGATGCGCAGGATGTGCTGTCGGGGTCGTCCTCGCCCTTGCCGCAACTCGCCAGCCTGTTGCGGCGGCTGCAGCGCAAGTCCAGCGAAGCCCCCGGCCTGCTCGACGACGTGGTGAAATCGCTCGACGAAGCGATGATCTCGCTCGACGCCGCGCAGTCCGGCGTGGAAGCGGCGCTTCGCGCCACCGAATATGATCCGCAGCGTCTGGAGAAGGCGGAAGAGCGTCTGTTTGCGTTGCGCGCCGCCTCTCGCAAGCACAGTGTCGCGGTCGACGATCTGGCGCAGCTGCGCGACACGATGGTGGCCGATCTTGCCGACCTCGATGCCGGCGAGGAGCGGCTGCACGCGCTGGCCAAGCAGGCCGCCGCGGCGTGCGAGGCCTACGATATTTCCGCGGCGCAGCTGTCGTCGCTGCGCCATGCGGCGGCGGCGGGTCTGACCAAGGCTGTTATGGCGGAACTGCCGGCGCTCAAGCTCGAACGGGCCGAGTTCATCGTCGAGATGGGAAGCGATGCCGAAAGCCGCATGGAAGAAGGCATCGACCAGGTCGAATTCTGGGTGCGCACTAATCCGGGCACCCGGCCGGGACCGATGATGAAGGTCGCTTCCGGCGGCGAGCTCTCGCGCTTCCTTTTGGCGCTGAAGGTGGCGCTGGCCGATCGCGGCTCGGCGCCGACACTCGTGTTCGACGAGATCGACACCGGCGTCGGCGGCGCGGTGGCCGACGCCATCGGCCAGCGGCTGGCGCGGTTGTCAAAGCGGGTACAGGTGCTTTCCGTCACGCATGCGCCGCAGGTTGCGGCACGCGCCGCCACGCATTTCCTGATCTCCAAATCCGGCGGCAAGGACCGCGTCGCCACCGGCATTGCCGAAATGGACCGCGCGGCGCGCCAGGAAGAAATCGCGCGCATGCTGGCCGGCGCCACCATCACCGACGAAGCGCGCGCGGCAGCGGAGCGGTTGCTGCGCGAGAACACGGCCGCCGCTTAGAAAGTTGGGCCTCTTCGGTTCCAATCCGAGTCAGCAGATGGCTGCATCGTGCTGTTCAGCAATGATTTTTGCGCAAGCCCACTCCCTGCCGTCAAATCCTGATTTATAGTGGCGCGCCACAATCCAAGGACTGATGCATGTCGGAAAAACCCGTCGATTCGTTGAGCGAAGGCGAAGCCGCGGATGAGCTGAAGCAACTGGCCGCGGAGATTGCCGAGCATGACCGGCGTTATCACACCGAGGACGCGCCGACGATCACCGATGCCGAGTATGATGCGCTGCGCCGACGCAACCTCGCCATCGAAGAGCGCTTCCCCGATCTCGTGCGCGAGGATTCGCCGACGCGGCGGGTCGGCGCCCCGCCCGCGGAGGGCTTCACCAAGGTGCGGCACGCGGTGCCGATGCTGAGCCTCGCCAAGGCCTATACCGACCAGGACGTCGCCGATTTCATCGAGCGCGGAAGGCGTTTCTTCGACCGCGACAAGGACCTCGACATCGCCTTCACCGCCGAACCGAAGATCGACGGGCTGTCGGCCTCGTTGCGCTACGAGAGCGGCGTGTTCGTGCAGGGCGCGACGCGTGGCGACGGCACGGTCGGCGAGGACATCACCGCCAATTTGAAAACGATTGCCGACATCCCGAAGAAGTTGCAGGGTTCGGGCTGGCCGGAAATCATCGAGATCCGCGGCGAGGTCTACATGACCTATGCCGAATTCGAGGCTTTGAAGCAGCGTTCAGCGGCGGTCGGAGGCCAGGATTATGTCAATCCGCGCAACACGGCGGCCGGATCGCTGCGCCAGAAGGACCCGTCGGTCACCGCAAGCCGCAATCTGAAATTCTTCGCCTACGCCTGGGGCTATACGACAGCGGACCCAGCGCCGACGCAGTTCGATTCCGTACAAAAGTTCAAGGAATGGGGCTTCAAGGTCAGCCCGCTGATGGTGCGGGCGAAGTCGATCGAGGACCTGATTGCGCATTACCACCGCATCGAGGAGCAGCGCTCCTCGCTCGGCTACGACATAGACGGCGTCGTCTACAAGGTCGACCAGCTCGAGCTGCAGCGCCGCTGGGGTTTCGTCACCGGCGAGCCGCGCTGGGCGGTCGCCCACAAATTCCCGGCCGAGCAGGCGATGACGACCGTCGAGAGGATCGACATCCAGGTCGGCCGTACCGGCACGCTGGCGCCGGTGGCGCGGCTTGCGCCGGTCACCGTTGGCGGCGTGGTGGTCGAGAATGTCACGCTGCACAACGAAGACTATATCAAGGGCTTCGACAGCAACGGCCAGCCGATCCGCGACGGCATCGACGTGCGTATCGGCGACACGGTGGTCATCCAGCGGGCAGGGGATGTCATCCCGCAGATCGTCAGCGTCGTCATCGATAAGCGGCCCGCTGGCGCGGTGCCCTATGAATTCCCGCATACCTGCCCGGTCTGCGGCTCGCCGGCGACGCGCGAGATCAACGAGAAGACGGGCAAGGAGGATTCGCGGCGGCGCTGCACCGGCGAGATGATCTGCGCCGCACAGGCGGTCGAAAGGCTGCGTCACTTCGTGTCGCGCGGCGCGCTCGACATCGAAGGCCTCGGTGCCGAAAACATCGACCTGTTCTTCAATTCGGGGCTGGTGAAGACCGCCGCCGATATCTTCACGCTGAAGGACCGAAGGCCCGCCGTCACCAGGGCGCTGGCCGAGCGACGGGAGGAGCAGGCGAGGCTGCGCGAGGAAGCCTCGGGCAAGGCGCGCAAGAATGTTCGCAGCGTCGAGGAGCGTAATTATGAAGGTCTCGACAAGCTGTTTGCGGCCATCGATGCGCGCCGCGAGCCGGAGCTCGACCGTTTCATTTTCGCGCTCGGCATCCGTCATATCGGCGAGACGACGGCTGCCGTGCTTGCCCGCCAATTCTCGACCATCGAGGAGCTGATCCGTATCGGCAAGGAGACGGCGAAGGCCGAGGATCCGCACAGCGTCTTCCCGTCGATCAACGGCATCGGTGACACGGTGATCAACGCGTTGCGCGACTTCTTCGGCAATGAGCGCAATGACGATGTGCTGGACGCCTTGCTGGCGCAGGTTCATCCGAAACCCTACGTCATGGAAATCTCGGCCGGCAGCGAAGTCTCGGGCAAGACGGTGGTGTTCACCGGCTCGCTGGAAAAGATGACGCGTTCGGAAGCCAAGGCGATGGCGGAGCGGCTCGGCGCCAAGGTCGCGGGCTCGGTTTCGGCCAAGACAGACCTGGTGGTGGCGGGTCCCGGCGCCGGCTCGAAGCTGAAAGTTGCGAGCGATCTCGGCATCGAGGTGATCGACGAGGACACATGGCTGCAGCGCATCGGCAGGGGCGGCTAATGACTGGAGCGTTCAAGGGTTTTGGGCCGAAGGCCATTCCGTTCCTGAAGGCGCTCGACTTCCACCAGAGCCGTGAGTGGTTCCAGGAAAACCGCGACCTTTACGACAGCGAGCTGCATGGGCCGTTCTGCGATCTGGTCGAGACGCTCACAGAGCGTTTCGAGGCGGCCAAGCTCGGCTTGCGCGGCGACCGCAAGAAATCGCTGTTCCGCATCAATCGCGACGTGCGCTTTTCCAAGGACAAGCGGCCCTACAACCGGCATCTCTCGGCGATTCTGTCGCCCGACGGCACCAAGATGGAGCAGGGCGTCTTCTATGTGCATATCGGTCTGGAGCGCTGCTTTGCCGGTGTGGCCTGGTGGCAGCCGGCGCCGGAACTGCTGCAGGCGATGCGCAAGGCGATCGTGACCAAGCCGGCCGCGTTCCGCGGCATGGTCGCATTGCTCAACAAGGCCGGCCTGGAGCTCGATGCGGAAGACCGCCTGAAGCGGGCGCCGCGCGGTTTCGAGGATGTCGGTGACGAGGATCTCGCCCAGGCGGTGCGCAACCGGCATTTCGTGGTCCGGCACGACATCGATCCGGCAACGATCCATTCGCCGGCGCTGGTCGACGATCTCGTCGGCTTCACGCTTGGCGCCAAGCCGCTGCTCGACTGGGGCCGGGCGATCCAGGGGACGGCTGTCGCGGCCTGACGCCGCCTCCGGCTGTCGCCGGGGGCTTACATCCGCATCAGCAGACCGCCGTCGACGGCAAGCTCGATCCCGGTGATGTAGCTCGCGGCGTCCGAGAGCAGGAAGAGCGCGGCGTTTGCCATGTCCTGCGGCGTGCCGATGCGGCCGAGCGGCGTATAATTCGCCACGGCGGCGCGCTTTTCTTCGGTGTCCCAGCGCGCCTGCAGCGGCGTCAGCGCCATGCCGGGGCAGATCGCGTTGGAGCGGATGCCGTCGCCGGCAAGCTGCATGGCAAGCGACTTCGACAGCGCGCAGACGCCTGCCTTCGAGGCCTGATAGGCATCCTGAGGCTTCGGGTCGCCGCGATACCACTGAATGGTCGAGAAATGCACCATGGCGCCGCCGCGGCCGCCGGCGCGCATCTGCGGAACGACCGCGCGTGCGGTGTGCACGAAGGATTTCAAGTTGATGTTGAAGACCTGATCCCAGACATCGAGGTCCATTTCGAGCGCCGATTTGTCGCGACCGAACCACAATACGCCGGCGACATTGGCGAGATAGTCGATGCCGCCACGCTCGCGGCCCGCCGCACCGATGGTCCGTTCCACGAAGGCCGCGTCGGTCAAATCGCCCTGGGCGAAGGTGAGCCGGTCGTCATACGAGGCGAGGGAGGCCGGACGCGGCTTGATGTCGATCGCGGTGACGGAGGCGCCGGCATCGAGCAGCGCCAGCGCGATCGCTTCGCCCATCCCGCCGCCAGCTCCGGTGACGACCGCATGCCGGCCCGTGAAATCATAGACGACCATTCATTTCCCCTCGGTTTTTGCTGCAAGGCGCGGCGCTATCTCTGCGCCAAGGCGCGATGGCGGGACAATAGGGGCCGACAAAAAATCCATCAAGCCGTATTCGAAAAAATTTGCCAAAATAGAAAATCGCGATATCGTGCCGTGGCTGACAGCTTCCTTTTGGGTGGATTCCAAGACCATGACCCTGCATTCCGGCGCGCGGACCTTCTCGGTGACCTCTCCTGTCGACGGCTCGATCTATGCCCAGCGCAACTATGCGGACGGGGCCGCGATCGAGGCGGCCGTCGCCCGCGCTCGCGCGGCGCTGCCGGGCTGGCGGCGCACGCCGCTGGCCGAGCGCCTGGCGATCCTTCTGCGCTTCGGCGAGGAGATGAAGGCGCGCGCCGCTCCGCTGGCCGAGGCGGTGGCGTGGCAGATCGGCAGGCCCTTGTGGCAAGCCGACGAGACGCCGCGCCTGGCGCTGATCGGCGAATTGCTTGCCGGTGCCGCGCCCGAGACGCTGGCCGACACGCCCTATCCGTCGGATGAGAACATCCGCCGCTATGCCAAGCCGGTGGCCGGCGGCCTACATCTTTCGATCTGCGCCTGGAACTACCCGACCGCCATGCTCGGCTACCTGGTCACGTCGCCTCTTGCCGCGGGCAATGTGGTGATCTTCAAGCATTCGCCGCAGACGCCGCTGATCGCGGAGCTCGCCGAGGAGGCTTTTCGCGCGGCTGGCGGGCCGGAAGGGGTCTTCCAGTGCCTGCATCTTGATCATCCGGATGCGGAGCGGCTGATCGCTTCCGGCGTCTTCAACGCCGTCAATTTCATCGGTTCGGTCAATGGCGGCCGGCGCGTGCATGCGGCGGCGGCCGGCACCTTCACCCAGGTCCATCTCGAGCTTGGCGGCAAGGATCCGACCTATGTGCGCTCCGACGCCGACCTCGAGGCGGCGGTTCCGCTGATCGCAGAGGGTACCTATTCCAACGCCGGCCAGTCCTGTTGCTCGGTGGAGCGAATCTATGTCGACGGCCTGATTCACGACCGTTTCGTCGAGGCGCTGGTCGCCGAGACGGCGAAGTGGTCGATCGGCCATCCGATCGCTGAAAAGCCGATGGTCGGCCCGGTGGTGCGCGCGGTCGCGGCCGACACCATCCGCGACCTGACCGAAGGCGCGGTGCGAGCAGGGGCGAAGCGCCTGATGCCGCAGGATGGCGCGCGCAAGGCGGCAAGCCTCGGGACCGCCTATGTCGCGCCGGAGGTGCTGACCGGCGTCGACCACAGCATGCCGATCATGCGCGACGAGCTGTTCGGGCCGGTGGCCTGCGTCCAGGCCGTCGGCGGCGACGACGAGGCGATCCGGCTGATGAACGACAGCGACTACGGCCTCAGCGCCTCGATCTGGACGCGCGATGTCGAACGCGGCGTGGCCTTGCTCGACGAGGTCGAGGCCGGCACCGTCTATCTCAACCGATGCGATCACGCCGACCTTTATCTGCCCTGGGGCGGCATCAAGAATTCCGGTCTTGGCCGCGCCAACGGGCGCGCCGGCCTTATCGAGGCGACGGCGGCGAAGGCTTATCATGTCCGCTCCGTCATCGCCTGACCGCCAGCGGCATCCGGCCGTGCGCGATCTTGAAAAGCTTGGCGACGCGGCCGTCGCGGCGCTCGCCGGGGCCGGGGTGGAACGATTGCTGCCGGATGCGACCAGCCCCTATCTTCTGATTGCCGAGCATGCCGGCAACGTCGTGCCGGCGCCGTGGCGCGACCTTGGCCTGGCGGAGCCTTATCTCGGCACGCATTTCGCGGTGGACATCGGGGTCGACGCGCTGACGCGCCGGCTCTCGCGAACGCTGCGGGCGCCGGCGGTGATCGCGCGCTATTCACGGCTGTTCCTCGACTATAACCGCCCCGCCGAGGAGTGGGACTTCATGCGTTCCGACCTCGGCGGCATTCCGGTGCCGGGCAATTTCGCTGTGGACGCGGCGGATGCGAGGCTGCGCAAGCTCGTCGCCTGGGCGCCGGTCGAACGGGCAATCATCGAAGCCGCTGTCGGCAGGGGGGCGCTGATTTCGGTGCACTCCTTCACGCCGGTGATGGGCGGCGTGAAGCGCAATGTGGATATCGGCGTGCTGTGGCGGGAACAGTCGCCCTTCGTCGCCTCGGTGCTGAAAACGCTCAGGGCCCAAGGCCCGGAAGCAGGCTTCAGAATCGGCGATAACGAACCTTACGACTGGCGCCAGGCTGTCGGCTACACCTTGAACCGGCACGGGCTGCAGCAGGGCCGGCCCTGCCTCTACCTCGAGCTGCGCAACGACTTGCTTGCCGATCCGGAAACTTTCGAACGCGTCAGCCGCCTCCTGGAGGCTGCCTTTGCCACCATCGCGATATCCCTATGGCCGCAATCAGCCGTAGCCGTCTGAAGGCTGGACGCTCAAATATCGGAACGCTAGAGCTTGTCGAATTGGAAACACGGCAGCCAAGGGCGTGGACGATGCAAGGCAATGTGGGCAGCAAGATCCGCGACGCGCGCAAGCAGCAGAACATCACCTTGCGCGATCTCAGCGAGCGCTCCGGCCTTTCCGTGTCCCAGCTCTCGAAGCTGGAGAACGGCAAGGCCAGGTTGACCGTCGATATCGCGCTGATGATTGCCGGCGTGCTGCACGTGCCGGTGGCCTCCTTCCTGTTCAGCCCGAAGCCCGGGCCGCAGGCGCGCCGCTCGATCACGCGCGCCGGCAGCGGCATCTTGCACGAAGGCAACGCCATGGAATTCGAGGTCTTGTGCAGCGATTTCCGCGACAAGACCAATATTTTCTGGCGCGTGACGTTGCGCGCCAGAACCTTCGAGGAAAACGGCGGCTGGCGCAGCCATTCGGGTGAGGAGTTCATCCATGTGTTGAGCGGCAGCCTGCAACTCCACACGCTCCACTACGACCCGAGCGTCCTGCAGCCCGGCGACAGCATCCTGTTCGACGGCGAAATGCAGCACGCCTATGTGGCGCTCGGCGACGAGCCCGTCATCATGCTGATGTCGAACACGGTACCGCGCGACGGGCTGCCGCCGGGAGCAGGCGTCTGACCGACGGGCCTCAGCTCAAGAATTTTTCTAGAATGGAAAAAAATACTTGTTATGGAAAAGTCGGAGGACTAGCATCCTTTGACCGGCCGACAGGAGAACAGCCAGCGGCCGGGAATGGGAGAGATGACCGATGCTGTCGGTTGGGGCAGTCAGCAAGACATTCGGCGGCGTGCAGGCGTTACGCAGCGCCTCGCTGACCTGCGAGGCCGGCGAGATCCTCGGTCTCATCGGTCCGAACGGCGCCGGCAAATCCACCCTCGTCAACGCCATTTCGGGCGTGCTCAAGCCGGACAGCGGCAGCGTGCGCCTCGCGGGCGAAGAGATCACCGGCCGCAGCCCGGAGCATTGCGCGCGGGCAGGGGTCGGCCGCACCTTCCAGACCATCAGATTATTCAAGGACCTGACTGTACGGCAGAATGTCGAGGTCGCGCATATCACTTGTCGGGCCGTGCGCCCCGATGCCGCCATGCGCATCGGCGTCGATCAGCTGCTGCAGCAATATGAGCTCGCAGGCTTCGCTGACAGCCCGGCCGGAACGCTGCCCTATGGCAGCCAGCGCCGGCTCGAGATCGCACGCGCGCTGGCGCTTGGGCCGTCGCTGTTGTTGCTCGACGAACCGGCCGCCGGTCTCAACGAGGCCGAGTCGGAGACGCTGGCCATCGCCATCGAAGGCATTCGCCGCGACGTCGGCTGCGCGACCATCGTCATCGATCACGACCTGCGCTTCATCAACCGGCTCTGCGACCGGCTTTGCGTGATGGACCAGGGCCAGGTGATCGCTTCGGGCGAGACGGAAGACGTGTGGCGCGATCCGCGCGTCATTGAGGTCTATGTCGGGCAGTCAGAGACGGCCTGAAGGCCCGGAGGAACAACCGCAATGAGAGGAAGGAGGGGTAGAATGGAAAAGATTTTGCTGGGAGCCGCGGTGCTGACCGCGGGACTGCTGCAGGCCGGGCATGCAGGCGCCGCCGATCTGAAGATCGGGCTTGCGGTCGCCATGACCGGCGCCTACGCGCCCTATAGCGAGGCCGAGGGCGCGCGCTGCATGGCCGACAGGCTGAACAAGGCCGCAA
Organism: Mesorhizobium sp. CA15; assembly: GCF_020165215.1. Taxonomy (NCBI): domain Bacteria; kingdom Pseudomonadati; phylum Pseudomonadota; class Alphaproteobacteria; order Hyphomicrobiales; family Phyllobacteriaceae; genus Mesorhizobium; species Mesorhizobium sp. CA15. The sequence continues at coordinate 46,205 of NZ_JAIUHQ010000011.1, forward strand.
GCGCGAACGATCCCAAGGTCGAGCTGATGATCGAGGACAACCGCTCCGATCCGCAGCTTTCGGTCTCGCTCGGCCAGAAATTCCTCGATGCCGGCGCGCAGGTGATCACCGGCGTGCCGTTTCCCGATGCGCTGATCCCGATGGCGCAGACCGCGCAGCCTTATGGCGCCACCGTGTTCTCGGCGCCGAACACGCAGCTCGAGATGCAGCAGGCTGGGCTCGACAACTTCATCGCCGGCGCGGTGCCCGATCCGATCAATGCCTCGGCCACCGCCAACGCGCTTTACGGCAAAGGCGCGCGGACCGTCGCGCTGATGGTGTCACCCGATGCCGGGTCCTACTCGGAGAAGCTGCCGGAGTGGTTCGGCGAGGTGTTCGAGCATCTCGGTGGCAAGGTGGTCGGCAAATTCAACTATTCCTACGGCACCACCGACTGGTCCCCGCAGATCGCCTCGATCAAGGCGTTGCCACAGAAGCCGGACGCGATCCATATCTGCGCAGTGCTGCCCGATGTCGGCATCCTGATCCGGCAATTGCGCGCCAACGGCTACGAGGGGTGGGTGGCGGGCTGCGATGCCTTCGACGACAAGTCGCTGGAAGGCACGGTCGGCGATCCGAAGTCGCTGGAAAAGGTGATGTTCGCGACCCATGGCGCGACCGGCGTCGACGGCCCGATCGACAAGTTCCTCGCCCAGTGCAAGGCCGACGGCTACAAGATCAACGGCATCTTCGACGCGCTCGGCGCCGACATGGTGCAGATCAGCTACGAAGCGGCGAAAAAGGCCGGCACCGTCGACCCCGCCGCCTTACGCGAGGCGATCCGCGCGCCTGGCGGCTATCCGGGCACCACCGCGCCGACGATCTCCTTCGCCGAGAAGAAGGGCTATCCGGTCAAAGCCGTGCCGGTGATGGGCTTTGCCGACGGCAAGCGGGTGCTGATCACCGACACGCCGCCGACCTTCGTTCCGGCGCTGAACTAAGCGGGGCCGGGAACACGTGCTGAAGGTTGAGAAGCTTGTCGTGCGCTATGGCGCCGTCACGGCGGTGCGCGAGTTGTCGCTCGAGGTGGGGCAGGGCGAGCTTGTCGCCCTGCTCGGGCCCAACGGCGCCGGCAAGAGCTCGACCATCAACGCGCTGACCGGGCTGGTCACGCCAGCTTCGGGGCGCATCGTGCTCGACGGCAAGGACATCTCGCATGTCCGCACCGAGGACCGCATCCGCGCCGGACTGACCGCGACGCCGGAAGGCCGGCACATCTTCTCCAACCTGAGCGTCGGCGAAAACCTGCGGCTAGGAGCCGCGACAAGGCGCGACCCCGCCAGCGTGCGCCAGGACATCGAGCGGTTCCTGTCGCTGTTCCCGGTGCTGTCCGAACGCTTCGGCCAGGCGGCCGGCACGCTTTCGGGCGGGGAGCAGCAGATGCTGGCGATCGCCCGTTCGCTGATGTCGCGGCCGAAGCTGTTGCTGCTCGACGAGCCGTCGCTGGGGCTCGCGCCCAAGATCGTGGCGCGCATCTTCGATTTCATCGGCGAACTCAAGGCGCAAGGGCTGACGCTGCTGGTGGTCGAGCAGAACGCCAAGCAGGCGCTGCGCTTCGCCGACCGCGTCTATGTCGTGAGCTCGGGCACGCTGCGCTATGACGGACCGCCGGCCAGGCTCGCCGACGAGCACGGCCTGTTCAACCTTTATATCGGCGGGTAGGCGGCGATGGATTACGCCTTGCAGCAACTCCTCAACGCGCTCGCCTTCGGTGCGGAATATTCCCTGGTGGCGCTCGGGCTCGCCGTCGTCTTCTCGATCATGGGCCTGGTGAATTTCGCCCATGGCGAGATCATCGGGGTCTCGGCCTACAGCGTGTTCCTGGCTGCCGCGCTCGGGCTGACCTCGCCCTTCGTCGCGGTGCCGCTTGCCGTCGGCATGGCGGCGCTGGCGGCGGTGGTGTTCGAACGCGTCGCCTTCCGGCCGGTGCGCTATGCGCCTACCACCACCGGGCTGCTCACCGCCTTCGGCGTGTCGATCGTGGTGCAGAACCTTTTCATGCTTTTGGTCTCGCCAAAGCCGCAGTCGGTCTCGATCCTCAACGGCTTGAACCAGATGTGGTTCTTCGGCCCCTTCGCCGTCTCCTCGCTGCAAGTGATGGAACTGATCGTGTCGGGCCTGACCATCCTTGCGCTCGTGCTCTTCCTCAACCGCTCGACGCTCGGGCTCGCCATTCGCGCTGCCGCGCGCGACTTCGCCACCGTGCGGCTGATGGGGATCAAGGCAAACCGGGTGATTGCCACGGCGTTTGCGATTTCGGGCGCGCTGGCGGGCATCGCCGCCGTCTTCATCCTGGCGCGGCGCGGCAGCGTCTCACCCGATCTCGGCTTCGGCCTGGTGCTGAAGGCCTTTGTCGCCTGCGTCATCGGCGGCTTCGGCTCGCTGCCGGGTGCTGCGGTCGGCGGCATGCTGCTCGGCTTCATCGAAGTCGGCCTGCTCGTCGCGCTGCCGCAGGAATATGCGGGCTTCCGGGACGCGCTCACCTACGCCATCATCGTCGCGCTGCTCGTCTACCGGCCGGAAGGCCTGCTCGGCCAGCGCATCGAACTCGGCGACAAAGAGATTTAGGGCGGGAGATCTGACGTGGCAGGCTCCGAACTCTCGCAAGCGGTCGAAAAGATGGCGGCGCCGGCCGCCACCGCGCAGCCCGGCAACGCGATCCTCCGCTCGCTGATCGGCGGGCTGGTGACAGCGCTGCCGGTGCTGGCGATCGGGCTCCTGGTGCTGAACTTCGCGCCGACCTACTACACCTTCCTCGCACTCGGCGCCTTCGTAAACCTGATCGTCGTGGTCGGCCTGCAAGTGTTCATGGGCAATTCCAACATCGCCAATCTCGGCCACAGCGCCTTTGTCGGGCTCGGCGCCTATAGCGTCGCCATCCTGTCGACGCCGCTTGCCATGAAGAAGCTGTCGATCCCCAACGCGCCGTTCGGCTTTGCGACGCTGGAGCTCGATCCGGTTTCGTCGGCGCTCATTGCGCTCTTGGTGGTCGGCATCGTGGCGCTGGTCAGCGGCAAGGTGATCAGCCGGCTGTCGGGGGTCGCTGCGACCATCGTCAGCCTGGCGCTGCTGATCATCGTCCATTCGGTTTTCCTCAACTGGACCAATCTGTTCAAGGGCAACCAGGCTTTCTTCGGCATTCCGAAAGTGGTCGGCCTGCCGTGGATGCTGGTCTTCGCGGTGATGGCGATCGTGGCGGCGCGACTGTTCAAGGACAGCCGCTGGGGCTTGCAGCTGCGGGCCAGCGCGCAGAGCCCTCAGGCTGCGGCTGCGCTCGGCATCGATGCGAAGAAACTGCGGCTCATGTCATGGGTGCTGTCGGCGCTGATCTGCGGGCTCGCCGGCGTGCTCTACGCCTATTTCGCCGGCACGATCAGCCCAAAACTGTTCTATTTCCAGATGATCTTCAACACGCTGGCGATGCTGATCCTCGGCGGCATGGCAACGGTGACTGGGGCGGTCACCGGCGTCATCGTGCTTTCGATCGGGCTGGAATTCATCCGCAGCATTGAGTCCGGCGTGACGGTCGCGGGTATCCAGATGCCGCAGCTGCTCGGCCTGTCGGGCGTGGCGCTCGGCGTTGTCATCGTGCTTTGCATGGCGTTCCGGCCGAGCGGCATCAGCGGACGGCACGAGCTCGACGAGCTGCTCTCGCTTCTTTTGCGGCGCAGCGCCAAATAGCTTTTCCTGGTGGAGGTTGAACGTGGAATTTGAGGACAGGGTGGCGGCGTATGCGCCGAAGCTCGAGGCGCTGCAGGCCGAGCTTGCATCGCGCGGCGTCGAATTCGTCGAGGTGCATACGGTCGACACGTCGGGCGTCGTACGCTCCAAGATCGCGCCGCTGAAGCTCTCCACAGCCGGTGAGTCGATCAATGCCATCCTCTATTGCGTCACGCATGGCGACGGCCAGCCGATGGGCGACGTCGCCTTCGCCTCGCCGAGCGCCAATGAGGAGAACGGCTTTCCTAATATCAAGGGTATCATCGATCCGGACACAGTGGTGCAGCATGGCTGGAAGCCGAAATTCGCCTCCGCCATCACGCGCTCCTACATGCTGGACGGCTCGATCTGCCCGTATGATCCCCGCGGCGTTCTGGCGCGCGTCGAGGAGCGCGCGAGGGCGCTTGGCTATGAGCCGAAATTCGCGCTCGAATACGAGTTCGGCATTTTCCACGCCGACCATGATCTGATGCGCGCCGGCCGTTATCGCGAGCTGAAGCCATGGGGCCATTCGCTGATCAACTACGACCTCGTGCGCAGTGGCGAATACCAGGATTTCGCCGCCGAGTTCATTACGCGCATGAAGAGCATCGACATCGGCGTCGCCTCGCTGGTCACCGAATATGGCTACGGCATGTATGAATACGCGCTGACGCCGAAGAGCGCGTTGGCGGCGGCGGATGCCGCGATGCGCGCCAAGCTGCATCTGCGCGAGCTGTGCGCCGAGCGTGGCTTGGTGGCGACCTTCATGACGCGCTTCCAGCCGCCGGGCAAGGAAAGCGCCTGCGGCGCGCACCATCATGTCAGCCTGTGGCGGGACGGCAAGCCGGCCTTCGCGGCTGGACCGAACCGGCTGACGCCGGTCGGCGAGAAATTCCTCGCCGGCGTGCTCAACCGCATGCAGGAGACCCATATTTTCTTCCGGCCGACGGTCAACTCCTACCGCCGCTTCGATCGCGGCGCGTGGTCGCCGGAAGACGTCGCCTGGGGCTTCGAGAACCGCACCGCGCCGATCCGCGCCATCACCACGCCAAACGATGCCGCGTGCCGGTTCGAGCACCGGGCGCCTGGCGCCGACGTCAATCCCTATCTCTCGATCGCCGCGATCCTGGCGGCCGGCTGCGAAGGCATCGAGAAGGATTTACCGCTCGAGGCGTCGGTGACGAGCAACCTCGCCAATCTCGACAAGCCGAAGCTGCCGCGCACGCTGAATGCTTCTATTGAAGCCTTCGCCGCATCCGATTTCTGCGCCGAGGCGTTCGGCGAAGCGTTCCGCGACAACTACGCCGAAAGCCGCCGCGCCGAGCAGGCGGCCTTCGATGCCTGGCAGGTCTCGCATATCACGGACTTCGAGTGGCAGCGCTATTTCGTCAGCTGAGCTGCCTGAAGATTTCCAACGTTTCGCAACCCGGCGATCAGTTCCGCTGATCGCTGGGTCAAGCGAATTGGTGTGACATTGGAGGCGACGCTCTCTAAATCAAGCCGCTCTTAAAGCGCGTGCGCTGAACGAATCCAGGCGACGCGCTTTAAGTCTTTTGTTGATGCATGTCGTTGTCCCAGAACCGCTGCGCACTTCTGGGCGACATGCACGAGGAGCGGCGCATGGCAGCGGAAGCAATCTCTGAAGGCAGAACGGGCGGCGATTTCTGGGACGGCGTGCGGCTTTCAATGCCGGTGGTCGTCGCCTCCGCGCCGTTCGCGATCCTGTTCGGCACGATCGCCGTCGACAACGGGTTTTCCGTCCTCGAAGCCTTCCTGATGAGCGCCATGATCTATGGCGGCGCCAGCCAGATGGTCGGCATCGAACTGTTCGGCCAGCATGTCGCGCCATGGCTGATCGTGCTGTCGATCTTCGCGGTGAACTTTCGCCACGTGCTCTATTCGGCCGGCATCGGCAGGCGCATCGCGCATTGGCCGGTGCTGCAGCAGGCGCTCGGCTATTTCATCCTGACGGATCCACAATTCGCCATCGCCGAGGCGAGGGCGGAGTCCGGCCGTCCCGTCGGCTTCGTCTGGTATCTGGGGCTAGGCCTGCCGGTCTATGTGTTCTGGGTTATCGAAAGCGGATTGGGCGCGGTGTTCGGCAAGCTGATCCCCGACACGCATGCGCTGGGCATCGATTTCCTTTTGCCGATCTATTTCCTCGGCCTGGTGCTCGGCTTTCGCAAACGGCCGCTCTGGGCGCCCGTCGTCGCCGCCAGCGCCGTCGCCTCGATCATCGCCTATCGAACCGTGGGCTCGCCCTGGCATGTCTCGATCGGCGCGGTCGCCGGCATCGTCCTGGCGGTGATCCTGCCGCCGCATCACAGCGGCGTGGGCAAGCGGCCATGAGCACGACCTTCTGGATCATCCTGGCTGGCGCCGTTGCCACCTATCTGACCCGAATCGGCGGCCACCTCGTCATCTCGCGCTTCGAGACGATCCATCCCCGCGTCGAGGCCGGCCTCAACGCCGTGCCGGCCGCGGTGCTGACGACCCTCGTCGCGCCGGAGCTGCTGCATGCCGGGCCCGCTGAGTGGGCGGCGCTGATCGTCACCGTGCTGGTGTCGCTGCGCGGCGGCCTGATGGCGATGTTTCTGGCTGGAGCCGCTGTCCTGATTCTGGCGAGGCAGTTCGTCGGATAGCTTTCCATCCTGAATGGCTGGCGCTGCCCCTCATTGTCCTGCCCGTCCTCCGCAGCAGCTTCGGAGGATGAACTGGGCATTTCTCGCTGTGGAGCGCTAGGGGATGCACACATTTCCCAAGCGGCTGGTCTTTGGACGATAGCGTGCATAGCAGCTTGGCGCATGCATTGTCTTACGCTGCGCTGGTCGACCCCCACTCCGTCTCGGCTTCGCCGAGCCACCTCTCCCCCGATCGACGGGGGAGAGGAAGGGCGCCGAGCTTTTTGCCGCCAACGCTCGTCCAGCAAGGCTCCCTTCCTTTCCCTCCGGAGGGGGAAAGGTGGCGCTGCGAAGCAGCGACGGATTGGGGGAACCACGTGGCAATCAAGGCTTCGGCCTGATCAGTCGCGCCAGTCACAGAAGATGTGTGCATGGCGTAGCCGTCGAACCGGGAGACAGAAGCTCACCTCAAATCTTCGCATCGTGCGGCAGCGGTGCTGTCGCCTTCTCCAGCCAGGCCAGCGTTTCGCCGTCGACCATCGGGCCGATCTCGGCCAGCACCCGGGCGTGATAGCGGTCCAGCCACTGCAACTCGTCCCGATGCAGCAGGTCGGTGCGGATCAGCCGCTTGTCGATCGGCGCCAGCGTCAGCGTCTCGAAGCCGTGCATGGCGATGTCGCCGCCCTCGATCTGCTCCGCCGGCGTGACCAGGATCAGGTTCTCGATGCGGATGCCGTAGGCGCCTTCCTTGTAGTAGCCCGGTTCGTTGGACAGCATCATGCCGGCCAGCAGCTTTTCTGTGCCGGTGCGGGCGATGCGCTGCGGCCCTTCATGCACGGCAAGGTAGGAGCCGACGCCGTGGCCGGTGCCGTGGGCGAAGTCGCAGCCATGCTTCCATAGGGCCACGCGGGCAACGGCGTCGATCTCCGAACCGCGCGTGCCGGCGGGGAAGCGCAGCGTCGAGATGCCGATCATGCCCTTCAGCACGAGGGTGAAGCGCTCGCGCATCTCCTCGCTCGGCTGGCCGATCGGCACGGTGCGGGTGATGTCGGTCGTGCCGTCCTGATACTGGCCGCCGGAATCGAGCAGGAACAGCTCGCCGCTTTCAAGCTTGCGGCTGGTGGCGCGCGAGACGCGGTAGTGCATGATCGCGCCGTTCGGGCCGGCGCCGGAAATCGTGTCGAAGGAGACGTCGCGCAGCGGCATCTGCGTTTCCTCGCCGGTCTGGCGGCGTACCTCCTCGAGCTTGGTGACCACCGCGATTTCGTCGAGCGTGCCGGGCTTCTGGCGGTCGAGCCAGCACAGCAGCCTGGCGACCGCGGCGCCGTCGCGGCGATGCGCGGCGCGGCTGCCGGCGATCTCGGCCTGGTTCTTGGTCGCGCGCGGAATACGCGCCGGGTCGGCCGCCAGGACGACCGTGCCGCCATTGTCCTCGACCAGCATGCGGAGCTTCTCCGCCGCCAGCACCGGATCGAGCGCGATCTTGGCGCCGTCCTTGGCTAGCGCGACGATGGCGGCTTCGAACTCGCCCGGATCATGCGGATCGGCAAGCTGGGTGAGATAGGCTGCGACCTGGCGCGGGAATTTACGCTGGTCCATGAACAGCTGATGCTTGCTATCGGCAGCGAGGATGGCGAAGCCGAGCGCCAGGGGCGTATGCGGCACGTCGCCGCCACGGATGTTGAAGGCCCAGGCTATCGAGGAAGGATCGGTCAGCACCGCATGGGTGGCGCCGTCCTTTTCGATCGCGCCCGCCAGCCGCTTGAGCTTGTCCTTGGCGAGCTCGCCGGCAAGATTCTGCGGATGGATCTCGACAGGCGCGCGCGGCGGGTCCGGCTGATCCGTCCAGATGATGTCGATGGGATTCCTGTCGAGCGGCACCAATGTCGCGCCGGATTGCTCGGCCGATGCCTTCAGCGCCTTGATCTCGCCGATCGTGTGCAGCCAGGGGTCGAAGCCGAGCCTTGCGCCCTTGCCGAGATTGTCCTTGATCCAGCTGGCCGGCGGATTGTCGACAAGGCTTTCGACGGTGAAGATCGACAGGTCCACCTCGCCCCGCACCTGCAGCGTGTAGCGGCCGTCGACGAAGATGAAGGCGCGGTCGCGCAGCACGATCGCGACGCCGGCCGAACCGGAAAAGCCGGTCAGCCACTTCAGCCGCGCCGAGCGGTCGGCGACATATTCGCCCTGGTGCTCGTCCGCGCGGGGAACAAGGAAGCCATCCAAACCATGCTCAGCCAGCCATTGCCGCAGCTGCGCCACACGCGGCTTACCGACGGCAGGATCACCAGCGGAATCAAAGGTCTGGAACATTTTTGGCCTCTCTTCGATGCTTGTTGCGAGCGTAGCGCATGACCCCGGAAATCGGAATCGATTTCGGCAGGGCCAGATCGGCTGGATGCAACCCGGCCTCAGCGCTTGAGGTGGATGGTCACCCAGCCCTCGCGATGCCAGGTGCGCACGTGGCGGAAGGCTTGGCCGACATAGGCCGAGATCACCGCGTCGCGCTGCCGGTCGAGGATGCCGGAGAGCACCAGCGAGCCGCCGAGACTGATGTGCTTGGCCATTTCGGGCGCGAGCCGCATCAGCGGCCGGGCCAGGATGTTGGCGACGATGAGGTCGAAAGGTGCGCGCCTGGCGAAGATCGGATGATGGAAGCCGGGCGCCGTCACCGTCTCGACCAGCGCCTTGACGTGATTGAGGCGGGCATTGGCGGTGGCGACGCGGACGGCGACCGGATCGATGTCGGTCGCCAGCACCGGGATATGCGCGAGCTTGGCCAGCGCAATCGCAAGCACGGCGCTGCCGGTGCCGAGGTCGAGCGCGTTGCGCGGCCGCTCGCGCAGCACCACCTGCTCCAGAACTTCGAGGCAGCCGGCGGTGGTGCCGTGGTGCCCGGTGCCGAAGGCAAGGCCCGCCTCGATCTCGATGGCGAGGTCGCCACTGCGACGCTTGGCCCGATCGTGCGAGCCGTGGACGAAGAAGCGTCCGGCGCGCACCGGCTTCAAGCCTTCCAGCGAGCGCGACACCCAGTCGACGTCGGGAAGGACCTCACGCTCGACAGGCTTCGGCAGGCCGAGACCGGCGAGGACATCCCTAACCCGGACCTCGACGGGATCGACGTCGCCATCGGCATAAAGCGACACTTCGTGGATATCTTTTTCCTCGTCGAGCTCCAGCACGGCGATCGGCAGGCCGTCCTCCTCGAAGGCGGCGTCCAGTGCGGCAAAGATGCGGTCGGCCTCGAGCTTGTTGGCGGTGAAGTGGAGCCTAGTCTGGCCCATCAGGTTTGCCCACCCGCAGCCAGCCGCTTCAGCTTGGCTATCGCGGTGTCGGCGCTCTCCCCATAGGCGATGGTGCCGGCGAAATCGCCCTTGGCGTTGAGCAGCAGCACCGAGGCCGTGTGGTCCATCGTGTAGTCGCCGTCGCCGGTGTCGACCTTCTTCCAGTAGATACCGAAGGCCTTGGCCATGGCGTGCACCTTGTCCGGATCGCCGGTGATGCCGGTGATCCGGTCGGAGAAGTTGCTGACATAGGTGTTCATCGTCTCCGGCGTGTCGCGTTCCGGATCGACCGTGACGAAATAGGGGTTGAGGTCCTTGCCGCTGTCGCCCATCGTCTTCAGCCAGCCGGCGAGCTCAAACAGTGTCGTCGGGCAGACTTCAGGGCAATGGGTGAAGCCGAAGAACACGACGCTGGGGTGTCCCCTGAAGGCGGCCTCGGTGATCGGCGCGCCTTTCTGGTCGACCAGCGTGAAGGGCGCGCCGAAGGGCTCGCCGCCATAGTGGCCCCGGTACCAGTCGAATGTCAGCCAGCCGATGCCCGCCGCCATCAGGACGAGAATGCCGACCAGGATTGAGCGCATCATCAGTGAATGTCCGTTGCTTTGGCTGGAAGCCAGTTCGGCGACAGTCTTAGCGGGTCGGCGCCGGGCGCGCAAAGATGTCGCGTTGCCGCAAGCCGCCGGGCGGGCCGATCGGCTTGCAAACGCCACGATCCTGTCCCACCTGACATCGGCAAACGTGAACCGAGGAGGCTTCCTTGCGAAAACTGATCGGCTTGTTCGCCGCCTGTCTTGCCCTGAGCGGCGGCGCGGCCATGGCTGACGAAGTGGGTAAAGTGGGTGTCGACTGGGTCGGCAACGACATCATGGTCGATGCGATCAAGGACCCGAAGGTCGACGGCGTCACCTGCCATGTCGCCTATTTCGACCGCAGCATCATCGACCGGCTGCATAAGGGCAACTGGTTCGAGGATCCTTCCGATTCGTCGATCTCCTGCCGCCAGACCGGGCCGATCACCATCGGCGACATCGACATGGGCGAGGGCGGCGAGGAGGTGTTCAAGCAGGGCCTCAGCCTGATCTGGAAAAAGCAGGTGGTGAACCGCATCTACGACAAGAAGAACGAGACGCTGATCTATCTGTCGCATTCGCGCCAGGTGCAGAACGGCTCGGCGAAGATGTCGGTCACGACCGTGCCGCTTTACGGCCAGAACGTGGTGTGGGCCAAGGGCAAGCCGCAATAGGCGATAGGCTTGGCGGGGGCAGGCCGCGCTTGCGGGGCCGTCACCGCCGGCGTAAAGGCCTCTCATGGATCGTCCTGAAACCCTCGTCCTCAAGGATCCCGAGCCGCGCATCCATCCGACCGCGGAGCTGAAGGCATGCAAGCTCGGCCGCTATGCCTCGATCGGCGAGCGGGTGATCCTGCGCGAGGTGAGCGTCGGCGACTTTTCCTATTTCGAACGCCATTGCGAGGCGATCTACACGACGATCGGCAAGTTCTGCTCGATCGCCGCGAACAGCCGCATCAACGCGCTCGAGCATCCGATCGAGCGGCTGACACAGCACAAGGTCAGCTACCGGCCGAACGAGTATTTTCGCTGGCTGGGCGTCGACACGGCTTTTCGCGCGCGACGGCAAGCGAAATCGGTCAGCATCGGCCATGATGTCTGGATCGGACACGGCGCGGTGATCATGCCGGGTGTCGCGATCGGCAACGGCGCGGTCATCGGTGCCAATGCGGTGGTGACACATGACGTCGCGCCCTACACGATCGTCGCAGGCGTTCCGGCAAAGCCGCTGCGCCGGCGGTTCTCGGCCACTGTCGCGGCGCGCATCGAAGCCCTCGCCTGGTGGGACTGGCCGCCCGAGAAACTGGCGAGCGCAATCCCCGACATGCAGGCCATGCCGATCGAAGCCTTTCTCGATCGTTGGGAAGAAACGCTCACCGACACGGGCAGAACGCAGTCGGGCACATGACCGGCGCTGACTGACCGGTGCCTTCCACTCTCGGAACTAGATGCCCCTTCCGCCATGCGGGGGTGGCGCGGCGGAAGGGGCTGGAGGTAAACCGCCGTGAAGCGGAAGGAACAGGCTTTCGGCCTGCACCGGCACTATTGCAAATAAACGGATAAGGTGTTTTTTCGCGAAACTGCGCTTTCTGCGTGTAGCCGATTGCGTACACGTGTCGGCACAAAATTCGATCCCGCGGAACCGGAGCGGGCGGCAGCTTGTTTCTTCGCAAATGCCAGCACATCCACGGTTCGAGGGACTTGCATGATCGAGAAGGTTTTTACGCGGATAGCCAACCAGGTGGCACATCTGGCGGGGCTGCCGCCCACCTTCGCCATCTGTGTGGCGATCGTGGTTGTATGGGCGTTGAGTGGACCGCTCTTCGGGTTCTCGGACACCTGGCAATTGGTCATCAACACCGGCACCACCATCATCACCTTTCTGATGGTGTTCCTGATCCAGAACACGCAAAATCGCGACGGCGCGGCGATCCAGGCCAAGCTGGACGAACTGATCAGGGTCAGCCGCGCCCATAACCATTTCATCGGAATCGAACACCTGACGGAGTCAGAGGTGGAGGAGATCCGCTCGAAATGCGAGGCGGCGGCAAAACGGCATGACAGCGAGATCGCCGAAAAGGCGGCCAGGAAGGCCGTCGCCGGAAAGAACGGTACCAGGCATGCGCCGAAGACCGCCGGCGCGGCCACAAAGAAGACCGCGGCCGGGAAGAACGCATCCAAGAAGAAAGCCGCGGCTTGACAGGGCCGTCAGCGGTTCATGAAGGCCGCGAAGGCATCCTTGTGATCGGGATGCCAGCGCGACAGGGCAGGGCGGTTCTCGATGATGTCTCCCATCGCCCAGGCCATTCGCTTTTCGTCGATCGGCCGCGTCACTTCGTTGTCCGGACAGAGTATGTAGAAGTCGTCGTCCATCAGCGATGTCAGCATGAAGTCGATCACCTGCTCGCCGGTCCAGGCGCCGGCGGGCTTTTCCGTCGCGCCTTCGGTCAGGCCGGTATAGGTGAAGCCTGGGATCAGCAGATGCGCCGACACCTTGGCTCCCGGTTCGTTGCGCAGCGCATGCGCCAGCCCTTCGGTAAAAGTCTTCACGCCGGCCTTGGAGACGTTGTAGGCGAGGTTACCGGGCGGCGTGGTGATGCCCTGCTTGGACCCGGTGTTGATGATCAGGCCCGGCTTTCCGGCGGCGAGCATGCGCGGCGCGAAGGCTTCGACGCCATGCACGACGCCCCAGAAATTGATGTCCAGCAGCCGCTTCCAGGCGTCGCGGTTCTCCCACGGTTTGCCCGGATTGTTGCCGACGCCGGCATTGTTCATCAGCACCGACACCGCACCGAAGGCGCCGTAAGCGAGGTCCGCGAGCCGGTCGACCTCTTCCGCCCTGGAGACATCGGTCGGGATTGGGAGGACGGCATCCTCGCCACCGATCGCGGCGACCGCCTGCTTCGCCTGGTCGAGGCGCATGCCGCCGATGTCGGCAAGCACCACCTTCATGCCCATTGCCACGAACCGTTTTGCGGCGGCAAGGCCGATGCCGCTGGCGCCGCCGGTGATGACGGCGACATTGCCGGAGGCGAAGGCGGGCAGGGCGGTCTGGATCTGGGCGTCGCTAGTCATGAGTTCCATCCTTGTTCGGGTCGGGCCGAACTTAACGCCAGGCGCCGCCGAGGCAAGGCCGGTTCGTCCGGTGATTACGGCGAAAGCCGCAACGGGTTGACGGCGAAAGCCGCAACGGGTTGACCATCGCAGCGCACGCCGCGCATGTTGTCCCAAAAAGGAGTTCGGCATTTGACCGACTGGATCGGAATCCTGAAGGAGCAAACCGTCAACGGCGACCAGATGAGCCGCGAGGTGCCGAAGATGCTCGCCAATCCCGACATCAGCGAGACGCAGGTGAAGACGCTGTTTGCGGCGCTGGAGAAGCAGGCGGATTTCGCCGAGAAGCTAAGGCTGGCGCTGGAGAAATTCGGCCATGACTTTCCGATCATCAAGGCGGCCGAGAGGCTGGAGGAGCGCTATGCCGACCTTGCCGCCTCGGCGGCGGAAAAGCTGAAAACCATGCGGAAGTAAGCGTTATTTCTCGACCAACCGTTCGAAGCGCTTGTCCGGCACAAACCAGATGGTCGCTACAAGCACATAGATCGCCACGCTGATCCACTGGTTGAGGAAGCTGAGCAGGACTGCGGCGATATAGAGCGCCAGCGAGATCTTGCCTTTGTTGTCACGGCCGACGGCCTTGGCGAAAGTCGTGTCGGCGCCGTGCAGATGGCGCAACTTGAGGACCAGGATGGTGTAGGCGACGGCGCAAAGCGCGAGGTCGATGCCATAGACGGCGACCGGTACGGGCGCGAAGTGGTTCTCCCCCATGAACGCGGTGGTCACCGGCATCAGCGACAGCCAGAACAAAAGGTTCAGGTTGGCCCACAGCACGCGTCCATCGACCCGCTGCACGGTGTGGAACATGTTGTGCAGGTTGTTCCAGTAGATGCCGACATTGATGAAGGACAGCACATAGCAGAAGAAGACCGGCCACAGCGGCAGAAGCGCTGAGAAATCTTCGCCATGCGGCACTTTCAGCTCCAGCACCATGATGGTGATGATGATGGCGACGACGCCATCGGTGAATGCCTCGACCCGTCCCTTGCCCATGGTTCCTCCTCGTTGGCCGGCAAAAGCTACGCGAGGATTTCGCACAAGACCATCCTGTCAGGATTGTCAGGAGGACATTCGGTGGCTGGAACAGCGCCATTATATAGGCGTTGGGCTTGCAACCCCCGGAGGTTGCCATGACCAGCTACGCTCAAACCATGACGCGTGACAATGAGCTTGGCGGCGGCGCCGCAATGGCCGTCGTCGCCGCCATGATCGCCGCGCTTTTTGCCGGCAGCACCGCGCTGACGCCGCTTTACGTGATCTACAAGCAGGCCTTCGGCTTCTCGCAGGTCACGCTGACGCTGGTTTACGCCGTCTATGTGGTCGGCAATCTGGCGGCGTTGCTGTTTTTCGGCCGCCTGTCGGATGTCGTCGGCCGCCGCCCCGCCGCGCTAGCGGCGATGGGCGTTGCCGTGGTCAGCGCGTTGTTTTTCCTCTTCGCCGAAAACCTCGCCTGGCTCGACATCGCCCGTATCCTCAGCGGGCTCGGCATCGGTGTCGGCGCGGGGGCGGGCACCGCCTGGCTGGCCGAACTGATCGAGGGCAAGGACAAGTCACGCGCCGCCGTCATCGCCACCAGCACCAACTTTGTCGGTCTCGGGGCCGGCGCGCTCATGTCGGGGCTGCTCGCCCAATATGCCCCCTGGCCGCTCAGGCTGACATTCGCCGTCTATCTCGTCCTGCTTGCCTTGGTCACCCTGCTGATCTGGCGCACGCAGGAAACCGTCTCCAGGCCCGGACGGTTCTCCGACGTCTCGCTGAGGCCGCGGCTTTCGGTGCCGGACAACATCCGCGCGCAATTCGTGGCGCCGGCGGTGACCGGCTTCGGCGCCATGGCGCTGGTCGGCTTCTACGCGGCGCTGGCGCCCAGCATCCTGGCGCAGCAGCTGCATGTGACCAATCATGCCGAAGCCGGCGGGCTTTTCTTCGAGCTGTCGATTGTGGCGGCCATCACCATCGTCGCCACCACATGGCTCTCCAGCCGCTCCACCATGCTTGCCGCGCTGGTGCTGATGATCCCGACCGTGGCGCTGATCGTGGCGGCGCAGGTCTATGCCTCGATGGTCCTGATGATCATTGCGACGGCGGTCTGCGGCGTGGCGGCGGCGCTCGGCTATCGCGGCGGCCTGCAAGTGGTGAATCAGATCGCGCCCGCCGACCGCCGCGCCGAGGTGGTCTCGGCCTTCTTCATCTGTTGCTTCTGCGGCAACGCGCTGCCGGTGATCGGCATCGGCATCCTGTCGAGCCTGGCGAACGCAACCATCGCAAGCCTGGCCTTTGCCGGTATGATCGTCGTCTTCTCGCTGGTGGCGCTTGGCTTCGGCGCCAAATACGCGCGGTAGCGGGTTTTCACGTTTCCTGTCGTCGCGGATTTTAGCCGTTCGGCGTCTCCGGCAGGAGCTGCGCGCGCTGGCGCGGCACGCCGAGGCCCGTGTCGGGCGGCTCGCCGGCCGCCGGCCGGTCCTCGATCATGTGCATCGTGCGCCAGCGGCCGAAGCGATAATAGGCGGCGGCGAGCGCCAGCGAGGCGATCGAACCTGCCGGAAAGCTCCACCACAGAGCCTCCTGGCCGATGACGCTGCGCATGGAATAGGCAAAGCCGGTGCGAATGATCAACACCGAGATGATCAGGATGATCAGCGGCGGCATGACAGCGCCGGTGGCCCGCACCGTGGCGAACAGCACGATCGTGACGCCGAACAGGATGAACGACCAGGACGCCACCTTGTTGATGTGGGCGGCGATGTCGATCGCGGCGCTGTCGGTGCTGAGAAAGAGGCTGAGCACTGCGCGGTCGAAGACGAAAAGCAGCGCTACCAGCGCGCCGGTCAGCACCAGGTTGAAGCCGACGCCCGACGCCGCGACCCTGCCGATGCGGTCCCAGCGCCCGGCGCCGACATTCTGCGCCGCCATCGAGGAGACGGCGGCGCCGATCGCCAGAGCCGGCATCTGGATGTAGGTCCAGAGCTGCGCGGCGATGCCGTAAGCGGCGGCTACCTGGGAGCCGTAGGAATTGACGATGCCCATCACGGTCAATGCCGCTGCCGAGATGACGATCATCTGCAGCCCCATCGGAATGCCCTTGAAGACGACGATGCGCAGCAATTTCGGATCGGGCCGCAGCAGCGAGAGATCGCTGCCCGCCAGCCGCAGCGGGTGTTTGCGCACATAAAGCACGATCAGGATGGCAATCACGCTCACCGTCTGGCCTATGAGCGTCGACATTGCCGAGCCGGCAATGCCGAGCTCGGGAAAGGGGCCGATGCCGCGGATCAGCAGCGGATTGAGCACGACGTCGAGCACGACCGCCAGCGCCATGAAGACGAACGGGGTTCGCGAGTCGCCGGCGCCGCGCAGCACGGTCATGACGAAGGATAAAAGGTTCATCATCGGCACCGCGACGAAGATGATGCGCAAATAGGCGCGCGCCAAAGGCAAGGCATCGGCCGGCGTGCCGAGCCCGGTCAGGATGACATCGACCCAGATCCAGCCGCAGACGGCGAACACGACCGAGACGAGGAAGAAGAAGGTGGCGCTGGTGCCGACGATGCGCTTTGCCTCGGGGAGGTCGCGGGCGCCGACCGATTGCGCCACCAGGATGGTTGCCGCCATGCCGATGCCGAAGACGGTGCCGAGGATGAGGAACAGCACCAGATTGGCGTTGGAGGTCGCCGTCAGCGCCGCCTCGCCGAGGAAGCGGCCGACCCAGACCGCGTTGATCGAGCCGTTGAGCGACTGCAGCACGTTGGAGCCCAGCACCGGCAGCGCGAACAACAGCAGCGTGCGCGAAATGGGGCCGCTAGTCAGGTCGCCGGTCCGCCGGCGGGTGGGCTGTTTGTCATCCATGTTGTTACCCATGGTGGTGGGGCCGAAACTGAATCAGGCCCGCGATGCTATCGCAGGCCTGGTGCTCATGCATCCCTTCAGAAAAGGGTCGGCTGCCGCGGCCGCCGACCGCATCCCGTTACTGAGTGGTGTTTCCAGAAAGGCCGGGGAGTGTGACCTGATAGACCAGGAAGGTGGTGTCGACATCGGCGCCGTCCTCGGCTTTGTACGCAGCGCCGACCTGGAAGCCGTCCTGGGTGAGAAAGTCGTTGTCGTTGGCGACGAACAGGAAATAGTCGTCGGGCAGCTTCGGATCGAGCACCGGCGCCAGCGACATCGCCTCCCACTTCTCCGAGAGGTTGTTCTTGTCGTTCGGCGCGCCGTTGTGCAGGCCGAAGCGGCCGAGCTCGCCCTTGTCGTTGATGTCGATGAACGGCGTCAGCTTGGCCGGCGCCACCGACGGGTCGAGCATGCCCTTCGGCGCGACCGGCTTGTCGGCGGCGTCGAACGGGCCGTTGGCGATATCGGTGGCGGCCGAGAGGTCGACGATCTCGATCTTGCGGTAGAGCGACTCGTCGCCCTTGACGCCCTGGCCGTTGCCTGAGTCGCGCGCCAGCATCAGAAAGCTCTTGTCGGAGAGCGCGACGATCTCGCTCTGAGCGGCCACCTTGGTCTTGCCCTTGGCATCCGTGAACACCGGCAGCGGCACGACATATTCATGCGCCAGCTTGAGGTGGGTGAGATCGGAAGCGTCGTAAACCAGCGCGCGGGTGTTCTGGCGGGTCGAGCCGGAATCGCCGCCGTCCTGGCGGGGCGCCGACTGCAGCACGGCGATCAGGAACCTGCCGTCTGGCGTCATCGACATGCCTTCGAGCCCCTGGTTGTTCTGGCGGCCGGTTTCGGGATCCTTCGGATCGGGCTCGGCAGCGCCCGGGCCCGGGTTGTCGGACGCGAAGTTCGGCTTGCCGTGGCGCATCGGCACCAGCGCCGCGGGCGGTTGGGTCGCCGACATCAGACGGCCTTCGGCCGAGAAGCGGTAGATGTTGGGACCATATTCGTCGGAGATGAACATCGTGCCGTCCGGCAGCCGCACGATCGCTTCGTCATCGAGCGCCAGCTTGCCATTGGCCTCAGGCAGCATCGGCATGTCGCCGGCGGCGGCGCGCACGCCGTTCAACGGATCGAGGCCGGTGGCGTCGGCGCCCTTGTCGTCGGTCAGAAGCATCGTGTCGGCGAGCGTCGCCTTAACGCCCGACTGTTCCTGTCCGGCGGCGGGCGCCGCGCCAGGAGCGGTCGGGGCCAGCTCGACCGAGATGGTGTTGAGGCGGGGGCGATAATCGGTGGTTCCGACGACATTGTAGCCGCGGTCCGGCAGCAGCCAGAGCGAGCCCTTGTAGGTGGCCCCTTCACGCGTCCAGGATTTGGTATCGATCGCCATGCCGGAACCTGAACCGAAGGTCTCGCCGAACTTGTCCCTCTGGTTGGCCGGGATGCGGCCGATGCCGACGAGCCCCTTGTTGACGTAGGCGACGCCGTCGGCGAGCGCCGGGGTCAGGAAAGTGAACAAGGCAAGTGCCACGCCGAGCGCGACGGTTCGGTTGAGATGTTTCATCGATATCCCCTTCTTGACGAGCAGAGCGGCCTGGAAGGAACGCGCATCGGCGATGCGGCGAGCCGGTTCCCGTCGAGCGGTCTAGGACGTGAACGTGATGGTTGCATGACAGTTTCCTTCTCCCCTTGTGGGAGAAGGTGGATCGGCGCGTAGCGCCGAGACGGATGAGGGGTGCTCCAGCGGAGTGAGACGCCGGCTTTCCCTGGAACACCCCTCATCCGACCGAGCTTCGCTCGGCCACCTTCTCCCACAAGGGGAGAAGGGAAAGCCTCCGCTCAATCGCTCTCTCTTGCAATCAGCTCCAGCGGCCAGACTTCGCGAATGATGCGTGTGCCCTCAGGGCCGGCGAATGCGGGAAGCGAAGCGAGCAGCATCTCGGCCAGCCGCCGGCCCATGGGCTCCAGCGACGGACGGAAGGCGGTCAGCGTCGGCGAAAAGTAGCGGCAGAGCGGCGTGTCGACGATGACGATCACGGCCATGTCATGGCCCGGCTTGATACCCATCTCGGCCAGCGCCTTGCAGCCGCCGAGCGCCATCGCGTCATTGTTGAAGATGATCGCCGTCGGCGGGTTTCTGGAGCGCATTACTTGCGGCGTCACCTGGTAGCCGCCGGTCTCGTTGATGAAGCCGTCGGCGATCAGGTCGGGGTCGACCTCGATACCGTGCCGCTTCAGTGCCTTGCGGTAGCCGTCGAGGAACAGGTAGCCGAAATTGAGATCAAGCGAAGGGCGGATAGCGGCAATGCGGCGGTGGCCGCGCGCGACCAGCCGGTCGACGGCTTCATCACCCGCCCTCTCGAAATCGATATCGAGTGAAGGATACGTGTCGCCGCCGGACTGACTTCGGCCAAGCGTGGCGAAGGGAAAGCCGGCCTTGCTGAGATAATCGATCCGATCGTCCTCCCTTCGCGTATTGGCCAACACGACCGCGTCGGCCCGGCGCGTCTCGACCACGCGGCGCAACCGCTCCTGCTGATATTGGCCCGGCTCACCCATGACGACCATCAGATCCAGGTCATGCTCGGCGAGCCGCGCCTGCAGGCCCGTCAGGAACGGGATGAAGAACGGCTCGCCATATTGCTGGTCGCCGGGATGCGGCTGCAGCATGAAGGCGATCGAACGGGTGGCGCCTTGCCTGAGACTGCGGCCTGACTGATTGGGCGAATAGTTCAGCTTCCTGGCTGCTTCGAGCACACGCTGGCGTGTGTCGGCGTTGACGTCGGCACGGCCGTTCAGCGCGCGCGACACGGTGCCGATCGAGATGTTCAGGTGACGCGCGAGATCGTGGATGCTTGACGCCAAGGACGGATTCTCCCCCTGCCTTGGCTAGCACCGGCTGCCGCTCAGGCCAAGGCTTCGGGACGATTTTTGCAGGCAGCCGGTTGACATTCTACGCCATCGGGTGTGTTCTCGTAAACGTTTACGGAAAAACGTTTACGGTGACGCCGTGGACGCCGTGACGTCCGGTCTGGAGGGACCGGCGGAGGAGGAGTGCTGGATGATGAGGGTCGTCCTGGCCGGATGCGGAGCGATGAGCAAGCACTGGCTCGATGCCGTCAAGCAGATCGACGGGCTCGCCATTGTCGGCCTCGTCGACCTCGATGCCGAGCGGGCACAGGCGAGGGCGCGCGAATACGCGCTGTCCAGCGCCGTCATCGGCACCAACCTCGACGCCGTCCTCGACCAGACCAAGCCCGATGCCGTGTTCGACGTCGTGGTTCCCGCCGCACGCCGCGCGGTCGCGCTTTCGGCCTTCGCGCACAACTGCCATCTGCTCACCGAGAAGCCGCTGGCCGACAGCCCCGAAAATGCGCGCGCCATCGTCGAGGCAGCGCGCAAGGCGAGGCGCATCCATGCAGTCGTCCAGAACCGCCGCTATGTCGCCAACGTCAGGCGCATCAGGCGCATCCTGGATTCCGGCGTCATCGGCAAGCCGACCAGCATCCATGCGGACTTTTTCGTTGCGCCGCATTTCGGCGGTTTTCGCGAGGAGATGGCCCATGTGCTCTTGCTCGACATGGCGATCCACACGTTCGATGCCGCGCGTTACATGGTCGCCGGCGAGCCGGCCAGCGTCTATTGCCAGGAATGGGAACCCGTGAATTCTTGGTATCGGCAGGGGTCGTCGGCCAGCGCCGTCTTCGACCTCGGCGGCGGCAAGATCTTCACCTATGCCGGCTCCTGGTGCGCCGACGGTTTCCGCACGAGTTGGGAGGGAAGCTGGCGCATCGTTGCCGAGCGCGGCAGCCTCTTGTGGGACGGCCATGACGGGCTGAAGGCGGAGGTGGTTGCGTCCGGCCGCGAAGGGATTATCGACAAGACCCAGCCCATCGAAGTGCCGCCGCTCGATCCCGCCGACCGCGTCGACGGCCATCTCGGCATCATCCGGGATTTCATGCACGCGATCGAGACCGGCGCCGAGCCGGAGACGCGCGGCGCCGACAACATCAAGAGCCTGGCCATGGTCTTCGGCGCCATCGAGAGCGCGGAGAGCGGGCGGCGCGTGACAATCGCCAAGGAAGCACAATGATGGCAAACCCGCTTCTCGATATCAGGATCGGCACCATGGTGCGGGCCAATCTCGACGATCCGGCGGCCTATATCAGACAGATCCTGCCGCTCGGCTTCGAGAGCATCCAGCCCTTCTTCTGGCAGACGCTGGGCGGCAAGGACCTGAAGCGCCTGGCGGGCGAGATCCGCGAGGCGATCGGCGATGCCGATGTGACCGTGTCCTCGATCGGGGTGTTCGGCAACCCGCTCGAGAATGGAGAGGTCGATCGCGGTGTGCTGGCGGCCTGGGAGACGGTGATCGATAATGCGCATCTGTTCGGCGCCGAGACGGTGAGCGGCTTCACCGGCCGCATCCGCGGCAAGAAGCTGACCGACAGCCTGCCGCGCTTCCGCGAGGTGTGGGGGCCGCTGGCCAGGCGCGCCGCCGACAAGGGCGTGCGCATCGCTTTCGAGAATTGCGCGATGGACGGCAACTGGGCGAGCGGCGACTGGAACATCGCCCACAATCCCGATGCCTGGGAGCTGATGTTCAACGAATTGCCAAACGACAATCTCGGGCTGGAATGGGAGCCCTGCCATCAGCTTGTCTACCTGATCGATCCGATCCCGCAGATCCGCAAATGGGCGCCGCGCATCTTCCATGTCCATGGCAAGGACGCGACCGTGCGCTGGGACGTCATCCGAGAGCATGGCGTGTTCGGCCGACTGCCTTTCGTGCAGATGCGCACGCCAGGCTTCGGCGACAGCGACTGGACTCGGGTGATCAGCGAGTTGCGGCTGGCCGGCTACAAGGGCGCCATCGACATCGAGGGCTGGCACGATCCGGTCTATCGCGGCGACCTCGAGATCACCGGACAGGCGCGCGCGCTCGACTATCTGAAACAATGCCGGGGAGGGTCCAGCTACCTGCCAAATCCGGCTTGAGGCCAAATTGAGGATTGGCCGGCGGGAGGAGCCGGCCAGCACTGCGGCGCGCCGCGCCGAACCATTGTCGAAAACCCTCCGATGCGAGGGATCAAAAGGGAGGAACGTGCATGAGCATGACGACCAGAAGGACTGTTCTGCGCTCGACCGTCGTGGCGGCTGCCACGGCGCTCTGCGCCTCGATCTCTGCCTTGCCGGCGCACGCGCTCGACGCGCAATGGTGCAAGGACGTACACATCCGCTTCTTCGTCGGCGGCGCCGAGGGCGACGCCTTCGGCACCATCGTCTATAATGGCGCCAAACAGGCGGCGGCCGATCTCGGGCCGAAGGTCGACTACATCTTCTCGCAGTGGGACGTCGAAAAGATGGTGCAGCAATTGCGCGAGGCGGTCGCGGTCAAGCCGCAGGGCATCGCAATGATGGGCCATCCGGGCGATGCCGCGATCATGCCTTTGGCCGAACAGGCGCATAAGGACGGCATCAAGATGATGTACCAGAACGTTCCGGTGCCGAAAGTGGTGGCGGCGTTCGGCGGCGGCTATGTCGGCGCGCAGCAGGAGCAGCAGGGCCGCGCGCTCGGTGTCGAGGCGTTCAAGCTCGGCAAGCTCAAGTCCGGCGACAAGGCGATCATGATCGGTCCGTTCGAGAACGAGAACCGCGGCGCGCGCGAGCGCGGCACTGTCGCGGCCCTAAAGGAGGCGGGCGTCGAGGTGATCCAGTTGTCCTCGCCACCGAGCGGCGAATGGGCGTCCGATCCGAACCTCGCCATTCCGGTGATCACGGCGGCACTGCTCAACCACCCCGACGTCAAGGCGGTCGGCTATCCCGGCGGCCAGATGCTCGGCAATGTCGCCACCTACATGCAGGCGGCGGGCAGGAAGCCGGGCGACATCTTCAATTTCGGCTTCGACACCAGTCCGCAGATCGTCGAAGGCTTCAAGGGCGGCTGGGTGCAACTGACCGCCGACCAGCAACCGTTCCTCCAGGGCTATCTGCCAATCCTCAGCCTTTGCCAGCAGGTGGTGCTGGGGCTGGCGCCGATGAATGTCGACACCGGCGCCGGCTTCGTCACGCCGCAGAACTACGAGATCGTCTCAGAGCTCGCCAAGCAGGCATTGCGTTGACCTCCCAAGCCGCCGGCCGGGATTATTGCCCGGCCGGCGAGATGACCGGCAGACAGACAATTCCAGCGAGGATCGCATGGGCGAACGTATCATCGAACTGCGCGACATCAAGAAATCCTACGGCCAGGTCTATGCGCTGGGCGGGGTCAACCTCAGCGTCGACCGCGGCGAGGTGGTCGGCCTGATTGGTGACAACGGCGCCGGCAAATCGACGCTGATCAAGATCCTATCCGGCGTGGTCAAGCCGACCAGCGGCGAGATCCTGGTGCGCGACAAGCCGGTCACCGGGTGGAGCGCGGCGCGCTCGCGCGACGCCGGCATCGAGACGGTGTTCCAGGACCGCGCGCTGGCCGTGCAGCAGACGATCGTGCGCAACATCTTCATGGGCCGCGAACTGACCAGCTTCATGGGCTGGCTGAAGGTCGACAAGGAGATCGAGGAGGCGAGCCGGCTAATGCGCGAGATCGGCTTCACCTCGAAAGTGTTCACGCCGCACTCGATCGTCGGCCAGCTTTCCGGCGGCGAACGCCAGGGCGTGGCGATCGCACGCGCCATCTACAAGCAGGCGGAACTGATCATCCTCGACGAGCCGACGACGGCGCTGTCGCTGACCGAGACCGCCAAGGTCTTCCATTTCGTGCGCCAGGTGCGGGCGAGCGGCCGCTCGATCCTGTTCATCGGGCACAACATCCACCATGTCTTCGACATTGCCGACCGCTTCGTCGTGCTCGACCGCGGCAAGGTGGCGCTCGCGGCCGACCGCAACGAGGTCAAGTCGGCAGAAGACCTCATCAACTTCATGGAAGACGTAGCACACCCCGGCGGATTGCCGGGACTGCACGAGGGCGCGGAGCAGGGAGCGCAATGAGCAAGGCGATGGAACCCGATCTGCAAACGCCTTTGGGAACGGCAAGCGGCAAGGTAGCCAAGGGACCGGCCAAGGAATGGAGCCATCCGTCCAATCACTGGCTGCGCGGCTTCGTCCTCGACAACCGCGCCTCGCTCGGCACGCTCGCCGTGTTCATCGTCATGATGGCGGTGTTCATGATCGCCAACCCCACCGTCTTCACAACCTGGTATCTCTACAGCTCCGTGCTGACGACGCTTCCCGTGGCGCTGTTCGTGGTCGTGCCGCTGGTCTTCGTCGTCACCTGCGGCGAGATCGACCTGTCATTTCCGGCGACAATGGGATTTGCCTCCTGGGTCTTCGCGCTGGTCGTGCAGGCCGGCTACGATCCGTTTATCGGCATCGCGGCGGCGCTCGTCACCGGCACGCTGCTCGGCTTCCTGGTCGGTTCGCTGGTCGTCTATGGCGGGCTGTCCTCGCTGATCGCCACGCTCGGCATGAACTTCCTGCTGCGCGGGCTGATCCAGATCATCAACGAAGGCAAGTCGACGGCGCTGACCGGCCTTGCCGACAGCTCGGCCTACAAGATCTTCTCCAGCCAGGTCTGGGGCATCCCGGTGCAGATATTCTGGGCTATCGCCTTCGTGGTGTTCTCGGCGCTGCTCTACAACCGGCATCGTTTCGGCGCGCAGGTGAAAGTGGTCGGGGACAATCCCGACAGCGCGAGGCAGATGGGCATCGACGTCAAATGGGTCCGGGTGAAGGTGTTCGTCTTCGTCGGCATTGGCGCGGCGATCGCCGGCACCTTCTCGGTGATGATCAATTTCACCTGGTGGCCGACGGCGGGCGACGGCTATCTGCTGCCCGTGCTGGCTTCGGTGTTCGTCGGCGGCACGCCCACCTGGGGCGGCATCGGCACGGTGGTCGGCGGCGCGATCGGCGCGGTCACGGTGTCGTTCATCCAGACCGGGGTTGTCGCGGCGGGCCTCAGCGGCTTCTACGTGCAGTTCTTCAACGGGCTGATCATCATCCTGTCGCTGCTCGGTCACAAGTGGAACCAGGCACGGTATCGGTGAGGAGGCCGGTCACACCGGCGCGACAAAACCGTCCAGCACGCGTTTCTGGCCGGCCTTGTCGAAGTCGATGGTGAGCTTGTTGCCGTCGATGGCCGCGATGTTGCCGTTGCCGAATTTCTGGTGGAAGACGCGGTCGCCGACATTGAAGGCGGACGGCGTGTCGGCGACGGATTTGGCCACCAGCTCGCCCTCGATGGTGCGGCCCTTCACGCTGGTGCGGCCGGCGCCGTAGCCTGAATCAGTCTCGCCATAGCCGATACGCTCGACCTGATGGCCGGAGCGCGTGCCCCAGTTGCGGTCGGTCGCCTCGGTGCGGTTGGCCTGCGCGCGTTGCCAGCCGGGCGTGGCATAGGTGTTGGAGAAGCTGCCCTGGTCCTTGGCGCCGATATTGTCGAAGCGCGAGGCGCCGTAGGGGTTCTGCCGGCCGCCGCCGCGGCCGGAAGCAAACGAGCCGCCGCCATAGGGGTTGCCGTAGCCGCCGTAGCTGTTGCCGCTGTCGGCGATATCGATGTGGGTTTCGGGCAATTCGTCGACGAAGCGCGACGGGATCGTCGATTGCCACAGGCCGTGAATCTGGCGGTTGGAGACGAACCAGATGTGCAGGTTCTTTTTCGCCCGCGTCAGGCCGACATAGGCGAGCCGGCGCTCTTCCTCGAGGCCGGAGCGTCCGCCTTCATCCAGCGCGCGCTGATGCGGGAACAGGCCTTCCTCCCAGCCGGGCAGGAAGACGGTCTCGAATTCGAGGCCCTTGGCCGAATGCAGGGTCATGATCGAGACCGCATCTTGCGACTCGCCCTGCTCGGCCTCCATCACCAGCGCGACATGCTCGAGGAAGGAACGGAGCGATTCATACTCCTCCATGGAGCGGATCAGCTCCTTGAGGTTTTCCAGCCGCCCGGGCGCCTCCGCCGAACGGTCGTTCTTCCACATGTCGGTGTAGCCGCTCTCCTCCAAAATGGTCTCGGCAAGCTCGATGTGCGGGGTGGTTTCCAGCGCCTTCTGCCAGCGCTCGAAATTGGCTGCGACCTCGCGCAGCGCCGCGCGCGGCTTCGGCTTCAGCTCGTCGCTTTCGGCGAGCGTTGCGGCGGCCTCCAGCATGGGGATGCGCATGGCGCGCGCCGTGTCATGGATCTGGCGGATGGTGGCTTCGCCCAACCCGCGCTTCGGCACGTTGACGATGCGCTCGAAGGCGAGGTCGTCGCCGCCATTGGCGACGACGCGGAAGAAGGCCAATGCATCGCGGATTTCCAGGCGCTCGTAGAAGCGCGGGCCGCCGATGACGCGGTAGTTCAAGCCAAGCGTGATGAAGCGGTCTTCGAAGGCGCGCATCTGGAAGGAGGCGCGCACCAGGATCGCCATGTCGTTGAGATTATGCTTCTGGCGCTGGTAGGCCTCGATGGCGTCGCCGATGGCGCGGGCCTCTTCCTCCGAGTCCCAGGCGGCGTGGACGTGAACCTTGTCGTCCTCGGGGTCGTCGCGGTCGGTGAACAGCGTCTTGCCGAAGCGGCCCTCATTGTGGGCGATGAGGTGCGAGGCCGCGCCCAGAATATGTGCGGTGGACCGGTAGTTGCGCTCCAGCCGGATGATGGTGGCGCCCGGAAAATCCTTGTCGAAGCGCAGGATGTTGTCGACCTCGGCGCCGCGCCAGCCATAGATCGACTGATCGTCGTCGCCGACGCAGCAGATGTTGACTTTGTTCTCGCTCACGGCCGCGCGCTCGCTTCGCTCGCTGGCCTCCGCGGGGGCGGCCTGGCCGGCCGACGCCCGGTCGGGCTTGCGGCCTTCGGCCGATGGGCTGCGCCCAGAATGCGGCCTCTGCGCCAGGAGCCGCAGCCACATGTATTGCGCGGTGTTGGTGTCTTGATACTCGTCGACGAGGATGTATTTGAACTTGCGGTGGTAATCCTTCAGCACGTCCGGATAGGCGCGAAAGATGCGGATCGGGTGATAGAGCAGGTCGCCGAAGTCGCAGGAATTCAGCGTCTGCAGCCGTTCCTGGTAGGCCTTGTAGAGCTGGCGGCCCTTGCCGTTGCCGAAGCTGCGCGCATCGCCTTCCGCTATTTCGTCCGGGCCGAGGCCCTTGTTCTTCCAGTTGTCGAGCATCTGGGCGAAGGTCTTGGCCGGCCAGCGCTTGTCGTCCAGCCCTTCGGCCTGGATCAGTTGCTTGATCAGCCGCACCACGTCGTCGGTGTCGAGAATGGTGAAATCCGATTTCAGCCCGGCGAGCTCGGCATGTCTGCGAAGCAGCTTCACGCCGATCGAGTGAAAGGTGCCGAGCCAAGGCATGCCCTCGACATTGCCTTCGCCGATCAGGATGCCGATGCGCTGCTTCATCTCGCGCGCGGCCTTGTTGGTGAAGGTTACGGCCAGGATCTGCGAGGGGAAGGCCCTGCCGGTGGCAAGGATGTGAGCGATGCGCGTGGTGAGCACCCGCGTCTTGCCGGTGCCCGCGCCGGCCAGCACCAGAACCGGGCCTTCGGTCGTCTCGACCGCGAGCCGCTGCTCCGGGTTCAGGCCCTTCAGATAATCGGGCACGCCGTTCTGGCCGCTGCGGGCGGCCATGGCGCGCGCGGCTATGCCGGATGGAGCCGCTGCCGGCCGCGCATTCGGTTCATCGAAAAAAGGCATGTCCTCGGAAAAGCCCGACATCGCCCCCGAATGTAGTGATTCGGCAGCGAAAGACCAGAACTGTCTACGTTTTGTTCTAGTTTCGCGTGTCTGCCCCCAACTTGACAGCCGGAGCGAGCGAGGGAAAGCTGCCGGCAGGGCAGGGACGGCGCGCCGTCGCCTCAGAGCGGCCGCAAAGGCGCAACAGTCGAAGGAGCACCGTCTTGGCTGTCACCATCACCTCCCTCGTCCTCTTCCTCATCGGTCTCATTCTCGGCGGCGGCGGCATCTGGCTCATCGCGCTGGGCGGCAGTTGGTACTACCTGATCGCCGGCCTGATCTTCCTGATCACCGCCTGGCTGCTTTTCAGGCGCCGGTCGACTTCGCTCTGGCTCTACGCGCTGTTCGTGCTTGCCACTTTATGCTGGGCAGTGTGGGAAATCGGCTTCGACTGGTGGCAGCTCGGCCCGCGCGGCGGCGTCATCGTGCTCATCGCCTTGTGGCTTTTGACGCCGTGGGCAAGGCGGGGGCTGCGGGGGCCGGACGGACGCGCGCCGCTGATCCTGGCCGTGCTCGCCTCGCTCGCGGTCGCCGGTTATTCGATGACCGCCGATCCCATGGATATCGGCGGCACGCTGGGCACCGAAAAGGCGGCGACGGCCGCCAATCTCGGCGGCGACATCCCGGCCGGCGAGTGGCAGTTCTACGGCCGCACGCCCTTCGGCCAGCGCTATTCGCCGCTCGACCAGATCACGCCGGACAACGTCGCCAAGCTGCAGCCGGCCTGGACCTATCGCACCGGCGACGTGAAAGGCCCCGATGATATCGGCGAGACGACCTATCAGGTGACGCCGCTGAAGATCGGCGATGTGCTGTTCATTTGCACGCCGCATAATTTCGCCATCGCCATCGATGCCGCGAGCGGCAAGGAGAAGTGGCGCTACGATCCGAAGATCAAGCTCGACCCCAACCGCCAGCACCAGACCTGCCGCGGCGTGTCCTATTATGCCGATGCCAAGATCGCCGCCGGCCAGCCTTGCGCCGCGCGCATCTATCTGCCGACCTCCGACGCCCGGCTGATCGCGCTCGATGCCGCGAACGGGCAGGTGTGTCCGTCCTTCGCCGAGGCCGGCACGCTGAACCTGATGGCCAACATGCCCTATCCGAAGTCGGGCTATTACTATTCGACGTCGGCGCCACTGATCGTCGCCGGCAAGATCATCGTCGGCGGCGCTGTCAATGACAATTATTCGACCGAGGAACCGTCCGGCGTCATCCGCGCCTTCGACGCCGGCACCGGCGCGCTCCTATGGAATTGGGATTCCGGCAATCCGGACGTGACGACGCCGCTGCCCGCCGGGCAAACCTACACCCACAACTCGCCCAACATGTGGTCGACGGCGAGCGCCGACGAGAAGCTGGGACTGCTCTACGTTCCGCTCGGCAACCAGACGCCGGACCAGCTCGGCATGGACCGCAGCGCCAATGTCGAGAAATTCTCCTCCTCGATCACCGCGCTCGATCTCAACACTGGGCAATTGCGCTGGGTCCGGCAGACCGTGCATCACGATCTGTGGGACATGGACGTGCCGGCGCAGCCGTCGCTGGTCGACATCACCACCGGGAACGGCGTCGTGCCGGCGCTGGTCGGGCCGACCAAGCAGGGCGATCTCTACGTGCTCGACCGGCGCACCGGCGAGCCGATCATTCCGGTGAAAGACGTGCCGGCGCCCGGCGGCGCGATCGAGGGCGATCATGCCTCGCCGACGCAGCCGGCCTCGGACCTGTCCTTCAATCCCAAGCCGCTGACCGGCGCCGACATGTGGGGCATCACCATGTTCGACCAGCTGGCGTGCCGGATCGAATTGAAGAAGCTGCGCTATGAGGGACGCTACACACCGCCCTCGCTGCAGGGCTCGCTGATCTATCCCGGCAATTTCGGCGTCTTCAACTGGGGCGGCGTCGCGGTCGATCCGGTGCGGCAGGTGATGTTCGGCATGCCGACCTACCTCGCCTTCACCTCGAAGCTCATCCCGCGCACGGAGGTGCCGCCGCCGGGCGATACCAAGGGCAGCGAGCAGGGGCTGAACCGCAATGAAGGCGCGCCTTACGCGGTGGTGATGGGACCGTTCCTGTCGCCGCTCGGCATTCCCTGCCAGGCGCCGCCCTGGGGCTATGTCGCCGGCGTCGACCTCAAGACGGGAAACATCGCCTACAAGCACCGCAACGGCACTGTCTACGACATGACGCCGCTGCCTTTGCCGCTCAAGGTCGGCGTTCCCGGCATCGGCGGGCCGATGATCACGGCGGGCGGCGTCGCTTTCCTAGGCGCCGCGGTGGACGACTATCTGCGCGCCTACGACCTCACCACCGGCAGGCAGCTGTGGCGGGCGAGGCTGCCGGCGGGCGGCCAGTCGACGCCGATGACCTATACGGTGGCCGACGGCCGCCAGTTCGTCGTCATCGTCGCCGGCGGCCACGGCTCGGTCGGCACCAAGCCAGGCGATTACGTGATGGCCTACACGCTGCCGAAATAGGACAAGGCGAGGCCGGCCTGCTACGAAAGCAAGAAGCCGGCCAGCAGGACGGTCAGGAGAAGCGACGCGGGTACGGCGAGAAGCCAACGAGCCTCCAGGACACTGTTCCGATAGTCTTTCATTTTCTCGCTCCAACCTTTTAAGACGGCTCCAGCGCGTAACCCGCCAGCGCTGGAGCCTCTGCTTTGTGCTCAACCGCTGTAGCGGGAGCTTCCGGCAGTGGGTCAACGGAGGGTCGGTTGGTTCGTTCCTGGCGCAAGTCCCCAGTCGGGCTATCGGTTCCGACTGAAGTCGCACATCACAAGCATTGGTCCCAAGGACGAAACATATAGCCCACTATCTCATTGTGTCCCCGACTGGCGGACATGAGTCCCTTCATCGCCAGTTTATGGATGCCCGTCACCCCCAGGATGGCGGGCATCCGTTAGGGGCGGGCAGGAGGTGGACGGTGTCGATTTCCAATGAGTTGCGGGACGTCAGCATCCGTTACGAGTGCCGTAACTGCCACTCGCCGATCCATCAAAACCGGTTCATGGTTCAAGGCGGTAAGCATCTTCAGATACGATGACTGCAAGACCAAATTGCGCCTTGGCTACTCGGCTAAGCTGGCCCTTTCCAAAGGCACTGCCAGTCGGCGTAGGTCGGGAGCTCTCGCCGACATTTTGGACAATGGTCGCGGCGGCATCGACGTTGATGACCTGATCGCACTGTCCTTTGTCACGTCGGATGAGCGTTAAGGAAAATACGAAATGGGACCGGAGGCGTCAGCGATATTGGTTTTGCTTTCGTGCAGTCCGGGGTGGGCTTGTCGGCCACTCGAAATCGCGCCTCAAATCTACTCCGCCGATGAATGCAGAGCGGCCTTGGCGGATCGTTTGGCTAAGTCCCCTGTCGGCGAAGTTATTGGCCGATGCGGGGAGGTTGACGCCACGGTTACCAATTCGCCGCCGCCTGGATATTCCGCCCTAACAGTCACCCGAGGCACAAAAACTACGAACTATCTTGTTCCCCATAAGGTGGACTAATCGATTTCGCCGGTGGGAGGCCTTCGGTCGCCAGAAAGCGGATCAGCTTTGCCGTCGAAAGGCCGAGCCGTTCAAAACCGGTTCGGAATGCTTCAAAGCCCGAGATGACCCCGCAAGCTGGGCACCTGATCCAGCACCTGGTTGGTCAGATCAGGGCCGGCGGCAACCTCGGCCTGCTTGATCAAGGTCTCGCCGGCCTGACGGATCTGCGCCATGTCGAGGCCGGACTCCTTGAGCGCGGCGATGCCGTTGATCAGCGCGCCGGCCTTTTCGCCCAGAACGCCGCCAAGCGCGCCCTGCAGTGACGACAGAAGTCCGCCGCCCGAATTGGCCGTCGCGCCGGCGGCCATCACGTCATATTTCTGGGCCAACTCACCGGCGCCGGGGATCTGGTCGAAGAAGGACGAAATGCTGGTGCCTTCAGCCTCATGCTCGAGCACGGAAAAAATGGTGCCGACAACCTTCTCGGTGGTCGGCTCGTCGAGGCCGGCCTTCGAGGAAACGGTGTTGATGATATCCTGGATGTTCATGGCATTCCCCTTTTCGTCATTCGTTTCGGTAGGGCGCTCAGGCAACTTCACGTCCTAATGTGACAGCACCATCAAGCCTTTCGGAAATGACCAAAATGTGATGAATCGCGCTGGCTTGTCGGCGCGACGGCGGGTTGGCTCCACCAGGGTTCCGCCTATATGGGTCGTCACCGGGGCGTGACTGGACCATGCGATACTCGACCCTATCTTGCGGTCCACCGCCAACCGTCGAGGAAAATCATGACCAGCCCCGTTGCCAAGCCCGTCGTCACGCAGCCTGTCATCACGCAGGCGATGATCGATGCCTATGACGAATACACGCATCTGACGCTCGACCGCCGCCGCTTCATGGAGCAGTTGACGAAGCTGGCGGGCTCGGGTGCCGCGGCGGCCGCGATCGCGCCGATGCTGGCGGCCAATTCCGCTCAAGCGGCGATCGTCGCCGAAGACGACAGTCGCGTTAAGGGCGAGGACATCACCTATCCCGGCTCAAGCGGCGAGATGAAGGGCTATCTGGTCAAGCCCGCGAACCAGTCAGGCAAGCTCGGCTGCGTCATCGTCATCCACGAGAACAGGGGGCTGAACCCGCATATCCGCGATGTCACCCGGCGCGTGGCGCTGGAGGGGTTCATCGCGTTAGCGCCGGACTTCCTGTCGCCGCTTGGCGGAACGCCCTCCGACGAGGACAAGGCGCGCGACATGTTCACCAAGCTCGACGTGGCCAGAGTCGCCGCCGACGGCGTGGCGACGATCGCCTATCTCAAGGGCCTCAAGGACGGCAACGGCAAGGTCGGGGCGGTCGGCTTCTGCTGGGGCGGCGGCGCGGTGAACCAACTCGCCGTCCATGGGCCCGACCTCAGCGCCGGTGTCGCCTATTACGGCATGCAGCCCAAGGCCGAGGACGCTCAAAAAATCAGGGCGTCGCTGCTGCTCCACTATGCCGGGTTGGACGAACGCACCAACGCCGGCATCGATGCCTACAAGAAGGCGCTCGACGCCGCCCATGTCGAATACAAGGTCTATGTCTATGAGGGTGCCAACCACGCCTTCAACAACGACACCTCGGCCGCGCGCTATGACAAGAAAGCCGCCGATCTCGCCTGGGGCCGGACAATTGCTTTCCTGAAGGAGAAACTGGCCTAAGGCGTATTGATATTCAGGTGAGCCCGGCCTGCAAACGGCCCCACCACAGCCGTCGGCAGATCATTCCTGCACCGGCTTGTGGAAGGCGACCCCGGCGATGACCAGCGCAACGCCGATGCAGTCGGTGACGCTCGGTACCTGGCGCAGCACGATGACGCCGATCAGCGTTGCGGTGAGCGGCAGGAGCGAGAGCATCAATGCGAAGCTCGCGCGCGGCAACCTCGCCATGGCGAGTTGGTCGCAGATGTAGGGGATGACCGAAGAGCAGATGCCGACGCCGATCGCGGCGCCGAGCAGCTGCGGCGACGCGAAGGCGGGCAGCGCCTCGCGAAAGCCGATGGGCAACACGGCGAGGAAAGCGACCGCCATGGCGGCGCCGAGGCCGGCGATGCCGATGCCTGCCTGGGCGACGCGGTGACCGATCACGATGTAGCCGACGAAGAGGGCGCCGTTCAAAAAGGCCCAGGACAAGCCGACCGGATCGCTGGACCATTTCACGTCGATGAGAAGCAAGGTGCCGACCACGGCAACAGCGAGCGCGGCAAAGTTGCGCCGGCTGCGCATGCCGACCAGCGCGACCGCGATCGTGCCGACGAATTCGATCGCCGCCACCAGCGAGATCGGCAACCGATCGAGCGCCAGATAGAACGAGCAGTTCATCACCGCCAGGCAGATGCCGAATGCGAGCAGCAGAAGTCGTTGAGCGCGATCGGCGCCGGCGAAAACGCGCCAAGGCCTGGTCAATGGGGCGAAGATGAGAGCGGCGGTGGCGATGCGCAGCCAGGCCATGCCGAGCACGCCGACCTGAGCGAAAAGCAGCACGGCGAAGGCCGGCCCGAGATAATGGAACACTGCGCTGACGCAGAACCAGACATGCGGCGGCAACGCGTTGGCCATTCCAGCAAGCATGGCGGGGCCGGCGAGGGCGGGGTGCGCATCGGCGGCGGCCCGGTTTGCAGCTGGAATTTGCGTTTGCGTTTTCATGCGAGCATTATCGCAGGCGAAACTCGCGGATTACATGTGTGATGAATGGCCTGATTGACGGTTTGCTTTCTGATGGAAGAGGTTTGGCTTGAGAAACCTTCGAAGTGAAAATGTCGATCTGGACGCGATCGATCTGAAGCTCCTGCGGTTCCTGGAAAAGGATGCGCGCATCAGCACGGCGGAACTGGCGCGCGCGGTCGGGCTGTCGGCGCCGAGCGTGGCGGAGCGCATCCGCAAGCTGCAGGATAACGGCGTGATCGAAGCCTATACGGTCAGGATCAATCCCGCCGCTCTCGGCATGAAGCTGTCGGCATGGCTCAGAATCCGGCCGGTGCCGGGACAGCTTTCCGTTGTGGCGGACATCATCCGCGAGCTGCCGGAAATCGCGCAATGCGATCGGGTAACCGGCGAGGACTGCTTCATCGCGCTCGCCCATGTCGGCTCGGTCAGCGAGCTCGAGCGGGTGATCGACCGAATTATTCCCTATGCGATGACCAACACCGCTATCATCCAGTCGTCACCGGTCAAGCCGCGCTCGCCGCTGGGCGGGTTCAAGCAGCCATGATTCGGCGGTTATGACTCGGCAGCTATGGCTGGTCAGGGAGGATGAGGCAGCGACGATGGATCAAGCGTGGCCGCGCTTCATGCGCGCCTGCTTCAGAATCATGCGCCAGCGGATCATGTCGAACGGGATGGGTTCGTTGTTGTTGGCGATGTGGAAGATCTCATTGTTGACGTTCTTCAGCGATCGCCAGAAATCATAGTCGGTGATGCGTGGATCGGCCGCCAACCGTTCCACTTCGACCTTGATGTCGGTTTTCATGCACTGTCCTCGCACCGCATTCCGCCAGCCGCCCCCGCGCAAACCCGGTACGGCGGTTTTCGAACGCGCCAGTGAGTCGTTCAACGGACTCAACCGACTTGTTCACGTTAAAGCCTTGGTAAGGTTAACGCGGGCGTCCGAGTTTTCAAGCGCCCTTGCGCTTGATGCCGATCGAGCGGCCGGCGCGCTCCGGCATCGGCAGTCCGGCATGGGCGGTGCGCATGGCCTCGACCTGGGCCATCACGTCGGCGGGGAAGGGAGCGACCTTCGGTCCTTCCATGTCGACATGCAGCGACAGCGATTCGGACGTCGCCGCCAGCCAGCCGTCGACGTGGCGGATTTCCTGATAGGCACGCAGCCGCTTCTCGTCATGATCGATCAGCTGGAACGAGACGTTGACCTTGTGGTCGAGGTGCAACTCCTGCACGTAGCAGACGTGAACTTCGGCCGTGTAGATGGTGAGGCGTCGCTCCTTGGCGTAGTTCGGCCCCATGCCCATCAGCTCGAACGCCTGGTCCGAGCAGCGGTCGAACAGCACGTTGTAGTAGGCCATGTTGAGATGGCCGTTATAGTCGATCCATTCCTTCTCGATCGCCATTGGGCTGGAAATGATCGGTGCGGGGATCGTCATTTTGGTTTCCTCGATGGTCGCTGCACAGGGCGGACGGACGGCTACGGTGAAGTCGCCGAGCTAATCGCTTGGCACTTTTCCTAGGATTGCTTTAGGCATCATTCATAGCTGCACTACAAGCGCGGCCGCTGGTCCATTCGCGGAGGAAATCATGGCTTTGAGCGACCTCAACCCCGTCGAACGCAATGAGGAAGGCATCGCCGCGGTACTCGGCATCCTCAAGCAGCGCTTCGGCGAGCGCTTCCAGACCGGCGAGGCGATACGCGGCCAGCACGCGCACACCACCACCTATATTCCGACCCAGGCGCCAGACGGCGTCGCGTTCGTCGAGAGGAGCGCGGACGTGCAGGAGATCGTGCGCACCTGCGCCGCCCACCGCGTGCCGGTGATCGCCTTCGGCGTCGGCTCGTCGCTCGAGGGCCACACCAATGCGCCGGGCGGCGGCATTTCCATCGACACGTCGCGCATGAACCGGATCCTCGCCGTCAACCCGCAGGACCTTGACTGCACGGTCGAGCCCGGCGTGACGCGCGAGGACCTCAACCGGCACCTGCGCGACACCGGTCTGTTCTTCCCGATCGATCCTGGCGCCAATGCGTCGCTGGGCGGCATGGCGGCGACCAGGGCGTCCGGCACGAACGCGGTGCGCTACGGCACGATGCGTGAAAACGTGCTGTCGCTGACCGCCGTCATGGCCGACGGCGAGACGGTGACGACCGGCAAGCGGGCGAAGAAAAGCTCGGCCGGTTACGACCTGACGCGGCTTCTGGTCGGTTCGGAAGGCACGCTCGGCGTCATCACGTCGCTGACGCTGAGGCTGCAGGGCATTCCGCAGGCGATCTCCGGCGGCGTCTGCCCGTTTCCGAGCCTCGAGGCCGCCTGCAACACGGTGATCGCGACCATCCAGATGGGCATCCCGGTGGCGCGCATCGAACTGGTCAACGCGCTGCAGATGCGGGCGATGAAGAACTATTCCAAGCTCGACTATCCGGAGAGCCCGTGCCTGTTCGTCGAGTTCCACGGCAGCGACGCGGGCGTCGCCGAGCAGGCCGAGATGTTCGGCATGATTGCCGAGGAGCAGGGTGGCGGGCCGTTCCTATGGACCAGCGTCGCGGAAGAGCGGACAAAGCTCTGGAAGGCGCGGCACGACGCCTATTGGTCGTCACTGACGCTGCGCCCCGGCGCCAAGGGGCTGTCGACCGACGTCTGCGTGCCGATCTCGCGGCTTGCCGAATGCGTCACCGAGACCGAGGCCGACATTGCCGAGATGGGACTTATCGCGCCGATCGTCGGCCACGCCGGCGACGGCAATTTCCATGTGCTGGTGCTGATGGATGTCGACAACCCGGCCGAGATCGCGCTCGCCGAGAAATTCGTCGCCCGGCTCAACATGCGCGCGATCGCCATGGAAGGCACCTGCACCGGCGAGCACGGCATCGGCCAGGGCAAGGTCGGCTTCCTCCGCCACGAGCTCGGCCATGGCGTCGATGTCATGCGCACGATCAAGCAGGCGCTCGATCCGCTGAACATCATGAACCCGGGCAAGATCCTGCCGGGCGCAGGACACTAGTCATGGCCGCGGCAGAAGCTTTGCTGCCGATCGACCTGCCGTCAGTATCGGCGGGCGCTCCGTTGCCGCATGTTTTCGCAGATGAACAGCGGCTGCTGGTCGCCTACATCGCCAATGGTCCCGACCCGTCCTTCGACGTCACCAGTCCGCGTTCGGTTTCAGCAGTTGCGGAGGGGGAGGCCGTCGCAATCCTAACGATGGACCCTTATGTCGCATTCCAATTCGGCCCGCCAAACGACGAGGCGCTCAGCGGGCATCGGCTCTACGCGCTCGGCCTGCAGCCATATTCCGCGTTCGAGGTCCTCAATTCGTCTTGGATTGCTTCTCTGGAAAAAGCGAACCGGGTTCACCCGCGCCATGTGCCGGAGCTGTTTTCCGGTCGCCGGCACTTCATTCTCACGTTCCACGATTCGACCCTGGAATTCATCGCGCGAGATTTCCGGGTAGGCCTGCGAAAGGGAGCGGTGTTGAAGGCTATGATCGAAGCGATGAACGACTGATCGACCCGCCGCGGCGCCTTGCGGTCGCTTATTCCTGTGCCCCTTCGGCCAGCTTCTGCAGCATCGGCCGTGTCGGCGCGAAGAAGGTCGTACCTGTATGCGGGGTCGAGAAATCGAGCAGCCGGTCATAGGCGCCGGGGGGCTCGCCGACATACATGCGCTGCAGCATCTTCTCGATCACCCAGAGATAGCGGGTGTAGCCGATGAAATAGGTGCCGAACTCATTCTGACCCGGGCGGCCGAACGGCATGTTGTCGCGCAGGATGTCGTATTCATTGCCGGCGTCGTCCTCGATGGTGGCCAGCGACTTGTGCGACTTTCGCGGCTTGTCGTCGTCATCGATCTCGATGTTGTCGATCTTGGTGCGGCCGATGATCTCTTCCTGGACATGCGTCGGCGTCTCTTTCCAGGCTGCCATGTTGTGCAGGTATTTCTGCACGACGACATAGCTGCCGCCGGCAAAGTCGCCGTCCTCGTCGCCGATCAAAGCAGAGGCGGGCAGGTCGAGGCCGGTCGGATTTGCGGTGCCGTCGACAAAGCCCAGGAGGTCGCGCGCGTCGAAATAGCGGAAGCCGGACACCTCGTCGGCGACGGTCACGCTGCCGGCCAGGCGGTCCAACAGGATGCGCTCGAGCTCGAAGCACATGTCGGGCCGCTCGGCGCGGATGTGGAAGAGCAGATCGCCCGGCGTCGAGGGCGCCAAATGCGCCGAGCCCTCGATCGGCGCGAAGGGTTTCAGCTCGCGCGGCCGGCGGCCGGGCGACAGACGATTCCAGAGCGCGGCGCCGATGCCGGCGATGCAGGACAGGCGGCCCGACAAGTCGCGGAAGCCGACATTCTTGACGAGATCGTCGAGCTCGCCCAGCACCGAAGCGACATTCGAAAGCGCGGCCTCGTCGCTGCCGACGGTCACAACAAGGAAAATCGCAGCCGTCGAGAGCGGGGCGTCAACGCTCTGCGCGTCGATCGGCACTCTGTCCCAGTTCTTGCCTGACATCGGGAACGCTCCGTATTGGGTTCGGATTTTGGGTGGTCACGAACGTGACCGGAAGGGCAGGGGATTTGCAAAAGAGATATCGCGAGCGCGAGCCTTCGCGCAACTGGAGACGTTGGCCGTTGCCGCGCGTTGAATTGCCTCTTTATCGACACGCGGATGCGGGTAGAGTGCGGCTGACTTTCAACCCGGGAAACAGATGCTCGCCCGCCTGTTCGTGATCTTCGGTGGCCTGTTCGTGCTGGTGCTGTGCGCGGCGCTGGTGGTGCCGTATTTCATCGACTGGACGGGTTACCGGGGCGATTTCGAGCGGGAGGCGAGCGCCGTCCTCGGCCGCAAGGTGACTGTGAAGGGCGACGCGACAGCGCGGCTGTTGCCGTTTCCGTCGGTGACCTTCTCGAATGTCGAGGTCGCGGGCGGGCCGGAAGGCCAGCCGGCGATGACGGTCGAGACCTTCTCCATGGATGCGGAGCTGGCGCCGTTCCTGCGCGGCGAGGTGCTGATCTTCGACATGCGGCTGGTGCACCCGAAAGCCGTCATCAATATCGCCGGTGACGGCACCGTCGACTGGACGCTCCGGCCCTCGGCTCCCTTCGATCCGGGCCAGATCGCGATCGAGAAGCTGTCGGTGAGCGAAGGGCAAATCGAACTGCGCCATGCCGCCGGCGGGCGCAGCCACCTGATCTCGGAGATCAACTCGACGATTTCGGCCAAGGCGCTCACCGGCCCGTGGCGGATGGACGGAACGCTGCGCTTCGACGGCCTGCGGGCCGACGTCTCGGCTTCCACCGGCAAGGTGGAGCCGGACGGCCAGATGCGGCTCCGGCTGAAAGCGAATCCCGATGCCTATCCGCTGATCATCGAAGCCGACGGCAATGCCGGCATCGTCAAGGGCGCCGCGGTCTATTCTGGCCAGTTCAAGATTTCGGGCGACGACAGGAATTCGGCCGAGCTGCGCGGCAACGAGGGCGAGCCGGTCAAGGTCAGCACCGGCAAACCCGACCCGGGCTTCCGGCTGAACGGCAAGTTCGCGCTCGACCACCAGAAGCTCGATGTCGACGAGTTCCGCTTCGAGACCGGGCCGCTCGACAATCCCTATACCGCCGACGGCAAGGCATCGGTCGATCTCGGCCTGAAGCCGCATTTCTTGGTCGAGGCCAGCGGGGCGCAGGTGCAGTTCGACGAGGCCGTCGGCGGGGCCGCCGGCGCCGGCTTCACGCTCGACCAGCGCATTGCGGCGTTCGAGCGGACGCTGCAGCACATGCCGAAGCCGACCATACCGGGCAAGGTCGAGGTCAGGCTGCCGGCGGTGGTGGCGGGCGACACGACGGTGCGCGACGTGCGGCTGTCGGCAGAGCCGGCCGAAGGGGGGTGGTCGGTCAAGTCGCTTGCCGCGACGCTGCCGGGCCGCACAACGCTCGAAGCCGACGGCATGTTGAGCGTCGAAGATCATTTCGGCTTCACCGGCTCGTTGCTGCTGGCCGTCGGACAGCCTTCCGGCTTTGCCGCCTGGCTGTCGAAGGATGTCGACGAGGCGATCCGCCGGCTCCCGGCGGCAGGCTTCAAGGCCAAGGTCGATCTCAGCGAGAACCGGCAGTCGTTCAGCGATCTCGAACTCATCCTCGGCAAGGCGAAATTTTCGGGCAGCATCGATTCCAGCCAGCCGGACGGCGCCAGGCCATCGGTGCTGATGCGGCTGACGGGCGGCGAGATGGATCTGGACGGGCTCGCGGCGTTCGCCTCGATCTTCATCAGCGACAAGGGCGCCAACCGCTTTTCGGATCGCGATCTCGATTTCCAGATCAAGGCGGGTCCGGTCAGCGCCGGCGGGTTCAGCGCCGACAGTGTCGATACGGCGCTGCGGCTGCGCGAGGGCCTGCTCGAGATCGACCGGCTCTCGATCGGCGGCCTGGCCGGCGCCTCGATCAGCGCCACGGGCCGGATCAAGGATTTTCCGCAGAGCCCGACGGGCAAGCTCAACGCTTCCGTGGTGGCGGTGGACCTCAAGCCGCTGATCGATGTCGCGGCCCAGCATTATCCCGACAATCCCATGCTCAAAGGCCTGGCCAGCCGTGCGGCGGCCTATCCCGAACTGTTCCAGGACGCGCGCATCGATCTCTTGACCAGCGCCGCCGACAATGGCGACGGCACCACGGGCCTGGCGCTCTCGGCCCAGGGCAAGGCCGGCGGTTCGGCCTTTTCGGCTTCGCTTTCCGGCAAGGGAACCGCGGACAAGCTCTCCGAGGCGCCGGTATCGATCACCTTCAACGCCCGCAACGACAATGCCGCCACGTTGCTTGCGCTTTACGGCCTGCCGGCGCTGCCGCTCGGGATGCTCGGCCATGCCAACACCGAGGTCTCGGCGAAGGGCTCGGTCGCCGGCGGTCTCGCGACCAGCTTCAACCTGACGGCCGACGACTTCAGGGCAAGCTTCGACGGAACCGTCGCCGAGACGGCGCAAGGCGCCACCGCCAAAGGCAAGGTCAATCTTAGTGCCGCCGATATCGAGCCGTGGCTGATGACGACGGGGGTAGGCCTGCCCGGCATGGGAACGGGAACATCGACGTCGCTGGCGGCCGATGCCGATTTCGGCAATGGGCTGCTGGTGCTGAGCGGCCTCACCGGTTCGATTAACAAGGCGGCGGTGTCCGGCGACGTCAACATTGACGCCAAGGACGGGCTGCCGCATCTTGCGGGAGCGCTGGCGCTCGACGAACTCGACCTCGATCCGCTGGCGGTCTCGCTGTTCGGCGACCAGTCCTTCGCGCCCGCCAAGGGCGGATGGCCGACGACGCCGTTCAGCCAGAAGTCGGCCTTGCCGTTCAACGCAGACCTCGATCTCAACACATCGGCGCTCGCCATCGGGCCCTTCGCGACGGCGCATGACGCTTCATTCTCGCTGAAGCTCGATCGCGAAGGCATCCACGTCTCGGAACTCAAGGCGAAGCTTTACGGCGGCGAGCTGACCGGCCTGTTCGACCTGAAGAACACGGAGGGCACCGGCCTGTTCTCCGGCCAGATGAGGCTGGCCGGCAGCGACCTTTCCGCGGTCCTGCCCGGCGCCGGCATCGGCGGCAGCGGCGATCTCTCGGCGGCCTTGTCGACCAGCGGCAAATCGGTCGATGCCATGATTGCGGCCCTGTCCGGTTCTGGCACCGCGGCGCTGAAGGGATTGAAGGTGGACGGCATCAATCCGGACGGCTTCGGCGCCATCATCGCCAAGGCCGATGCGATCGGACGCGATATCGACACGGCCAAGACCGCGGAGTTCGCGCCGCAGATCGCAAGCGACGGCAGCTTTGCCGCCGGTGACACCGATGTGGCCTTCACCGTCGCCAACGGCACGTTGCGCGTGCCGCCGATCAGCCTCGACAATCCCGGCGCGATCTTGTCTGCCGATGTGACCGCCGATCTCAACACAAGCACCGTCACGGCAAAGGGGACGCTGACCTATCGTCCCGGCGAGGAGGCACTGGTCGGTTCCGAGCCGGCCGTCAATTTGAGCCTGGCCGGCCCGCTTGGGGCGACCGCGCCCCAATTCGACAGCGGTCCGCTCGCGCAGTTCCTGACGCAGCGCGCGCTGGAGAAGGAGCAGCAGCGGGTCGAGGCGATGCAGGCGGCGCTGCTGGAGAAGCAGCGGCTGCGGCGCGAGGTACGCTACTACGCGGCGCTGCAGACGGAGCGCGACAAGGCGGCCGAGGAGTTGCGCCGGCAAGAGGAGGAGGCGCGACAGAAGGCCGAGGCGGAAGCCAGGGCAAAAGCCGAGGCTGAAGCGCAGGCACAAGCGGAGGCCGAGGCAAAAGCCAAGGCGGATGAAGAGGCCAGGGCCAAGGCGGAAGCCGACGCCAGGGCTCAGGCCGAAGCCGACGCCAAGGCGAAGGCCGACGCACAGGCGAAGGCCGAGACCGAGCAGCGGGTCGTGGATGAGGCGGCCAAGGCGCAGGCCGAAGCCGATCGCAAGAAGGCGGAGCAGGAGAAGCTGGAGGCGGAGCGCAAGGCGGCCGAGCCGAAGACCGATCGGTCGCTGCCCGGTGTCAATGACGGTTCGGCGCCGGCGCCGGCAAAGCCGAAGGCCAACCCGTTCACGATTGACAATCTGTTGAAATCGCTCGACGGCGGCTGAGCTTCACGCCGCGCGTAGCGAAATCAGCCACCGCGCCTAGGACTCTTCCTGGCGGGAGAGCAGACGCCGCAGCATCGGCTCGATGCGCGAAAGCTCGTCGAGATGCGCGGCCGACAAGTCGGCCAGGCGATCGTCGGCCAAAGGGGTGAGCTGCAGCAGCACGCGGCGGTGATCGCTCTTGTCCTGATCGCGTATGACCAGGCCGGCCTCGGCGAGGCGGTTCACCAGTTCCACCGCGCTGTGGTGGCGAATGCGCAGCCGCTCGGCAAGGTCGCCCACCGCCACCGGTCCGCCGCCTGGAAATCCCTTGATCGCCAGCAGCGCCTGGTGCTGGCGCGGCGTGAGGCCCGCCTCGTTGGCCTGGACCTGGCTGAATTCGAGAAAGCGGCGGATCAGATAACGGAACTGCGACAGCCGCTGGTAGTCGGCCTGGCTGATGGCGGGACGTGGTTTTGGCGGCGTCATTCTCCGACTTATGGTCCTTTCCCGTAAAAGCTCAACAGGCCGTCGCGTTCCTTGTCCAAAATGACGCGGAGCCGGAATCGAAAACCACTTGAAGATTTATATCGTGTTACGATATGAGGCCGCCTGAAACCGGACGGTCTTCGCGCCGCCAGAAAGTTCAGGCTCCCAAATGAAATCCGCTCACGCCGGCAACGGCCATCTTCGCGACTTCACGACCGATCCGCGCGTGCTGTTTATTGCAGCCATCGCCGTGGTGGTGGCGACCGCCGGGCTTTTTGCCGGCATCGTGCTCCTGCAGCTCATCCGGCTTGCCACCAACATCGCCTATTTCGGCCAGTTCTCGCTGGCCGAGCTAAGGCTCGAGGACACGCCGCTTGGGCTCGCCGCGGTGATCGTGCCGGTGATCGGCGCGCTGATCATCGGACTGATGGCGCGTTTCGGCAGCGAGAAAATCCGCGGCCACGGCATTCCCGAAGCCATCGAGGCAATCCTTCTCGGACGCTCGCGGCTCGACGCCAAGGTCGCGGTGCTGAAGCCGCTATCGTCGGCGATCTCGA
Organism: Mesorhizobium sp. CA15; assembly: GCF_020165215.1. Lineage (NCBI taxonomy): Bacteria > Pseudomonadati > Pseudomonadota > Alphaproteobacteria > Hyphomicrobiales > Phyllobacteriaceae > Mesorhizobium > Mesorhizobium sp. CA15. Next base: position 89,937 of record NZ_JAIUHQ010000011.1, read on the forward strand.
TCGGCTCGGGCGGACCGTTCGGCGCCGAAGGCCCGATCATCATGACCGGCGGCGCCATCGGCTCGCTGATCGCGCAGATGCTGCCGGTCAGCGACAATGAGCGCAAGACGCTGCTGGTGGCGGGTGCAGCGGCCGGCATGACGACCGTGTTCGGCACGCCGATCGCCGCCATCATGCTTGCGGTCGAACTGCTCCTGTTCGAATGGACGCCGCGCAGCTTCATCCCCGTCGCCGTCGCGGCAATCGTCGCGGAAGTCGAGCGCAGCCTGCTTCACCTGCCGAGCCCGATCTTTCCGTTCTCGGGCAGCATGGATTCATCGATCGCCGGGCTGGGCGGCTGGGTGTTGGTCGGCATCGCCGCCGGGCTGCTTTCGGGACTGCTGACGCAATTGGTCTATGCCTGCGAGGACGCTTTCCTGAAGCTGCCGATCCACTGGATGTGGTGGCCGATGATCGGCGGCCTGGTGGTCGGTATCGGCGGCTTGATCGAGCCGCATGCGCTCGGCGTCGGCTACGACAACATCGCCAACATGCTCGACGGCCGCACCGTCGCCACCGCTGCGCTGATGCTTCTGGTGGTGAAGGCCGTCATCTGGTCGGTTGCGCTGGGATCCGGGACCTCGGGAGGCGTGCTGGCGCCGCTGCTCATCATGGGCGGCGCGATGGGCGCGGTGCTCTCGGGCATCCTGCCCGCGGCGAGCCCCGGCTTCTGGCCGCTGCTGGCGATGGCCGCGACGATGGGCGGCACTATGCGCGCGCCGCTGACCGCGACCTTCTTTGCCACCGAGCTTACCGGCAACACGCATGTGCTGGTGCCGCTGATCGCGGCCTCCGCCACAGCGCATGCGGTCACCGTGCTGTTGATGAAGCGCTCGATCCTGACCGAGAAAGTGGCGCGGCGTGGGCACCATCTCGTGCGCGAATATCGTGTCGATCCTTTCGCCCTGACCAGGGTCAAGGAAGTGATGACCACCAAGGTCGAGAGCGTGCCGGGAACGATGACGCTGCATGGCGCGGCAACCTTCCTGACCGCTCCGGACACGCGGCATCCGAGCTTCCCGGTCATCGATGAAGCGGGGCATGTGCTCGGCGTCATCGATCCGCCGGCGATCCTGCGCTGGCGCCGTAACGGCAAGCATCGCAAGGCGACGCTGGGCGAATTGCTGGCCGGCAGCAAGATCACGCTGGCCTATCCGGACGAATATCTGGAAGCGCTTTCCGACAAGCTTTTGCTCGCCAATGTCTCGCATCTGCCGGTCGTCTCACGCGAGGATGAACGGCTCGTCGGCTATATCGGCTGGAAAGACATGATGCGGGTAAGGTCGAAAAAGCAGGCGGAGGAGCGCGACCGCACTGCATTGCTGAGCTTCGGCGCGAAGCGCAAGGCGCAACAAAACGTCGGCGATAGCGCGGTCTAGGACGCGGCGCCGCCGCGTTTTGCCCAGGCCAGCACGTAGAGCCTCAGCGCCGATGACAGGTTCGCGTCGCGGGTCCGAGTCTCGTCGATCTCCGCGACCAAGGCCGCGAGCGACAGCGAGCGCTCGGCGGCGATGGCGATGAGGTCGTCATAGAAGGGCTGTTCCAGGGAAAAGCTGGTGCGGTGACCGCGGATCGTTACCGAACGTTTCTCGACCGCGGCCATTGCAGGACTCAGCGCTCGCCAGGGTCGTCGGGTTTTTCCCGGCGATGGCCGGCCACGAATTTCTCGGCCTTCTGCGATGTCAGCCTGTCACGCTCGCGCTCTGTCTTCGAGCGGCCGTGCAGCGCCCGGTTCTCGCCGGCTCGGCGTTCCTTCTCGTTGCGCGCTTTCTGCTTGCGGGCCTGGCGGAGATTGATGACCTCGCCCATGGCGCCGGGCTACTTCTTGCGGAAGGCGTCGAGCGAAACGACGTCGGCGCCCTTGGCGCCGGTCTCGGCGACCGCCTGCTTCTTTTCGGCCTCGGCGGCCTTCTTCTTGTTTTCCGCCTTCTTCTCGGGAACGACGGCGACCGGTTCGGGGGCCGGAGCCGCGGCCTCGTCTTCGGCGCTTTCCGTCTTGACGTCGAATTCGAGCTCGAAATTGACCGACGGATCGTAGAAGCCGCGCACGGCGGAGAAGGGGATTTCGAGCTTTTCCGGCACGTCGGAGAAGGAAAGCCCGACCTCGAAGCCGGCATCCGTCACCTTGAGGTCCCAGTACTGGAACTGAATGACAATGGTCATCTGCTCCGGATAGCGCTCGCGCAGCCTGGACGAAATGCGCACGCCCGGCGCGCCGGTCAGGAAGGTGATGAAGAAATGATGATTTCCCGGAAGGCCGGTGCGCGCGACCTCGGCCAGGACCTTGCGCATGACACCGCGCAGAGCCTCCTGGGCCAGAATGTCGTAGCGGATGTGGTCGTCGGCCATCTGATGGTCGGGTTCCGTTGAATCGTCCGCATAGCTGTAATCAAGCTTGAGCGCGGCGTAAACCGCATATAGGCGCAAAGCCGTGAGGCCAAGAGGGGTGGCGGCGATTTGATGGCTCAGGCGTGAGCGAGCGCAGCCTGTTTGGCGGCTGGCGATTTCCTTCTGGCGAAGGCGCCGAGAAAGGTCCGCACGCCGTTCGTGGCCGAGCGCAGCACCTCTTCCTCGGTGGGCACGCCGCCCAGCATGAAAGTGATCTGAAGCTCGGCGTTGACGAGGGCGAAGAACTGGCGCGCCGCGACGTCGGGGTCGCCGATCGACAGGTGGCCGGCGAAGGCAAGCCGGGCAAAGCGCGCGGCAAGCGCCGACCAGGTACGGCCCGGGCCTTGCTCGCGCCATTCGGCAAACAGTTCCGGATAACGCTCGCCTTCGGCCTGGATCAGCTTGCGCAGGAAACGGCCGTCGCGGTTGCAGATGCAGTTGCGGTTCATGCGCACGGCGAAGGCGACCAGGTCGGCTTCCAGGTCCGTGGGCTGATCGGGAAAGCTGGCGATGGTGGCGAAGATGCCGGCATTGCAGCGCTCCGTCAGGTCGCGTACGACCGCGACGAACAGCTTTTCCTTGTCGCCATGGTGGTTGTAGACGGTCTGCCGTGAAACGCCGGCCTCGGCCGCGATCAGGTCGATATTGGCGCCGGCATAGCCTTCGCGGCAGAAAACGGAAGCGGCGGCGTCGACCACCGACACGCGCTTGGCCTCGTGGCTGCGTGGCGGGAAAGTGTCAGGAGAAACGCCGTGCTTCATGAAAAATCTATATAGCGGTGATTGACGAATTGGACAAGCCTGTCTAAATTTGTGGACACAATAAAGGAAGCCCGCACGGAAGGAGCGAAGAAATTCGCCCTTGGGCGTAGGATTTCCGCGGGATGGAACGTCCTGGGTTTAGACGCCGGCATTTTGCGGCGGCAACCAGATCCGAAAGAGCCTTATCATGAGTCCCAAATTCCTCCGCATCGCGGTCGTGCTCGGCTTGTTGTCCGCGATTGGCCCATTTGCGATCGATATGTATCTTCCTGCGCTGCCTTCGATCGGCCAGGACCTGCGTGCCGGCACCGCCGCCGTGCAGATGAGCCTTCTGATCTTTTTCCTGTCGATGGGTTTTGGGCAGATCGTCGTCGGCCCGATCTCCGACATGGTCGGCCGCAAGGCGCCGCTTTACGCCGGCCTGGCGCTGTTCATGGTCGGCGGCGTCGGCTCGGCGATGGCGCCGAGCATCGAGTGGCTGATCGCCTTCCGCTTTCTGCAAGGGCTTGGCGCCAGCGCCGGTATGGCGGTGCCGCGCGCCATCGTGCGCGACCTGCACACCGGCAACCAGGCCGCCAAGCTGATGTCGCTCTTGATGCTGGTCTTCTCGGTGTCGCCGATCCTGGCGCCGCTGACCGGCAGCCAGATCATCGAGAGCTTCGGCTGGCGCGCCGTGTTCTGGACGGTGACGGGCGCGGCCGCTTTGGCCACCATCCTGCTTGCCACCTCGCTCAAGGAGACGCGGCCCGTCGAAGAGCGCGCCGGCTCATCCTTCGGCACGGCGCTTGCCGGCTACCGCTACCTGATGGGCGACCGCAACTTCCTCGGCCTGGTGGCGATCGCCGGCTTCGGCATTGCGAGCTTCTTCGTCTATCTGTCGAGCTCGTCCTTCATCCTGATCGACCATTACGGCCTGTCGCCGTCGGTCTACAGCGTGTTCTTCTCGATCAACGCGGTCGCGTTCATCGGCATGTCGCAGCTGACCGGGTTGCTGGCCGACCGCTTCGGGTTGAAGCGCGTCGTCTGGGTGGCGGTCACCGGCTATGCCACGGTAATGGTGGCGCTGTTCGCGATCATGGCGTCGGGCGTCGACCGGCTCGACATGATGGCGGCGCTGCTTTTTGTCGGCTACGGTTTCCTTGGCCTCGTCATCCCCACCACCTCGGTGCTGGCGATGGAAGAGCATGGCGAGATCGCCGGCACGGCCTCGGCGCTGATGGGCACGTTGCACTTCGCCATCGGCGCGCTGGCGATGGGCGTCGCCGGCATCTTTTTCGACGGCACACCGTTGCCGATGGTGGCCGGCATCGCGCTGTGCGCCGTGATCTCCTTCACTCTGGCCAAGCTGACGCTCGGCCGCGCGCGCGAAGCGGTCGAAGCGCCGGCGGAGTAGGACAGCCGTTGAGAAGATAGAAAGGCCGGGTCGATACCGGCCTTTTTCATGTTCCTGGCGAAGCTGTTTGATCGAGGACGAAGCGCACCCGTTCATCGACCGGAGCGAGAGGCAACGGCACCAGGTCGTAGCCGAGCTCCGCATAGACGCCCGTCAACGAACGGAATGTGCGCTCGGCTTCGTCGAGCGTTTGCCGGCGCTCCTCGTCCTGAGTGAAAATCTCCGGCCATGGCGGGGCGACGAAGACGCGGCGCGCGTAGCGGAATTTTTCAGCCGCGCTCGTGATGTGGTCCGGCACCGGCAGGCCGCAGAGCCTGAGGTAGCCGATCGTGTCGGGCGCGCCGCGGTCGAAGAACACCCGGCCGGGTTCGGTATGCACGGCGTGCTAGGAGCGCAGCTCCCAAGACAGCATCAGTTCGGCAAAGAACGCGCGGTCCTGCCAGGGAAGGGCAGGGCCGCCGATGGCCATCTGGTCGCGGATGATGCCGCGCCCGGCTTCGGGCGCGGTCGCGAAGCCTTGGGCCCGCAGCGCCTCGATCAGCGTGGTCTTGCCGGAGCCGGGGCCGCCGGTCAGCACGAAAAATCGATCGGTATCGTCTTGCATCGCCTGTCCATGGATGATGGGCGGCAAGGCTGTGCCCGCGCATCAGGCGCCGGACCAGCCTTGGCCGTTCGGTTGATTGGGGAGAAGCAAGGAGGGGGAAGGTGGAGGTTTCTGTTGCCAGGTACCTCCGAACCCCGCCTAGAAGTGCGAACCCCTAGGGCTTGATTTGAAGCGTTCGCGCCGCATTAAGCAGCGAGACGAGCTTCCGCATAGTTGTCGTTGGCAACTATAAGTTTAGCCCGATAACGGTGGTACAATGCCGGGCAAAAGTACGATCTTTACACCTTCGTCGATCCTATTTCGCCCCCAGCAAAAGCCGCTCCGTCAGCCAGAGCGGTTTTTGGTGGAGGCGCCGGGTACCGCCCCCGGGTCCGAACGGCTTATTTCATCGCCTGTTTATCGCCATAGTCGGTCAAGCCGACGAACCGTATATAGGGAGCGGCGAGGGAAAAATAAAGGCCAAAACCGGCGCTTAACCGGTTGTGCCAAACGGCAGCCAAGGGTTGACTTGCGCGCCTACTCAATCAAATCTCGCTGCCGGTGAGGAGTCTCTGACCTAGCGCACAGGTTGCGCGGCGCGCCACAACCCTCATCGACCGGATCCGTGGCGCCGACGAGGGGAAGTTTGATGGCCGACTATCTTGCGGATGTGAAGAAATATGACGCCGGCGCCAGCGCCGACGCGGTCGATAAGATCGTCAAGCATCTGGGCATTGCGCTCAGGAACCGCGATTCCTCGCTGGTGTCCTGCACCGACCCGAAGGAACTCGATCGCGTTCGGGAGAACTGGATCGGCAAGAAGCTCGGCATCGCCGATGCCGCAAAGGCGAATGCCTCGATCGAGAAGACCTGCAAGGCGATGCAGGCCGACAACACCAAGAGCCGCGTGACCTTCTATTATCTGGTTGCGAAGGATCTCGGCAAACTCGGCTCTCTGTAGGACCTTTTGATAATTCTACTCTGGCGGCCGACTAGCGCGGTTTTCTGCGCTTCCGGTGCTCACGTACTTTAAGTACGCTCCGCTCCGGTTCTCGAAAACCACGCTATTCGACTCGCCAGAGCGAATTCTGAAAAGGTCCTGCCGCCTCGCGTAGGGGAGGATTTCAGACAGACGTGGCGTCGGCGCGCACATTCGCTATGATTATATGTCACCCGAATCGAGGCGGAGCCGATGCGCCAATATCTCGACCTGTTGAAGCATGTGCTGGAGACCGGTGCCGACCGTGGCGACCGTACCGGGACAGGCACGCGCTCGGTGTTCGGCTACCAGATGCGCTTCGACCTTTCGCGCGGCTTTCCGGTTACGACCACCAAGAAGCTGCATCTGAAGTCGATCATCCACGAGCTTTTGTGGTTTCTGGCCGGCGACACCAACATCAAATATCTCAACGATCATGGGGTCACCATCTGGGACGAATGGGCCGACGAGAACGGCGATCTCGGACCGGTCTATGGCAAGCAATGGCGCTCATGGCCGGACGGGCGTGGCGGCGAAATCGACCAGATTGCGGGCCTTTTGAAGGAGATACGCCGGAATCCCAACTCGCGCCGGCTGATCTTATCGGCCTGGAACCCGGCCGAAGTCGAGGCGATGGCGCTGCCGCCCTGCCACTGCCTGTTCCAGTTCTATGTTTCGGAAGGCCGGCTCTCGTGCCAGCTTTACCAGCGCTCGGGCGATATTTTCCTCGGCGTGCCGTTCAACATCGCCTCCTATGCCTTGCTCACCCTCATGGTGGCGCAGGTCACCGGGCTGAAGCCCGGCGACTTCGTTCACACGCTGGGCGATGCGCATCTTTATTCGAACCATTTCGAGCAGGCGCGGGAGCAACTGCGGCGCACGCCCAAGGCCTTGCCGACGATGTGGATCAATCCGGAAGTGAAGGACCTCTTCGCCTTCCGCTTCGAGGATTTCCGCCTCGAGAACTATTTCGCGGACGCGAATATCAAGGCGCCTATCGCGGTATGAGCCAGTTTTCGGCCTAGTCGATGCCGACCATGACGTCCGAGGCCTTGATCACCACATAACCCCCTGCTTGCCCTTCTCGAGCGCGAGGTCGGCGACCGCTTGGTGATTGACACGGTGACTAACGCGTCGCCGCCGATGTCGATCTGACATGCGAAGCGGTGGCTTCCCTTGCCGATCTCGGTCACCTTACCCTTGAGGTGTTGCAGGCGCTGATCTTCATGCGTCTCTCTTTGAGCTTCGACCCTTCCGTTTTGCATTCACCGTAGGCTGAGATCGCGCCGGCGCACAATGCCGCGACGGGTGAAAAGCCTTTCCTTGTTATGTTCATACGGATATATCGATCCAAGGCTTTTGGCGGTACGGATTTGAAACCAGGGAGAGACTTCATGACGGGCAAGGGTTTCGGGTTGAAGACGATCGCCATTGGCGGTCTGGCGGCAATGCTGATGACGGCGGTGCCGGCGGCCCATGCCGACGACAAGGTCGTCGTGTTTGCCGCGGCCAGCCTCAAGGAAGCGCTCGACGCGGTCAACAAGGCCTGCGAGCCGGAAGTCGGCGAAGCAGCGACCATTTCCTACGCGGCGAGCTCGGCGCTCGCCAAGCAGATCGAAGGCGGCGCGCCGGCCGACATCTTCGTCTCGGCCGACCTCGACTGGATGAAATATCTCTCCGACAAGAAGCTGACCAAGCCTGATACCGAAGTGAAGCTGCTCGGCAACCAGATCGTGCTGGTGGCGCCGAAGGATTCCGCGGTCGAGACCAGGGTCGAGAAGGGCTTCGACCTCGCCAGGCTGATCGGCGACGGCAGGCTTGCCATGGGCGATTTCAAGGCCGTGCCGGCCGGCAAATACGGCAAGGCGGCGTTGGAATCGCTGGGCGTCTGGTCGTCGGTCGAGGGCAAGATCGCGCAGGCCGAGAATGTGCGTGCAGCTCTCAAGCTGGTGTCGACGGGCGAGGCGGCTCTGGGCATCGTCTACGCCACCGACGCGCATGCCGAAAAGGGCGTCAAGGTCGTCGGCACCTTCCCGGAAGATTCGCATCCGCCGATCATCTACCCGATTGCCCAGACCGCCGATTCGAAGGACAAGGATGCGGCGGCCTTCCTGAAATGCGTCGAGTCGGCCAAGGCCGCCGACCTGTTCAAGGAGCAGGGCTTCACGGTGCTCGCACCGAGCAACTGAGAAAGGCCGCGCAAACACAATCATGAACTGGCTGCTGGACCTCACTCCCGACGAATGGAATGCGGTGCGGCTGTCGATCAAGGTGGCGACGGTGGCGATGATCGCCAGCCTGCCGCCGGGCATCATGATCGCGCTCCTGCTCGCGCGGGGGCGTTTCTGGGGCAAGACGCTGCTCAACGGGCTGGTGCATCTGCCTCTAATCCTGCCGCCGGTGGTGACCGGCTATCTGCTCTTGCTCACCTTCGGCCGGCGCGGCCCGGCCGGCGCCTTCCTTGCCGAGCATTTCGGAATCGTCTTCTCGTTCCGCTGGACAGGCGCGGCACTGGCCTGCGGGGTCATGGGCTTTCCGCTGATGGTGCGGGCTATCCGGCTCTCGATCGAGGCTGTCGACCGCAGAATCGAAGCGGCGGCCGGCACGCTTGGCGCCAATCCGCTCTGGGTGTTCGCCACCATCACGTTGCCGCTGATCCTGCCTGGCCTGATCGCGGGAGCGATCCTTTCCTTCGCCAAGGCGATGGGCGAATTCGGCGCCACCATCACCTTCGTCTCCAACATCCCTAACGAAACGCAGACGCTGCCCTCGGCGATCTACACCTTCACGCAGGTGCCGGGTGGCGATGAAGGCGCGCTCAGGCTGACGCTGATCTCGATCGTCATCTCAATGGTCGCGCTCATCGCCTCGGAGGTGCTGGCGCGCCGCGTCGGCCGGCGGATGGACATCGAATGACGCTCTCGGCCGACATCAGCCATCGCCTCGGCGATTTCGCCGTGGAAGCCCGTTTCGAGAGCTCCGGCCGGCTGACGGCGCTGTTCGGGCCCTCCGGCTCGGGCAAATCGACGCTGATCAACCTGATCGCCGGCCTGATCCGTCCGGACAAGGGGCGTATCTCGGTCGACGGCAATGTGCTGGTCGACACCGCCGCGCGCATCTTCGTGCCCATGCACAAGCGGCGCATCGGCATGGTGTTCCAGGATGCGCGGCTGTTCCCGCATATGAGCGTCGCCGGCAATCTGCGCTACGGCCGCTGGTTCACGCCGTCTTCCGAGCGCTACGCCAAGATGGATGCGGTGGTCGACCTGCTCGGCATCGGTCACCTGCTCGATCGGCGGCCGGCGAAACTGTCGGGCGGCGAAAGGCAGCGCGTCGCGATCGGCCGCGCGCTGCTTGCCAGCCCGAAACTGCTTCTGATGGACGAACCGCTCGCCTCGCTCGACGAAGCGCGCAAGGCCGAGATCCAGCCTTACATCGAACGGCTGCGGGACGAGACGAAGATCCCGATCGTCTATGTCAGCCATTCCGTCGCCGAGGTGGCGCGGCTGGCGAGCGACGTGGTTGTGCTTTCGCAGGGCAAGGTCGCGGCCGCGGGGCCGACCGAGGCGATCATGCGGCGGCTCGACCTGTTGCCGGCGGAGGAGCGCGGCGAGGGCGGTGCGGTGCTCGATACCAAGGTGCTGCGTCAGGACGAGGTCTTTGGCATGACGGTGCTTGCCTCGCAGGCCGGCGAAATCCGCGTGCCGAAACTGGCGCGGGCGGCGGGCGCTCCGGTGCGCATTCGCATCCGGGCCCGCGACGTGATGGTCGCTACCGAGAAACCCGCCGGCCTCAGCGCGCTCAATATCCTGTCGGGAACGATCGTCGGCATGAAGCCGGGCGAGGGGCCCGAGGTCGAAATCGGCATCGATTGCCATGGCGCGGTTGTGATCGCGCGGATTACCGAGCAATCGCGGCAGGCGCTTGGCCTCAAGCTGGGAAGCCAGGTCTTCGCGGTCATCAAGACGGTGAGCTTCGATCGCGCAAACACCGGCGCCGGCCTGCCGGCCGAAGCCGACGTTTGAGGATCTCGATCATGTCGCTATGTATATTTGGAATAGCGCTTCCTTCCCATAGGGACTATTGTCGTGCCGTGGAATCCGAGGATATGAAATGCCGTCGCTCAGCCTGCGGATAAATCTCGACCCCGATGGCCGGATCGGCCCGGGCAAGATCGAGTTGCTGGAGCAGATCGCCGCCTTCGGCTCGATCTCGGCCGCGGCGCGCGGCATGGAGATGTCCTATAAGCATGCCTGGGATCTGGTCGAGGACATGAACCGCGTGTTCGGCAAGCCGCTGGTCGCGGCGCAGACCGGCGGCCGCAAGGGCGGCGGCGCGCAATTGACATCGGCGGGTTTGGCGGTCGTCAGCCGGTTTCGCGCCATAGAGCGCGCCGCTTCATCGGCCGCCGCCGTCCATATGCAGGCTCTGCAGGCGGAGATCGATGCTGGATGAGGCAGTGGGCAGTAGGGCAGTAGGCAGTAGGCAGTAGGCAGTAGGGCAAGATGTCCTGGATGCCCATTATTCCACTGCCTATTCCCTACTGCCTACTGCCTAATTCCCTAATTTCCTCAGCAGATAAATGTCCATGATCCAGCCCTTCTTTCGTCTGGCATCTTCACGAACCCTTTCGATTTCGGCACCGACGTCGCCCAGGCGTCCGGAGATGACGATCTCGTCGGGCGTGCCGAGATAGGCGCCCCACCGGATAAGGACGTCCTTGTCGGCAAGCGTGTTGAAGGCGCATTTGCCGTCGAGCATGACGACAGTGGAGCCGGCATTGGCTGGCAGTCCTTCTTCGGTTAGCCGGCGACCGGTCGTCACCAGGATCGAATCGCCGATGCGGTTGAGCGCGGTCGCGTGGGCGGCGGCCAGCGCCTGGATCGCGGTGATGCCGGGGATGACCTCGAGCTCGAAACCGACATTGCCTCTCAGGCGCACGCGCTCGAGGATGCGCAGCGCGCTGTCATAGAGCGACGGATCGCCCCAGATCAGGAACGCGCCGCAACCGTCTTCGGCAAGCTCGTCGCGGATCAGCGCCTCATAGATCTCGGCGATCGCCTCGTGCCAGTCGTCGACTGTCACACGATAGGACAATGTCGGTTCGGCCCGAACCGGCACATCGAACTCGACCCGGCGCGATTTCGGATTGGTGACGAAGCGGTCGCAGATCTGCCGGCGCAGATCGGCAAGATCGTTCTTCTTCGCTCCCTTGTCGGGAATGAACAGCGCGTCGGCGCGGTTCAGGCCGTCGATGGCCTGGACCGTCATGTGGTCGGGATTGCCGGCGCCGATGCCGATGACGAGAAGCTTGCGCATGGCGATCTCCTGCCCGATCGGCGACGCGGTGTCCAGAAGTACCCGTATCCGGTGACGAAGGGCTTTGAAACGCTATCTTGAAACGGGTAGATGGAAGAGCGCATCCGGCTGATCCGGGTATCGCGGCACAGAGGAGGGGGTCCATGTTACGCACCGTAACGACCGCAGCGCTTGTAATAACGGCCGCTCCGGCCTTCGCCAATGATTCCGTCGCCGAGCTCGGCACAGGCGGGCTGATCCTGTCGCGCAGCGACGCCGTCGCCATGCAGAGCGAGGACCTTTTCATCTCGCCGGAGAAGGTGACGGTCGACTATGTCTTCCGCAACAACACCGACAAGGATGTCAGCTCCATCGTCGCGTTCCCGATGCCCGACATCGAGGGCGATCCCAACGAGATGCCGGCCATCCCGGAGGCGCAGAGCGACAATTTCCTCGGCTTCGAGGTGACGATCGACGGCGTCGACGCGAAGCCGCAGCTGGAGCAAAAGGCGCTGGCGCTCGGCATCGATATTACCGCCGATCTCAAGGCGCAGAACGTGCCGCTCTATCCATTCGGCGACGCTGCCAAGGCGGCGCTGGCGAAGCTGCCCAAGGATGTCGCCAAGGACTGGGAAGACCGCGGCATCATCATCGAAGATACTGCCGATGACGGCTCGGGCATGCAGACCGCTTACGTGCCCTTCTGGCAATTGCGCTCGACCTATTGGTGGCGCTCGACCTTCCCGGCCAACAAGGAAGTCCATGTTTCGCACCGCTATAAGCCCAGCGTCGGCGGCACCTCCTCGGTCAGCTTTTTCTATGATGGGCAGTTCCAGGGCCAGTATGCGGCCTACAAGACGCGCTATTGCATGGATCAGACGTTCGAGAACGCGGTGCGCAAGGCGGCCAAGGCAAATCCGGACGGTTATCCGAAATATTACGAGAGCCGCATCGCCTATATCCTGACCACCGGCGGCAACTGGGCGGCCGGGACGATTGGCAATTTCAAGCTCACCATCGACAAGGGCAGCCCCAAAAACCTCGTCTCCTTTTGCGGCGACAATGTCAAAAAGGTCGGGCCGACGACGTTCGAGGTCACCGCGAAGGATTTTTATCCCGAGCACGATATCGACATCCTTCTGCTCGAGCCGTCGGACAATGGCGGGAACGGCGGCTGATGGATATCGCGATCTATGTCGCCATCGCCGAAAACGGCGTGATCGGCCGCGAAGGCGGCCTGCCGTGGCGGCTTTCCACCGATCTCAAGCGCTTCAAGGCCGACACGATGGGCAAGCCCATCATCATGGGCCGCAAGACTTATGAAGGCATCGGCCGGCCGCTGCCCGGCCGGCTCAATATCGTGGTGACGCGCGACAAGGCCTGGCGCGCCGAGGGCATCGAGGTGGCCCACTCGCTGGATGACGCGATCGCGCTGGCCAGGGTGCGCGGACGCTGCATGGCGGGAGTTGAGGAGGTCTGCGTGGTCGGTGGCGGCGAGATCTATGCCCAAGCCTTGCCGCTTGCCGACCGGCTGCATGTGACCCATGTGCTGGCCAGCGTCGATGGCGATGCGCATTTCCCGCCGATCGATCCAAGCATCTGGCAAGTCGTCAGCGCCGAGGATTTTCCTGCCGGAGAGAAAGACAGCCACGCCACACGTTACACGGTTTACGAGCGCCGGCGCGACGATCGTTGACGACGACAAAGGGTCGCTACCCGTCCAAATCGCACGGGGACGATGGCACATCGCGTTGAAAGCGGGTCAAGGCGTCCCTATAGAAGAACGGTGTTGCAGCGGCGCGCGTCCAACCGGACGCGCAACAGGCCGCCGTAATACTTTGATTTTGGGGCATGATTCCTTTTCGAAAACCGATATGGGTTTTCGTGGTCATGCGCTAGGATTGCGCCGCAAGGCCCGAGGGAACCGAAGCGAAAGGACATTCATGCCCTGGAACGACAAGAGCGGTGGCGGCGGCCCATGGGGCGGCGGCGGCAATCAGGGGCCCTGGGGGCAGGGACCGAAAGGGCCAAGCGGCCCGCAGGGTTCGCCCCCCGATCTTGAGGACATCATCCGCCGCGGCCAGGACAGGCTGCGGCGCGCGCTTCCGGGCGGCGGCGGCGCGAGCCCCGCCGTGCTCGGGCTGATCGCGGTGGCGCTCATCGTGCTGTGGGCCTTCAAGGCGATCTACACCGTGCAGCCCGACGAGGTTGCGGTCGAACTGCGCTTCGGCCAGCCGAAGTCCGAGCTTTCGCAGCCGGGCCTGCATTTCCACTGGTGGCCGATCGAAACGGTCGAGACCGCCAAGATCTCCGAGCAGCTCGTCAGCATCGGCGGCGGGTCGAGCAGCGGCTCCGGGCTGATGCTCTCCGGCGACCAGAACATCGTCAACGTGCAGTTCTCGGTCGCCTACCAGGTCTCCGATCCCAAAGCCTATCTGTTCGATGTTTCAGATCCCGACGGCATGCTGACCCAGGTCGCCGAGAGCGCCATGCGCGAAGTCGTCGGCCGGCGGCCGGCGCAGGACATCTTCCGCGACGACCGCCAGGGTATCGCAACCGGGGTGCGCGAGATCATCCAGGGCACGCTCGACGGCTACAAGACCGGTCTCCAGGTCAACGCAGTCTCGATCGAGGACGCAGCGCCCCCGCGCGAGGTGGCCGACGCCTTCGACGAGGTGCAGCGCGCCGAGCAGGACGAGGACAAGTTCGTCGAGCAGGCCAACCAGTATTCCAACCAGAAGCTCGGCCAGGCGCGCGGCCAGGCGGCTCAGGTCCGCGAGGACGCCGCCGCCTACAAGAACCGCGTGGTGCAGGAGGCGGAAGGCGAGGCGCAGCGCTTCATCTCCGTCTACAACGAATATGCCAAGGCGCCCGACGTTACGCGCAAGCGCCTCTACCTCGAAACCATGGAGAAGATCCTGAAGGACTCCAACAAGGTCGTCGTCGAGCAGGGCAACGGTCAGGGCGTGCTGCCTTACCTGCCGCTGCCGGCTTTGCAGCCGAAAGCGCAGCCGGCGCCGGCTCCGCTGGGCGGCGTCACGACGGGAGGCAACCAGTGATGGCCAACCGTCTTCCCATCATCGCCGTCATCGCGGCTGTCCTTCTGTTCCTGCTCTACTCCGCGGTGTTCGTGGTCAATGCCGGCCAGCAGGCGATCGTGCTCAGGTTCGGCGAGATCATCGACGTCAAGAACGAGCCCGGCATCTACTTCAAGGCGCCGTTCGCCTTCTTCGATGCAGACAGCGTGCAGATGGTCGAGAAGCGGGTGATGCGCTTCGATCTCGACAACATCCGCGTCCAGGTCTCGGGCGGCAAGTTCTACGAGGTCGACGCCTTCATCGCCTATCGCATCTCGGATCCGCGCACGTTCCGCGCGGCGGTGTCCGGTCAGGTTGAACTGGCCGAGGCACGGCTGCGGACACGTCTCGATGCGGCGCTTCGCCGTGTCTACGGCCTGCGCGATTTCGAGGCCGCGCTTTCGGAGGAACGCGGCGTCATGATGCGCGAGGTGCGCGATCAGCTTCGCCCCGATGCGACCTCGCTCGGCCTCGACATCGAGGATGTGCGCATCCGCCGGACCGACCTGACGGCGGAGGTCTCGCAGCAGACCTATGACCGCATGAAGGCCGAGCGCCTGGCGGAAGCCGAGCGTCTGAGGGCGCGCGGCAACGAGGCCGCACAGCGCATCAGGGCAAGGGCCGACCGCGAGGTCGTCGAGATCGTCGCCGAGGCGCAGAAGGAATCGGAAATCCTGCGCGGTGAAGGCGAGGCGCAGCGCAGCGCGACCTTCGCGGACGCCTATAAGCGCGACCCGTCCTTCTTCGATTTCTATCGCTCGATGAATGCCTACGGCACGGCGCTGGACAGCACCGGAACGACGATGGTGCTCTCGCCCGAATCCGAGTTCTTCCGCTACTTCCGCGATCCGGGCAGCAAGCCTCAGCCCGGGCAGCCGGCCGCGCCCGCGACGCCTGCCGCGCCGGCCGCGCAACCCAGCACCGCCCAGTAGCGGCGGTGCAGGACTTTGTCGCGGCGATCGGGCTGGTCCTGGTGATAGAGGGCTTGGTCTATGGCGGGTTTCCGGGCCTTGCCCTGAAACTGGCGAGCGAAATGCAGTCGATGCCCGAGAACGCGCTGCGGTTCGGAGGATTGGCGGCAATCGCGGTTGGCGTCGCCATTGTGTGGCTGGCTCGCGGCTGATGAAATTCATTGGTGCCGCGGCGACGGACGATTTATCCTGAGAAGACGGGCATAGCCGCAAACGTGCCGTATTTCTTGCCAACATGAACCGGACAGGGCGTATTTGCGGAAAACGCCTGTCCTTTTCAGACACACCGGGAGGCCACGATGATATCCGACACCCTGTTGCGCGCGGCGCGGCGCATGGTCTTCGCCGGCGCCACCGCATTCGCGGTCGGCATTGTTGCCGTCCCGTCCTTCGTCACACCGACGATCGCCTCCGACGGGCCGCCCTCGGTCGCCGATCTCGCCGAGCGCCTACTTGGCGCGGTGGTCAACATCTCGACCTCACAGACGGTGAAAGGCACGGAAGGGCCGGGCGCGGTGCCGATGCCGCAGCTGCCCGAGGGCTCGCCGTTCCAGGACTTCTTCGACGATTTCTTCAAGAACCGTGGCGGCGACAAGGGCGGCGCCGGGCAGAAGGTGCAGTCGCTCGGCTCCGGCTTCGTCGTCGACGCCGAGCAGGGTATTGTGGTGACCAACAACCACGTCATCGCCGATGCCGACGATATCGAGGTCAATTTCTCCGACGGCGTCACGCTGAAGGCGACGCTCGTCGGCACCGACACCAAGACCGATGTCGCGGTGCTGAAGGTCGACCCCAAGGGTCACAAGCTGACGGCGGTGAAATTCGGCGATTCCACCAAGATGCGCGTCGGCGACTGGGTGATGGCGATCGGCAATCCGTTCGGCCTGGGCGGCACGGTGACGGTCGGCATCGTCTCGGCGCGCAACCGCGACATCAATTCCGGCCCCTATGACGACTTCATCCAGACCGACGCCGCCATCAACCGCGGCAATTCCGGCGGCCCGCTGTTCAATGCCGAGGGCGAGGTCATCGGCATCAATACGGCAATCATCTCGCCGTCGGGTGGCTCGATCGGCATCGGTTTTTCCATCCCTTCGCAGCTTGCCGCCGGCGTGGTCGATCAGCTTCGCCAATATGGCGAGACGCGGCGCGGCTGGCTTGGCGTGCGCATCCAGCCGGTGACGGCGGACATCGCCGAAAGCCTCGGCATGGCGACCGCCAAGGGCGCGCTGGTGGCCGGCGTCATCAAGGGCGGGCCGGTCGACAACGGGTCGGTGCAGGCCGGCGACGTCATCATCAAGTTCGACGGCAAGGATATCCATGAAATGCGCGACCTGCCGCGTGTCGTCGCCGAAAGCCCGGTCGGCAAGGCGGTCGACGTCGTCATCGTGCGCAAGGGCGTCGAGCAGACCGTCAAGGTGACGCTCGGACGGCTGGAGGACGGCGAGAAGCTGGCCAGCGGCGAGAACGGCAACACCGACCAGGACAAGGGCGACAAGGCGACGCCTCCGGTGTCGACGGCCTCGGTGCTCGGCATGACGGTCGGCGAGCTCAACGACCAGACACGGCAGAAGTTCGGCATCGCGGCCGATGTGTCCGGCGTGGTCATCACCGACGTCGCCAAGAATTCGGCGGCGGCCGAGCGCGGCATCCAGCCCGGCGAGGTGATCACCGAGATCGCGCAGGAATCGGTCGGCACGCCGAAGGACGTGATGGACCGGATCGGCGCGCTGAAGGAGCAGGGCCGCAAGAATGCGCTCTTGATGCTGGCGTCGAAGACCGGCGAACTGCGCTTTGTAACGATCCGGATGGATTGAGTCCGGAACGTCCGGTAACCGATTGATGTTCAATGAACAGGGCGGCTAGCGAGCCGCCCTTTTTCGTGCCTGCCAATCCTGGCGCGACAGCCTGTAGAGGACATGCCGCTTGAGATGCGGGTGGGTGTCCGGCACGGCGGGGTGGTCGAAATCGGCACCAGGATCGGCTCGCATGCCGAGGCGCTTCATCACGGCGATGGAGCGACAGTTTTTGGCGACGGCGAAGGAGACGATCTCCTCCAGCCTCAGCGTTTCGAAGCCATAGGCGAGCCAGGCTTCAGCCGCTTCGGTGACATAGCCCTTGCCCCAGAATTCCGGCGCCAGCCGCCAGCCGATCTCGATCGTGCCGTCCGGTAGCGATGGCACATCATCCGTATCCAGGAGACCGACGAAGCCGATGCATTCGCCGGTGGCCGCTATCTCGGCGGCGGCGAAGCCGTAGCCATCCTCCTCGATCCAGCCGCGGAATTCGTCCATCATGGCGTCGGCGGTCGCACGGTCGCGGCGGAACGGGAAGAATTCCATCACGCGCTCGTCGGAGTTGATGCGGTGGAAAAGCGCGCGGTCGCGCTCTTCCCAGTTGCGCAGGATCAGGCGCTCGGTGCGGATCGGCTTCATTCTGAAAACTCATCCCGGCGATAGCCCTGGAGATAGAGCAGCGCGGTCAGATCGCCGTGATCGATGCGGATGCGGGCCTGCTCGGCCACAACCGGCTTGGCGTGAAGCGCGATGCCAGTGCCGGCAAGACGGATCATATCGAGGTCGTTGGCGCCGTCCCCAACCGCAATCGCGTCCTCGGTGGTCAGTCCGAGCCTCTTCGCGATATCGAGCAGCGCTTCGGCCTTGGCGGCGCGGCCGAGGATCGGCTCGGCCACCATGCCGGTGAACGTGCCGTCTTTCTCGATCAGGCGGTTGGCGCGGTTTTCCTGGAAGCCCAGCATGGCGGCAATGCGGCTGGTGAAGACGTCGAAGCCGCCGGAGACCAGCGCCGTCCAGGCGCCATGGGCGCGCATCGTTTGCACCAGCGCACGACCGCCGGAGGCGAGCGTCAGCCGGTTGGCGACGATGCGGTCGACCACGGCTGTGTCGAGGCCTTTCAGCAAGGCGACGCGCTCGCGCAAGGCGGGCTCGAAGGCGATCTCGCCATTCATCGAGCGCGCGGTGATCGCCGCCACATGATCCTTGACGCCGATCTCGTCGGCAAGCTCGTCGATACATTCCTGGTCGATCATGGTCGAATCCATATCGGCGAGCAGGATCTTCTTGCGCCTGCCTTCGGCCGGTTGGACGATGACGTCGACCGGCTCGGAAGCCAGCGCCGCGCGCAGATTGGCGGTCATTTCGCCGATATCCGGCGTCTGCGGCAAAACGAGATCGCAGGCGACGTCCTCAGCCAGCCAATGAACGGCGCTTGCGCCGGCGGCCCGCAAGGCCATATTCGCAAGCGAGGCCGGCACGGCGCGGGCTTCTGGACGGGACACTAAAGTGGCTATCAGCGGCATCGAAAATTCCGGCAGGCAGGCGGGCGAAGGCCGCATCAAGAACGCGACCCTGATAGCCGGGCCGACAGCCAGCGGCAAGTCGGCGCTGGCGCTCGATCTCGCCGAACGCAATGGCGGCGTCATCGTCAACACCGATTCCATGCAGGGCTATTCGGTGCTCGATGTCCTGACGGCGCGGCCAAGCGCCGCCGAAATGGCACGCGTTCCGCATTTCCTTTACGGCCATGTGCACCCCTCCACCGCCTATTCCACCGGCGCCTGGCTGCGCGACGTGACAAAGCTGATCGAAGACGGCGTGCTGTCGGGCCGTCCGGTCGTTTTCGTCGGCGGCACCGGGCTCTACTTCCGCGCGCTGGCCGAAGGCATCTCGGATATGCCGGACATTCCGGCGTCCGTCCGCGAGCGCTGGCGCTACGAGCTCAAGGAGCAAGGGGCCGAAAGGCTGCATCGCCTGCTGATGCACGAGGATTCGGCTATGGCCATGCAACTCAGGCCGACCGACGGCCAGCGTATCGTGCGGGCGCTCGAAGTGCTCGACGCCTCCGGGCGTTCGATCCTCGAATGGCAGGCGGTGCGCGGCCGGCCGCTGATCGATCGCGACAGCGCGCGCTTCCTGGTCATCGAGCCGGACCGCGAGCAACTGGTTCGGCGCATCGAGGCGCGCTTCGACCAGATGCTCGACAAGGGCGCTCTCGACGAAGTGCGTCGACTCACCGCGCTCGGCCTCGATCCGGACCTGCCGGCGATGAAAGCGATCGGCGTGCGGGAGCTGCAGGCGGCAATGGCCGGACAATCGGATTTTCCCGAAGCCATTGAGCGCGCCAAGATCGCGACCCGGCAATATGCCAAGCGTCAGTCGACATGGTTCAGGCATCAGCTGGGCGCGGAGTGGCGCAGGCTGCGGCCGGGCGACGAACCGGCTGTTCAGGACTGACTAAAGCTTTTTCAATCAGCGCCTTAAAATCGCGGGCTCCAATTCTCGCCAAGGTTGTTCGGATTAACGGTCCGTAAGGTCGGCCATGCCATAACCTTTGGGGCTACAGTGCCGCGGGGAGTTGATGCGTTTCCATAAGGCGGAATCCGCATTTTTCGTCTTTATTTTTGTGATCCTGGCCGCGGGCCTGGTGACCTTCCATGCCTATGGCCAGTTGCAGGACATCGCCGCCGACCTCGATGCCGGATCGCGCGTCGACAGAATCGTCTATCTCAACAAACTTCTGTTCGTCACCGGGGCGCTGCTGGCAACCGCGCTGTTCTTCGGCACCTTCTTCATCTACCCGCTGATCCGCGGCCAGGTGCGGGAAGAGGGCAAGCTCAGGGCCATGACGGTTTCGCTCAGTGCCCGCTCGCAGACGCTCGAGCAGGCGGCGCTCACCGACAGTCTCACCGGAATGCAGAACCGCCGCTATTTCGATGATGCGCTGCGCGAATATCTCCACGAGTTTCGCCGCATCGACAGGCCGGTCGGGCTGATGATCCTCGATCTCGACCATTTCAAGCAGGTCAACGATACGCATGGCCATGACGTCGGCGACGAGGTGCTGAGGGCCGTCGCCACCTGCCTGCGGGGCATGACGCGCTATCACGACGTGGTGGCGCGGCTGGGCGGCGAGGAGTTTGCCGTCGTCACCCCCAACATGGATGTCGAATTGCTCGCCAGGTTCGCCGAGCGCATCCGCAAGGCGGTCGCCAACATGTCGATCATGTCGGGCAATGTGCGGCTGAAGGTCACCACCAGCGTCGGCCTTGCCGTCTGGGATCACAAGGAGAGCGCGGAGGACTTCTACCGCCGTGCCGACCGCCAGCTCTATGAGGCGAAGAAGCAGGGCCGCAACCGCGTCTGCGCCTAAAATTCCGACATGAATTCATGAGGCCGGTCAACTGACGCGCCTTTCTCGACTTCCGGTGCTCACGGACTACATGTCCGCTTCGCTCCGGCTTCTCGAAAGCCACGTCATTCGATCCGGCCTGATGAATTCCTGTTCGGAATTTGGCTGTGCTTGCGAAGCTGATCGCAGGCTCAATCGTTGAGCTGGCGCATGCCGAAGGTCGAGGGCTTCAGGCCGTAGCGAGTGTCGAAATCGTCGTCCGGCTGCACGCGCGCGGCGGTGGCCGGCTTCTTGTAGTCCGGGTCGCCGGCCTGGCGGGAGGAATCCACAGCCTCAGCGAAGGCCATGGCCTGCTGCGGTTTCGGCACGTTGCGCAGCCGCTCGACGATCATGGCGAGATCGACGTCGTTGCCATCCACGGAAGACTCGATCTTCTCGCCCTTAGCGGTGCCCGGGATGAACTCCTGCGGCAGCTTCTCGAACTTCAGCCGCATGGTGGTCGCCACGCCTTCGCCGAAGGCGATGGCTTCGCGCTGCCCCATCGAGGAGAGGAACGCCAGGGTCGAGGCCGAGGAATCGGCGATCGCCGAGCGGATGATGGCCTGGTCCTGCTCGTTGGCAAGCCGCATGGCGAAGAAGGTCGAGCATTGCGACAGGATGGTCGGGTCGAGCTCGCCCGGGCGCTGGGTGACGACGCCGAGATAGCAGCCATATTTGCGGCCTTCCTTGGCGATGCGCGACAGCGCGTGCCTTGTCGGCGCGAAGCCGAGACGCGGATCGGCCGGCATGTAGCGATGGGCTTCCTCGCAAAGCAGCAGCAGCTTCAGCCGGCCCTCGCTCCACAGCGCCAGGTCGAAGGCCAGGCGTGCCAGCACCGAGCAGACCGAATTGACGACTTCCGAAGGCATGCCCGCCATCTCGAAGCAGGTGACCGGGCGTCCATGGTTGGGGACGCGGAAAATGTTGCCGATCGTTTCGTGGATGGTGTCCTCGATCAGCCGCGAGTTGAACATGAAGCGGTAGCGCGGATCGGCTGCCGCCGATTCGATGCGCGTTTTCAGCGACTTCAAGGTCGGGCGGTCGTTCTTGCTTTCGAGCATGCCCATGCGCTCGTCGATCTGCTTGATGAGATCAGCGACACGGTAGGGCACTGGCGTGTCCGCCGTCAGCGCGTCGCTGCCGCGCCTGACATAGGTGCCGGAATTCGGGTTGCGATAAAGGTTCTTGGCGGCGGGGATTAGGTCGCGCAGGACATCCACTTCCTCGGGCACCGTCTCGCGGCCGCGAAACAGCACTTCGGCGAACTCCTCCAGCCTGAACATCCAGAACGGCAGGTCGAGCGTCTTGGAATCGACCTTCACGCAATATTCCGGCAGCGAGGCGGCGAACTCGTTATGCGGGTCGAGGATGAGCACGCGCAGATCCGGACGCGCTTCGATCGTCTTGCGCAACAGCAGCGAGACAGCTGTCGACTTGCCGACACCGGTGGTGCCCACGATGGCGAAATGACGCGCCAGCGTGTCGTCGATGGCGATGTTGGCATCGATCGATTCATCCTGCGACAGGGTACCGATCGTCACTGAATGGCGCCCGGCCAGATCGTAGACCGCCTGCAGGTCGCGGGTTCGGATGCGGTGAGCAATGGCGCCGATATGCGGGTAGGTGGTGATGCCACGGTCGAACACCGGCTTGGCGCCGGGCTCGACGCCGTCGCGAACCTCGCCGACCAGTTCGACGCTGACTTCGATCGGATTCTGCCCTTCGTGGTTCCAGGCGCGATCCGATTTGCCGATGGCATAGACAAGGCCGACCGTTCGTGTCGAACCGAGATTGATGGAGATCATCTTACCGACGGTCCAAAGGCCGCTGATCGCGCCTTCGGTGTCTTCGGCATGGGCACTGATGGTTGCACGCGCGCCGTCGCATTGCACGACATTGCCCAGAATCCGCTTGTCGTTCTGCTGGATGTTGCGGCGCTCCTGCGAAGTCGGTTCGCCAACGGAGGCTTCGCGTTCGACAAACATGGCTGACCTGATCCCATTCCATGGAGCCTCGACCCTACCCAATCGGGGTTAAAGTCAGGTGAGGTCGGATGGTGTAGGCGGCGTTAAGCCTAGCGCGACAATTCGATCGACTGGCCTCTTTCCAGGCCGAGAAAATCCGATATATTGGACGGATGGGTGATATATCGAATAGCATTACCGCCACGATCGGCCGGCGGATACGCTCCGAAAGAACGCTGAGGGGCTGGTCGCTTGCCGAATTGGCTGAGCGCTCGGACGTTTCGAAGGCGATGCTGAGCGCCATCGAACGCGGTACGACCAGTCCGACCGCAGCGCTTCTGGTGCGCATCGCGGCGGCCTTCGGCATGACGCTGTCGACGCTGATCGCGCGGGCCGAGATGCAAGGCGGCGGTATTTCGCGCCGGGACGAGCAGCCGATCTGGCAGGATCCGGCAACCGGGTACATCAGGCGGTATCTATCGCCGGCATCGCAGATGCCGCTGGAACTGGTCAGGGTCAGCCTTCCGGCAGGTGCCAGGGTCAGTCTGCCGGCGGCGTCCTACGCCTTCATCAAACAGCAGATATGGCTGATCGGCGGAAGGCTGGATTTCACCGAGGGCGATGTGGTGCACCGGCTCGAGCCTGGCGACTGCCTGGCGCTGGGCGCGCCCTCGGATTGCGTCTTTCATGCTCCCGGACCGGATGCGGCGGAGTATCTCGTGGCGCTGGTCAGGGACTGACTCCGATGTCTCGCCGGCCAAAACGCTCGCACAATGGCGGGCCGCCGCTCGACGACTATGACGGCCCGCCCTGGGGCAAGGGCGATGCCTACATTTTCCTCGCCTGGCGCGCCGCCCACGATAAGGCTTGGAAGGCGCCAAGCCACGCCGTCATGCTGATGCGGCTGGAGAGAGCCGAACGGCTCGGTCTGACCTACGAGGAATATACGCTCGAGATTTTGGAGCGCGGCCGTCATCTCAGCGAGGACGACGCCGACCGCATCGCCGAAATCAGGCGGGCGCGACGACGCAAACGCATCAGCCATTTCGAATGACCTCGTCAACGACATATCATCACCTGGAGAGCGCCAGCATGAACTCCCTTGAAATCCGGGCGTTGCGCGACGATGCAGCGACCATCGCTATGCTCACCGATCTGCTGATCGAGACGGTCGCCGCCGGCGGATCGGTGAGCTTCATGCATCCATTGTCGGCGGAGGCCGCGCGGGAATTCTGGCGCAAGTCGCTTGCCGCGGCGGCGCGCGGCGAAAGGGCGGTGCTGGGCGCATGGCATGGCGAGGTGCTTGCCGGCACCGTCACGCTGTTGCTCGACTTCCCGCCCAACCAACCGCACCGCGCCGAGATCGCCAAGCTGATGACCGGCCGCGACCATCGTGGCAAAGGCGTCGCGACCGCCCTGATGCGGGCAGCGGAGAAACTGGCCGTCGAGAAAGGCCGTACGCTGCTGGTGCTGGACACGGCCAGCGAAGAGGGCGCGGCCGGGCTTTATGAGAAACTTGGTTTCACCTTGGCTGGAGAGATCCCCGATTTCGCGCTCAAGCCACACGGCGGGCTCACCGGCACCCTTATCTACTGGAAACGGATCGGGGCAGCGGCGACACGCTATCCTGAACTTCCGGCAATGTGCGACAGGAGCCAGCGGCGGAAATCCTGCTCGGCGCCGGAGAGTCGCGACGATGACGGTCTCGTCAGGAAATGGCCCGATGGGCTCGAAAGCTCGAAATCGGAAAGCCTGACGAGAACCTTGTCCTTGAGGGCCGCGTCGATCAGCGGCCGCGAGCCGAGCAGCGCCCCGGCGCCGACCTTCGCGGCTTCCATGGCGGCGACGAAACTGTCGAAGCGGTGCGAGCGCCGGGGATGGCCGGAAAATCCCGCGGCTGCGAACCATTCCGCCCACATCTCGCGCGCGCCCGCCACCAGGAGAAGCGGCAACGACGTCCACTCGCCACCTTGGGCGAGCGGCGGAGCCGCGACCGGGACAAGCCGCTCGATGGTCAGCCGGTCGGCCTCGCGCCCGGGAAAGGATCCGTTGCCGAAACGTATGTCGAGCGCCGAGCCCGGCTGGTCGTAGTCGGTCGGCCGATGGATGGTCACCAGATCGAGCCGGATCTGCGGCAGCACCTTTGCCAGGTCCGGAAGAGCCGGGACCAGCACCAGCATCGCGAAAGAGATGGGGACGCGGATGCTGACGATCTGCACGGCACGCGGCTCGAACAGCTCGTTCGTGCTGTTGCCGATGGTCGCGAATGCCGACTGGATGTGCGGGAGATAGGCCGCGCCTTCCGGCGACAGAGCCACGCCGCGCGCCAGACGCGCGAACAATCGCGTTTTGAGCCGCTCCTCCAGAAAGCGGATGTGCTGGCTGACGGCGGCTTGCGTGAGTCCGAGCTCGGCGGCCGCGGCAGTGAAGTTCGACAGGCGGGCGGCCGCCTCGAAACTGCGCAGCCAGTCGAGCGGAGGTATCGCATCGAAAGTTCTTCCAGCCATCAGAAATTTAGCGCCATCACCCGAAAAACGATAATTTGAATTATGCCTTTGATGAAGCCACCATGCAATCCGTACCCGCAGCCGCGATCTAGGATGGGAGCTTTTGGGCATGTTGACGACAGTGACGCTGGGCGACGAGGGACGAACCATCGAGCTTGGCTGGAAGGACGGAGCGCGCAGCCGCTTCCATGCCATATGGCTGCGCGACAACGCGCTGGACGACAAGACGCGCAGCGCCGGCAACGGACAGCGGCTGATCACCATCCTCGATATTCCGGCCGAGACGCGGATCGGCGCGGCTGAGATCAGGGGCGGAGCGCTGGAGGTCACATTCGCTCCTGAAGGCAAGGCCGTCAGCTTTCCCTCAAGCTGGCTCCGCTCTCATGCCTATGATCGCCAGCAGGCGCGCGAACCCGGCTGGACGGGAGGCGACATAGAGCGCTGGACGAAAGCCACGATGCAGAATTCCGTGCCGCGCGCGACTTATACGGAGGCCAGCCGCGACAGCAACGTCTTGCGGCAATGGCTCGCCGCGGTCCGCAGCTTCGGCTTCGCTATCATGGACGGCCTGTCCGCCGAATCCGGCGCGCTGTGCAAGGTGGCGGACCTGTTCGGCTATATCAGGGAGACCAATTATGGGCGCTGGTTCGAGGTGCGGGCCGAGATCAATCCGAACAACCTCGCCTACACCAATCTCGGGCTGCAGGCGCATACCGACAACCCCTATCGCGATCCGGTGCCGACGCTGCAGATCCTCGCCTGCATCGAGAACACGGTCGAAGGCGGCGAGTCCAGCGTCATCGACGGGTTCGCGGTGGCTGCCGCACTTCAGTCGGAAAATCCGGAGGGCTTCCGGCTGCTCTCTTCCCATCCGGCGCGTTTCGAATATGCCGGCTCGTCGGGCGTGCGGCTGCAGTCCAAGCGGCCGATGATCGAGCTCGGGCCCGATGGGGAGCTCATCTGCATCCGCTTCAACAACCGCTCGCTGGCGCCGGCGGTCGACGTGCCCTTCGCCGACATGGAGAAATACTACGCGGCCTATCGCCGTTTCGCCGAGCTGATCGAGGATCCTGCTTTCGAGGTGACGTTCAAGCTCGAGGCGGGGCAATCCTTCATAGTCGACAACACCCGCGTCATGCATGCGCGCAAGGCGTTTTCCGGCAGCGGCAAGCGCTGGCTGCAGGGCTGCTACGCCGACAAGGACGGCCTGCTGTCGACGCTTGCGGCGATCGAGCATGGTTTCAAGGAGGCGGCGGAATGAAGCCCAACGAATTGAACGCAGGCAATATCGTCGAATTCATCGCCGATATTTTCGAGCGCCGCGGCGCCGAATCCTATCTCGGCGAGCCGGTCACCATGTCGGAGCATATGCTGCAGGGCGCGTGGCTGGCCGAGCAGGACGGCGCGCCGGAGGAGCTTGTGGCGGCGGCGCTGCTGCACGACATCGGCCACTACACCAGCGAGTTCGGCACCTATTCGCCCGACGACGTCGAGGACAAGCACCATGACGAGGCGGGCGGTGAGGTGCTGGCGCCCTTCTTCCCGCCGGTCATCGTCGAATGCGTCAGGCTGCATGTCTCGGCCAAACGCTATCTCTGCGCCACCGATCCGACCTATTTCAGCAAGCTGTCGCCGGCTTCGGTGCATACGCTGTCGCTGCAGGGCGGGCCGATGAGCGCGGAGGAGGTGGCTGAGTTCCGCAGCAATCCCTTCCACGACGAAGCGGTGCGCGTGCGCATCTGGGACGAAGGCGGCAAAATCGCCGACATGAAGACGCGGGCCTTTCGCGACTACGTGCCTTTGCTCGAGCGAGTGGTGAAGAAGTTCGCGGCGGAGAAGGCGGCATAGATGGCAGAAGCCCGGCCCGTTGGGCTTCTGCCATCCGCGAGAGCGCCGTGCGTCAGCTCTTGTGGTACACCTCCTGCAGCCCGTAGACAGGCGTCGGCAGGCCAACTTGGCGGGCCTTCAGCTGCAGCGACAGATATTGCGAATAGTGGCGCGACTGGTGCAGGTTGCCGCCGTGGAACCAGAGCGCTTCCTGCTGCGTCGGCTTCCACATGTTGCGCTGCTCGCCTTCCCAGGGACCCGGATCCTTGGTGGTGGCGGAGCCGAGGCCCCAGACCTTGCCGACCTTGTCCGCCACCTCCTGCGAGATGAGGTCGGCGGCCCAGCCGTTCATAGAGCCGTAGCCGGTGGCATAGATCACCAAGTCAGCCGGCAATTCGGTGCCGTCGACGAATTTGACGCCGGTTTCGGTGAGTTCCTGCACCGCGGCGCCCGGTCCGCTCTTCAGCTTGATCGAGCCGTCGATGACGAGGTCGCAGGCGCCGACATCGATATAGTAGCCGGAGCCGCGGCGCAGATATTTCATGAACAGGCCCGAGCCGTCGTCGCCCCAGTCGAGCATGAAGCCGGCCCTTTCCAGGTCATCGTAGAATTTCGCGTCGCGTTCCTTCATCTGCCGGTAAAGTGGGATCTGGAACTCGTGCAGGATGCGGTAGGGCAACGAAGCGAAGATCATGTCGGCCTTGCCCGTCGTCATGCCGTTCTCCACCGCCTGCTCGGAGTAGAGCGCGCCAAGCCCGATATCCATCAGCGTGTCCGACTTGACGATGTGGGTCGACGAGCGCTGCACCATGGTCACGTCGGCGCCGCCTTCCCACAGCGCCGCGCAGATGTCGTGGGCCGAGTTGTTGGAGCCGATGACCACCACCTTCTTGCCGCGGTATTTGTCCGGTCCGGGATGGGTCGAGGAGTGCTGTTGCTCGCCCTTGAAGATGTCCTGGCCTTTGTATTTCGGCCAGTTCGCCTTGCCCGACATGC
The DNA here is from genome assembly GCF_020165215.1 of Mesorhizobium sp. CA15. Lineage (NCBI taxonomy): Bacteria > Pseudomonadati > Pseudomonadota > Alphaproteobacteria > Hyphomicrobiales > Phyllobacteriaceae > Mesorhizobium > Mesorhizobium sp. CA15. The sequence goes on from NZ_JAIUHQ010000011.1 coordinate 117,907, forward strand.
CGGTCGCCAGCACCAGTTGCTTCGGCTTGAGCACGATCTCCTTGCCGCCGCGCTCGACGACGATCGTCCATTCCTTGGTCTTCTCGTCGTATTTGGCGGATTTGGCGGTGGTGGAAGACCAATAGTTCAGCTCCATCACCTTGGTGTACATTTCCAGCCAGTCGCCGATCTTGTCCTTGGGCGCGAAGACCGGCCAGTTCATCGGGAAGTCGATATAGGGCAGGTGATCGTACCAGACCGGGTCGTGCAGGCAGAGCGACTTGTAGCGCTTGCGCCAAGAGTCGCCCGGACGCTCGTTCTTCTCGACGATGATGGTGGGCACACCGAGCTGTTTCAGCCGGGCGCCGAGCGCGATACCGCCCTGGCCTCCGCCGATGATCACGACATAGGGTTGCTTGGTGTGGCCGAGCTCGGCGATCTCGTCGTCGCGCTCCTCACGCCAGGTCTTGCGGCCCTTGCCGTGGCCGTGCTTGGCGCCGAGAGGACGCGTGAAGCCGGCCTTCTCCTCATGGCCTTTCAGCTCCGCCATGGTGGTGAGCAGGGTCCAGATCAGGTCGCCCTTGAACCGCACGAGGCCAAAGCCGCGCGCCACGCTCGTCTCGAAGGTGATCCAGGCAGTGGTGACGCCGCTGTCCTCGCTCGCTTCCTCGCCCTTGGCCACCGCCCATCCGGTCGGCTTGGTGCTGGCCAGCGTCGCCTGCAGCATGTCGCGGATCTGGTCCTGGCCCTCCATCGTCTTCAGGTTCCAAGTGAAGGTGACGAGGTCGCGCCAGTAGCAATCGGCCTGGAAGCAGTTGACGGCGCTGTCGATGTCGCCGGCTTCCAGCGCCTTGCCGAACTTGTCGAGCAGCGCTTGCGCCTTGGTGGTGGGTGTTCTCTCGAGCATTTGTTCTCCTCCACTTTGCTAGAGTCCGGCATCAGCAGTAAGCAGCCTGCCAACCGCGATGCTCATGAGCGATTGCAATGAAATCAATCTGTTAGGACGATATGGGCTTCGATCGGCCGTGCCGGGTCGAGTCGATGGGTAGCGATGCAGCGCAGCCAGGATTGAACTATGACATCGTCGCGAGGCGATCGCACGCCGGACAGGACCTGCTCGATCTCGCGTATGTGCTCGCCAGCCATGCGTCCTCCTCGCACGTCTTTTGCCAGCGTATAGTGGTGCGTCGGAGAGCGACGCTCAACTGTACTATGGTAGCTGTGGGGGGTTGCGCGCAGGCGCCGTCTCCCACAGGCGAGTGAATTCGCGCTGGACCCCATTGACGAGCCCGCGTTTTGGCCCTTATTGTCCGCGCCCATGAAAACGGCACTCATTCTCGTAGGCTGGCGCGTGGGCAAGGCGGTGTAACCGCCGGGCGAAAACCTCCCATGCGCATCACACAGGCTCCCTCGGGGGCCTTTTTTATTGCCTTGAACACGACTAAACGACCAGCAAATCGCCACGCGGCGAACATTACGGGACCAGACCGATGAGCAACGGACAGAACGAGCGGCGCGAAATGACGGGCGCCGAAATGGTGGTGCAGGCGCTGAAGGACAACGGCGTCAAGCATGTGTTCGGCTATCCGGGCGGCGCCGTGCTTCCGATCTACGACGAGATTTTCCAGCAGGACGAGGTCGAGCACATTCTGGTGCGGCACGAGCAGGGCGCCGGCCACGCGGCCGAAGGCTATGCCCGCTCGACCGGCAAGGCCGGCGTGCTTTTGGTGACGTCCGGTCCCGGGGCCACCAATGCGGTGACGCCGCTTCAGGACGCGCTGATGGATTCGATCCCACTGGTCTGCCTCACCGGCCAGGTGCCGACCTCGCTGATCGGCTCCGACGCCTTCCAGGAATGCGACACGGTTGGCATCACGCGACCCTGCACCAAGCACAACTGGCTGGTGAAGGACGTCAACGAGCTCGCCGCCACCATCCATGAGGCGTTCCATGTCGCGACGACCGGCCGACCCGGCCCGGTCGTGGTCGATATTCCGAAGGACGTGCAGTTCGCCAAGGGCACCTACGTGCCGCCGCAAACGGCGCCGCGCACCAGCTACCAGCCGAAGGTCCAGGGTGACCTGGAAAAGGTGAAGGCCGCGGTCGAGCTGATGGCCGGCGCGAAGAGGCCGATCATCTATTCGGGCGGCGGCGTCATCAATTCCGGTCCGGAAGCCAGCCATCTGCTGCGCGAGCTGGTCGATCTCACCGGTTTTCCGATCACCTCGACGCTGATGGGCCTCGGCGCCTATCCGGCATCCGGCAAGAACTGGGTCGGCATGCTCGGCATGCACGGTACCTACGAAGCCAATATGGCCATGCATGATTGCGACGTGATGGTCTGCATCGGCGCGCGCTTCGACGACCGCATCACCGGCCGGCTCAACGCCTTCTCGCCGAACTCGAAGAAGATCCACATCGATATCGACCCGTCGTCGATCAACAAAAACGTTCACACAGAGGTGCCGATCATCGGCGATGTCGGCAGGGTGCTCGAAGATATGGTGCGGCTGTGGCGGGCGACCGCCAAGGTCGACAAGAAGGCGCTCTATCCCTGGTGGGAGCAGATCGCGAAATGGCGAGCGCGGGATTCGCTCGCCTACAAGATGAACAACGACGTGATCATGCCGCAATACGCGATCCAGCGGCTCTACGAACTGACCAAAGATAAGGACACCTACATCACCACCGAGGTCGGCCAGCACCAGATGTGGGCGGCGCAGCACTATCATTTCGACAAGCCGAATCGCTGGATGACGTCGGGCGGCCTCGGCACGATGGGCTATGGCCTGCCGGCCGCGCTCGGCGTGCAGATCGCGCATCCCGACGCGCTGGTCATCGACATTGCCGGCGACGCTTCGGTGCAGATGACCATGCAGGAGATGAGCTCGGCGGTGCAATACGAGGCGCCGATCAAGATATTCATCCTCAACAACCAGTATATGGGCATGGTGCGCCAATGGCAGCAGCTGCTGCACGGCAACCGGCTGTCGCATTCCTACACCGAGGCGATGCCGGATTTCGTCAAGCTGGCGGAAGCCTATGGCGGCCACGGCATTCGCTGCGACAAGCCGGACGAGCTCGACGACGCGATCCGCGAGATGATCACGGTGAAGAAGCCGGTGCTGTTCGACTGCCGCGTGGCGACCTTGGCCAACTGCTTCCCGATGATCCCGTCGGGCAAGGCGCATAACGAGATGCTGCTGCCCGACGAGGCGACCGACGAGGCGGTGGCCAACGCCATCGACGCCAAGGGCAGGGAACTGGTTTAGAGCATGATGCCGAAAAGTGAGAAGCGGTTTTCGGGCAACATCATGCTCCATCCATAACACCAGCCATCAAGGCGGGGCTGTCGCGAGAAAGCCGTGCGCAAACAGAGAATTAGCTCAAAAGTTTGAAATCGAGATTCACCTTATGAACGCACAGCACCTTCAACCGACCGGCTCCGCCTATTTTATCGCCAAGGAAACCGAAAAGCCGGAAACGCACACGCTTTCAGTGCTGGTCGACAACGAGCCGGGCGTGCTTGCCCGCGTGATCGGCCTGTTTTCCGGTCGTGGCTACAACATCGAAAGCCTTACCGTTTCCGAGACCGAGCATGAGAAACATCTGTCGCGCATCACCATCGTGACGCGCGGCACGCCGCATGTGATGGAGCAGATCAAGCATCAGCTCGAGCGCATCGTGCCGGTGCACCGGGTGGTCGACCTGACCGTGCGCTCGCATGAGCTTGGGCAGGAGCGCCCGCTGGAACGCGAGCTCGCGTTGGTGAAGGTCGCCGGCACAGGCGACGCCCGGGTCGAGGCGCTGAGGCTCGCGGATGCTTTCCGCGCCTCGGTCATCGACGCCAACACCGAGCATTTCATCTTCGAGATCACCGGCAAGGGTTCCAAGCTCGATCAGTTCATCGCCATCATGAAGCCGCTCGGCCTGGTCGAGATCTGCCGCACCGGCGTCGCCGCGATGAATCGCGGTCCGCAGGGAATGTGAACAGGACGACCGTCCTGTTTCAAAACTTTGGCCCGGCGGTTGCCCGTTTCTGGCTTTTGCGCATTTGCTAAAAGGACAGTAAGGCTGACATATCCGGGAGGATAACATGTCGCTCGACGCATTCCTTGCCCTGTTGGTCTATGCCTTCGTGACTTCGATCACGCCGGGGCCGAACAACCTCATGCTGCTCGCTTCCGGCGTCAATTTCGGTATCGCCAGGACGGTTCCGCACATGCTGGGCATCAGCATCGGCTTCCTGGTCCTGTTGCTGGCCGTCGGCTTCGGGCTGGGCGCGGTGCTGACGGCGGTGCCGGCGCTGCATACGGCGCTGAAGATCGCCGGTGCCGCCTACCTGCTCTACCTCGCCTGGAAGATCGCCATGTCGCGCTCGATAAGCGACGGAAAAGGGGCGCAGGGCCGGCCGATGCGCTTCATCGACGCCGCCGCATTCCAGTGGGTCAATCCCAAGGCATGGGTGATGGCGATCACCGCGATGGCCGTCTACACCAATGCCGATCACCCGTTCGTCTCGGTGGCGCTCATCTCGATCGCCTTCACCATCGTCAACCTGCCCAGCGTTTCGGTATGGGCCGGCTTCGGCACGGCGCTGCGCGGCTTCCTGTCGGATCCGGTGCGGCTGAAATGGTTCAACATCGCCATGGGCGTGCTCTTGGCGGCGACGCTGTGGCCGATGCTCCGCTGAGGCATTTTACGCAGACGGGAGAATCCGCGGCGGCATATTAGCCGGCTGCTTAGCTATTGTGCAGTGCACATTAAATCTTCGTAATGCCCCGTTTTGGCCCTTTTCGGCCAAAGCCTTGTCCTATCTACTCCACGAAAATCGCGGCACGAGGTCGTGAAGCGAGCTAGAATGGACCACCGGGATCGGCGTGTCGGGTAGAAGGCTTATTTGTCGATGCGCGGAAAAATCGCCTTTGCAGTTGTTGCGGTCGCCGGTCTGGCGGGCGCCGGGCTCTATCTTTCGCCCACGACGTTGGCCGAGGTGAAGCAGCTGATTTCGGGCAAGCAGGCCAGCGTGGCCGCCACGGACAAGACGGCGAGCGGGGATAAAGCGGCCGGTGCCCCGGACAATGCGAAAAGCGACAATGCGAAAGGCAGCGGTCCGCGTTCGGCCTCGATCGTCTCCGCCACCGCGACGACAGCCGATTTTCCGATCCGCCGCTATGCCATCGGCTTCGTCTCGTCACCGGAGGTGGTCAATATCAATGCCCGTGTTTCCAGCCAGATCGTCTCGATCGCGGTCAAGGACGGGCAGATGGTCAAAGCCGGCGATCTGCTCATTTCGCTCGATGACCGCGCGCTGAAGGCGCAGCTCGCCAAGGATCAGGCGCAGCTCGCCAAGGACCAGGCGATGCTGGTAAGCGCCCAGGCCGATCTGCAGCGCGCCAAGGACCTCGTGGCCAAGCAGGCCGGCACGCAGCAGACCTACGATCAGGCGCTGGCGGCGCAGAAGGCCGCGGCCGCCACCATCGACGCCGACAAGGCGACCATCGATGCCGACACCGTGCAATTGAGCTATGCAACGATTACGGCGCCGATCTCGGGCCGGCTCGGCGCGGTCAACGTGTCGGTCGGCGATCTCGTCACCACCAGCAACGGCAACTCGAGCAGCTCGACGCCGCTGGTCACCATCACGCAGATGGATCCGCTGCAGGTGAACTTCACGCTGCCCGAGAGCAACCTTGCCCTGTTGCACAAGGCGCTCTCCGATCCACAGCAAGGCGACGTGGCGCTGACCAAGACCGGCGATCCCACGCCGATCGGCAAGGGCACACTCGATTTCGTCGATTCCAGCGTCGATACGGCCTCCGGCACCATCGCCACGCGGGCGAGCATACCGAATCCGGATCTTTCGCTGTGGCCTGGGCAGTATGTGAACGTCGTGCTCGAGGCCGGCATGATGCCGCAGATGACCTCCGTTCCGACGGTCGCGGTGCAGCCCAGCCAGAAGGGGCCGTTCGTCTATGTCGTCAAGCCGGACAACACCGTCGAGATGCGGCCGGTGCAGGTGGCGCTGACGGAAGGCCAAAACAGCGCCATCAGCGACGGGCTCAAGAGCGGCGAGAAGGTCGTCGTCGAAGGCCAGACACGGTTGAAAAACGGCGCGGCGGTGCATGAAGGCAAAGCCGCCGCGGGATCCGGTGAACAGGCATCGCCCAAGGTCGCGGAGGCCGACAAGGCCGGCGGGGCGAGCCAATGATCTCCGAATTCTGCATCCGCAAGCCTGTCGCCACCCTTCTGATGTCGTTCGCCCTCATTCTGGGCGGTATTTTTGCCTACAAGTTCCTGCCGGTGGCGGCGCTGCCCAGCGCCGAATTTCCGGTGGTCAACGTTTCGGCCAGCCTGCCTGGCGCGTCGCCGGAGACGATGGCGACATCGGTGGCGACGCCGCTGATCAAGCAATTCGCGACGATCGCCGGCATCGATTCGATCTCGACCACCAATTCGCTTGGCCAGACCTCGATCGCCATCCAGTTCGTGCTCAACCGCGACATCGATGCCGCGGCCGCGGATGTCCAGGCAGCGATCGCGCGAACGCAAAGATCGCTGCCGCCGGAAATGACCTCGCCGCCAAGCTATCGCAAGGTCAATCCGGCCGACGCGCCGATCCTCCTGATGTCGCTGGTCAGCGACACGGTCCCGCTGACCGACCTCGACGCCTTCGCGGAAAACGTCATGTCACCGTCGCTGTCGACCATCGACGGCGTGGCCCAGGTCTCGATCTTCGGCCAGCAGAAATACGCCGTGCGCATCCAGATCGATCCGACCGCGCTGGCCGCGCGCGGTATCTCGATCGATCAGCTGCAGGCCGCCATCACCTCGGCCAACAGCAACACTCCGCTCGGCGTGCTGCAGAACAACAAGCAGCAGCTGACGATTACCGCCAACACGCAGCTTACCGACGCCGCAGGCTTCTCCAACCTCATCATCGCCACCAAGAACGGCCGCCCGGTGCGGCTGGGCGACGTGACGCGCGTCGTCGATTCCGTGCAGACTACGACGACGGCGAGCTGGTATGACGGCACGCGCGCGATCATCATGGCCGTGCAGCGCCAGCCCGACGCCAATACCGTCGACGTTGTCGACAAGGTCAAGGCGATGCTGCCGTCCTTCCAGGACCAGATGCCGGGCGCCGCCCAGATCAAGCTGCTCAATGACCGCTCGACATCGATCCGCCAGGCCGTCGACGACGTCCAGTTCACGCTGCTCTTGACCATCGCGCTGGTGGTGCTGGTGATCTTTGTATTCCTGCGGCGGGTGACGGCGACGATCATCCCGGCGGTGGCGGTGCCGATCTCGCTGATCGCCACGCTTGGCGCTATGTTCCTGTTCGGCTTCTCGATCGACAATATCTCGCTGATGGGATTGACTTTGGCCGTCGGCCTTGTCGTCGACGACGCCATCGTCATGCTGGAAAACATCTTCCGCCATATGGAAGAGGACGGGCTGTCCGCCTTCGACGCTTCGTTGAAGGGGGCGCGCGAAATCGGCTTTACCATCATCTCGATCTCGATCTCGCTGGTGGCGGTGTTCATTCCGGTGCTTCTGATGGGCGGCGTCATCGGCCGCATCTTCAACGAATTCGCCGTCGTGGTGACCGTCGCCATCCTGGCCTCGATGTTCGTGTCACTGACGCTGACGCCGATGCTCTGCTCGCGTCTGTTGTCGGTGACCAAGGCCGATCGCGAAAAGCACGCCCCCGGTCATAAGCCGGACCTCATCACGCGCGGCTACGACCGGATTCTGGGCTTCTGCCTGCGAAACACTTTCCTGGTGTTCCTCGTCTTCATCGCGACCGCCGCGGCGTCGGTGTGGGTGATCCAGGTCTCCCCGAAGGGCTTCTTTCCGCAGGAGGATATCGGCCAGATATCGGTGACCACGATCGCGCGCCAGGACATCTCGTTCGACGCCATGGCGAAGCTGCAAGGGCAGGTGGCCAGCGTGTTTTCGAAGTCGCCCTATGTCGACCATGTGGCCTGGTCGGCGGGCAGCGGCAACAACGCGCTCAACCAGGGCCAGCTCTTCGTCCAGCTCAAGGGCAAGGATCAGCGGCCCAACATCGAGAAGGTGCTTTCGGATCTGAGACGCCAGCTGGCCGGCGTGGCGGGCATTGAGACTTACATGCAGCCCGTGCAGAACCTGCGGCTCGGCTCGCGGTCGTCGGCCAGCGCCTATCAGCTCGTGGTGCAGGGCCTGGATACCCGCCAGACCGACATCTGGGCGCAGAAGCTGAACGACGCGATGGCGGCGGACCATACGATGTTCACCGACGTCACCAGCGACCTGCAGAACAACGCGTTGCAGGCATCGCTTGTGATCGACCGTGACAAGGCCGCCCAGCTCGGCATCGACACCGACACGCTGCGCTCCGCGCTTTATGGCGGCTTCGGCACCGACCAGGTTTCGACGATCTTCGGTTCGGCCGACAGCTATGAGGTCATCACCGAGCTTGATCCCAAGATCGAATGGTCGCCCGAGCGGATGCTCGCCATCCAGATGCGGACGGCGAGCGGCAGCCTGGTGCCTCTCGGCGCCTTCGCCCATGTCGACCGCACGGCCGGCGCGCTGACGATCAATCAGCTCGGTCAGCTTCCGGCGGTGACGATCTCCTACAACCTGCCGCAAGGCGTATCGCTCGGCGACACGGTGACCCGCATCGACCAGCTCAAAGAACAGATCGGCATGCCGAAGGAGATCTCGACGAGCTTTGCCGGCACGGCCAAGACCTTCCAGGATTCGCTTGCCAATCAGGGGCTGCTGATCGGCGGCGCGGTCCTGACGATCTATATCGTGCTTGGCATGCTCTATGAGAGCTTCATCCACCCGCTCACCATCCTCACCGGCCTGCCGTCGGCGGTGCTGGGCGCTGTGGTGGCGCTGCGCTTCGCCGGCATGGATCTGTCGGTGATCGCGGTGATCGGCATCCTGATGCTGATCGGCATCGTGAAGAAGAACGGCATCATGATGGTCGACGTCGCGCTGGAGCTCAGGCGGCAGGGCATGTCGGCGAGGGACTCCATCCACAAAGCCTGCCTGATGCGCTTCCGGCCGATCATGATGACGACGCTTGCGGCGTTGATGGGCACGTTCCCGATCGCACTCGGCACCGGCGCCAGCGCCGAATTGCGCCAGCCGCTCGGCGTTGCCGTGGTCGGCGGCCTGCTCGCCTCGCAGGCGCTGACGCTGTTCGTCACGCCGGTGATCTACGTCTATTTCGAGAATTTCTCGGGCTGGCTGCTCAGCTTCTCGTCGAAGAAGAGCCGGCCGGCGCTGCATGTGGTGGAAAGCGGCGAGCAAGCCTCGCTGTTCGACGGCGAACCCGAGCCGCAGAAGACGGCAGCCGAGTAGATCGCTCCGACTGGCCCAAGCCGTGGCGCTTGCGGCCGGCCGCAGCCGATCCTAGTCTGTGACCATGTCCCATGATCATGACCACGACAACGAGCTCGATCCGTTCGCGGCGCGCGTGCGCGCGCTGGAGACGATCCTGACCCAAAAGGGCTTGATCGACCCTGCGGCCATCGACGTCATCGTTGACACCTATGAGACGAAGATCGGCCCGCGCAACGGCGCGCGGGTGGTGGCGAAGGCCTGGAACGATCCAGCCTATGCCGAATGGCTCAAGCGCGACGCGACCGCGGCAATCGCGTCGCTGGGCTACACCGGCCGGCAGGGCGAGCACATGCAGGCCGTGTTCAACACCGAGACGCACAACCTCGTCGTTTGCACGCTCTGCTCCTGCTATCCGTGGTCGGTGCTCGGCCTGCCGCCGGTCTGGTACAAGGCGCCGCCTTACCGCTCGCGGGCGGTCATCGATCCGCGCGGCGTGCTGGAGGAGTTCGGACTGATACTGCCGGCGGAGAAGAAAATCCGCGTCTGGGATTCGACGGCAGAGCTTCGCTACCTGGTGGTGCCGATGCGTCCCAAGGGGACCGAGGGCTGGAGCGAAGAGCAGCTCGCCGGACTGGTCAGCCGCGATGCGATGATCGGCACCGCGCTTGCCAAAGAGCCGGAAGGGGAACCCGCATGAACGGACCGCAGGATCTCGGCGGTCAAATGGGTTTCGGGCCGGTCGCGCCCGAGAAGGACGAGCCCTATTTCCACGCGGCCTGGGAGCGGCGGGCGCTGGGCGTGACGCTCACCGCCGGCGGCATGGGCGCCTGGAACATCGACGAAAGCCGGCATGCGCGGGAATCGCTGCATCCCGCCGACTATTACTCATCGAGCTACTATCAGATCTGGATCAAGGCGCTGGAAACGCTCCTGAAACGCCACGGCTTCGTCACCGAGCGCGACCTTGCCGCCGGCAAGGCAGTCGATCCCGCGGCGACGCCGAAGAGAGTGCTGAAGGCGGCGGATGTACCCGCAGTGCTCGCTAAGGGCGGGCCGTGCAACCGGCCGGTCGCCACGCCGGCGCGTTTTCAGCCGGGCGACCGGGTGCGCACAAAGAATTTCAACCCGACCGGCCATACGCGCCTGCCGCGTTATGCGCGCGGCAAGAACGGCAGGATCGAGGCGGTGCGCGACGGCTTCGTCTTCCCCGACAGCAATGCGCACGGCAAGGGCGAGAACCCGCAATGGGTCTACACCGTGGTGTTCGACGGGGCCGAGATCTGGGGCGAGGGCGCCGATCCGACGCTCAGCGTCTCGATCGACGCCTGGGAGAGTTATCTTGAGCCGGCATGAAGGTGCGTTGCCGGCTGGTTTCGACGAGCCGGTCTTTGCCGAGCCGTGGCAGGCCGAAGCCTTCGCACTGACCATTGCGCTGCACGGCAATGGCCTGTTCTCGTGGAGCGAATGGGCGGAGGCCTTATCCGCCGAGGTGAAACAGCCTGCCGCGGCGAGCGACGGGCACGATTACTACGAGCACTGGCTGACGGCGCTGGAGAAGCTTTTGTCCAGGAAGGATGTCGCCCGCAAGAGCGAGGTCGATGAACTCGCTGCCGCCTGGGAACGCGCCGCGCATGCCACGCCGCATGGCAAGCCTATCCTGCTGGAGAATGATCCAGGCGCAGGCCGATAGATCGTTTTGTTCTCTTTACGTTCCGATTGGCGACTGGTAGCCTGAGTTGTCGAGGCTAGCGCCCGCAGCCGACCACGGTCGATACAGCGGCCAATCTTGTCTTTCGTCAGCGAATCCGGTCTGTCGCATTGATGGAATTTTCTCCCCAGCAGGATGAGGCTCTGAAAGCGGTCGGGCGCTGGCTCAAGGAGGGCCGGCCGCAGGTCTTTCGGCTGTTCGGCTATGCCGGCACCGGCAAGACCACCCTGGCGCGCTATTTCGCCGAGCATGTCGACGGCCAGGTGCAGTTCGCCGCCTTCACCGGCAAGGCGGCGCAGGTGCTGCGCTCGAAGGGGGCGACCAACGCCCGCACCATCCATTCGCTGATCTACAGGCCGAAGGGCGAGGAATCGGTTGAGGACGAGGTGACCGGCAAGACATCGATGTCGCCGACCTTCTCGCTCAACCGGCAAAGCCCGATTTCGCGCGCCAAGCTTGTCGTCATCGACGAATGCTCGATGGTCGACGAGCAGCTCGGTCGCGACCTGCAGAGTTTCGGCACGCCGATCCTGGTGCTCGGCGACCCGGCGCAGCTGCCGCCGATCTCGGGCGGCGGCTTCTTCACCGAGCATGAGCCGGACGTTCTGTTGACCGAGATCCACCGCCAGGCGCGCGACAATCCGATCATCCGGCTGGCGCTCGACGTGCGCGAGGGCCGCGAATTCATGCATGGCGACTACGGTACGGCGCAGGTGATCGGCAGGGAAGCAGTCAACCAGGAGCTGGTGCTCAAGGCCGATCAGGTGCTGGTCGGCACCAACCGCACGCGCCGGCGCTACAATCAAAGGCTGCGCGAGTTGAAGGGGTTTATCGCCGACTTCCCGCAAGCCGGCGACAAGCTGGTCTGCCTGCGCAACGACCCGGCCAAGGGGCTGCTCAACGGTTCGCTGTGGAAGGTGATGACCTCGTCGCGCGAGACGGTGAAGCCCGGCATCAACCTTTTGGTCTCGCCGGAAGAGGACGACCCCGACCGCGGCGTCGCCAAGATCAAGCTGCTCAAGGCGGCATTCGAGGATCCGGATGCCGAGATCCCCTGGCAGCAGAAGAAGCGCTTCGACGATTTCGATTACGGCTATGCGCTGACCGTGCACAAGGCGCAGGGCTCGCAGTGGAACGACGTGGTGCTGTTCGACGAGAGCTGGGCGTTCAAGGAGACCAGGCAGCGCTGGCTCTACACCGCCATCACCCGGGCCGCCGAGCGGCTGACGGTGGTGCGCTAGGGTTGTTGGGCTTCAGGTGAGGCCGGCCTGCAAATGGCGGCTTCCTGCGCTTCCGGTGCTCACATACGTCAAGCACGCTCCGCTCCGGCCTTCGCCGGCCGAAGCTCTCATAAGCATCTCCGCTCTATGAAGGCTACGGCCGGCGTAGGCCGGTTCCCGGAAACCATCAGTTTGGTCGCTTCGCGCCCGTCTTCGACTCCGGCTCGGCCTGACCTGAATCTCAACAACCCTAGTCCGTTGGTCTTGCGCCAAGCCATTGCCAGGCGGCTTCCTCGTCGTCGACGCCAAAGCGCCTGAATTCGAAAGGCAGCGTCTTGGGGAAAAGGCCGGCGACGAGGGGGGCCCAACTCGGCTCGCCGATGGCCGCGCAGCGCACGACATGTTGCATCGCGTCGGCCACGCCCTGCTTGAGCGTGTCTTGCTTGATATTGGCCCAGTCGACGCTTTCCTCGTCGGTCAACCTGACCAGCACGTCGATCCTGGGATGCAGCGCGTAGGCGGCCTCCAGCAGGCCGAACAGGTTTTCCGCGTCGGCCGGCGAGACATCGCCGACGACGTCGATGGCGAAAAGCGCATCGCGATTGGTCTCGATGCGGCGGATCGCCGGCACGGCTTCGAGGAAATTCACTGGCAAATCCTTATCTTAGCCTCCATCTATCCCCTGGAACACGCGAAACCCTCTATCTGTTCCCGTCAAAGGCGCTATAGATGCGCGCCGATCCACTGGACCCCAGCTCATGCCCGCCAAGCTTTCGGTCAATCTCAACGCCGTCGCCATGCTGCGCAACCGTCGCGACCTGCCATGGCCGAGCGTGACCGGACTTGGCCGCATAGCGCTTGCCGCCGGCGCGCACGGGCTGACGGTCCATCCGCGCCCTGACGAGCGGCACACCAGGCATTCCGACCTGCCGGAGATCAGGGCGCTGATCGACGACGAGTTTCCGGGCGCGGAATTCAACATCGAGGGCTATCCGACCGAGGATTTCCTGGCGCTTGTTGAAAAGAACCAGCCCGAGCAAGTGACGCTGGTGCCGGACGACCCTGCGCAGGCGACTTCTGACCATGGCTGGAACTTCGTCGCCCAGGCGGCGTTCCTCACTCCGATCGTCAAGCGGTTGAAGAAGGGCGGGTTTCGCGTGTCTTTGTTTTCCGACGCGAATCCGGACGCGGTCAGTGCGGCTCGCGACACCGGCGCCGACCGCATCGAGCTCTATACCGGGCCATATGGAGGTTACCATTCTGATTCCGCAAAGGCGGCGAAAGAACTGGAAAGATTGGGAAAAACCGCTGATGCGGCGTTCGCGGCCGGGCTCGGTGTCAATGCCGGCCACGATCTGACCGTGAAGAACCTGCCGCCGCTGGCCAAACGCATTCCGGCATTAGCCGAAGTATCGATCGGACATGGGTTGACAGCGGATGCGCTGGAGTATGGCATGGCCGGCACTGTCGGGCGGTTCTTGAAGGCCTGCGGATGGTAGGGCGCCTTGCGTAACTCCGGCAGTTTCGATGCGTCCCGCGTGTTGCGGCGACCGCGAAGCGTGGCGAATCTGATGAAATGGGGTTCATGGTGCTAGCCAACGCCAGCGAGACGGAATCCCTCGAACGCTCGGGCCATGCCGAAACCGAGCGGCAGCACAGCACCAAGGTTCTCATGCTTGGCGCGCTGGGCGTCGTCTACGGCGATATCGGCACGAGCCCGATCTACGCCTTCCGCGAGGCGCTGCATGCCTCGTCAAGCTCGGTCGCCCGCCATGACGTGCTCGGCGTGCTGTCGCTGATCGTCTGGGCGCTCACCATCATCGTCACGATCAAATATGTCGCCTTCGTGCTCAGGGCCGACAACAAGGGCGAAGGCGGCACGCTGTCGCTGATGTCGCTGGCGCGCAGCGCCTACCCCCCGGGCTCGCGTTTCATCCTGGTTATCGGCCTTTGCGGCGCGGCATTGTTCTTCGGCGATTCGATCATCACGCCGGCGATCTCGGTGCTTTCGGCGGTTGAGGGCCTGAAAGTCGTCACCCCGGCGCTCGATGCCTATGTGGTCCCGATCACGCTGGTCATCCTGGCCGTGCTTTTCGCCGTGCAACGCTTTGGCACGGGCAAGGTGGCGGCGGTGTTCGGACCGGTGACGGCGACATGGTTCGTGGCCATCGGAGCGGCTGGCGTCTATCATATCGTCGACGACCCGTCCGTCTTCCTGGCGATCAATCCATATTACGCGATCTATTATCTCGCCACCACGCCGACAGGCGCCTTCGTCACCGTGGGCGCCGTGTTCCTGGCCGTCACCGGCGCCGAGGCGCTCTATGTCGACCTCGGCCATTTCGGCCGCAAGCCGATCGTGATGGCCTGGTTCGCAATCGTCTTCCCTTGCCTGCTCCTGAATTATTTCGGGCAGGGCGCCTTCGTGCTTTCGCATGGCGGCAAGCCCACCAACCCGTTCTTCCAGATGCTGCCCGAATGGGCGCTGATGCCTATGGTGGGCCTGGCGACCGCGGCCACCGTCATCGCCAGCCAGGCCGTCATTTCCGGCGCCTTCTCGCTGACACGGCAGGCCGTGCAGCTCAACCTTCTGCCCCGTATCGAAGTGCAGCATACTTCCGAGATGCAGAGCGGCCAGATCTATATGCCGAGGGTCAATCTCCTGGTGGCACTCGGCGTCATGCTTCTGGTCGTCGGTTTCGGCAGCTCGAGCGCGCTCGCCTCGGCCTATGGCATTTCGGTGACCGGCGAGATGCTGATGACGACGATCCTTTTGTTCGTCGTCATGCGCTGGCTCTGGAAATGGCAGGTTGCGGCCGCACTGGCGCTGGCATTGCTGTTCGGCGTCATCGATCTCGGCTTCTTCTCGGCCAACGTTGTCAAGATCGTCGAAGGGGGCTGGGTGTCGATCACTGTCGCCTGCCTCATGGGCCTGATCATGTGGACCTGGATCCGCGGAACCCGCTACCTTTTCGACAAGACGCGCCGCAACGAGATCCCGCTCGATTTCCTCGCGGCGAACCTGTTGAAGAAGAAGCCGCAGCTCGTCTCGGGCACCGCCGTGTTCCTGACCAGCGATCCGCTGAGCGCCCCCACGGCGCTGATGCACAGCCTCAAGCACTACAAGGTGCTGCACGAAAAGAACGTCATCCTGTCGGTGGTGACGGCGCCGCAGCCGGTCGTGCCGGACAGCGAGCGCGTGAAGCTGGAGACAGTCAACGAGCTGTTCATGCGGGTGACGCTGACTTTCGGCTACATGGAGCAGCCCAACATTCCACGCGCCTTGGCCATCTGCCGCAAGCAGGGCTGGAAGTTCGACATCATGACGACGTCGTTCTTCCTGTCGCGTCGCTCGCTTAAGGCCTCGCCCAATTCCGGCATGCCGGTCTGGCAGGACCGGCTGTTCATCGGCCTTGCGCGGACGGCAGCGGATGCGACAGAGTATTTCCAGATTCCCACCGGACGCGTGGTCGAGATCGGCACGCAGGTCGCTATCTGACGAGGCCGTTTCTATCGGATGACGATGCAGGCGCGCTCCGTGCACAGTGAAGCCGTGCGTCGGCGGCATGGGAGCCCTCACGCTAGGGCACTTGATATTGCACTGCAGCAAGCGTAGAGCACCGCGCGTTTTATCGGAGTGTGGTCCATGGCCCTTGCCAATGGTGCTGAGGCAGAACCCGTCGACCAATCGAGCCATCCAGAGATCGAACAGCACAGCGCCAAGGTGCTGATGCTGGGGGCGCTTGGCGTCGTCTATGGTGATATCGGCACGAGCCCGATCTACGCCTTCCGCGAGGCGCTGCACGCCTCGTCGGGCGGCGACGTGGCCAACCGCGCCGACATTCTCGGCGTGCTGTCGCTGATTATCTGGTCGCTCACCATCACGGTGACGGTGAAATACATCATGTTCGTGCTGCGCGCCGACAACCGCGGCGAGGGCGGCGTGCTGTCGCTGATGGCGCTGGCGCGCGGTACTTTTCCGACACGCTCGGCGATCGTGCTCGGCATCGGCATCGTCGGCGCGTCGCTGTTCTTCGGCGATGCCGTCATCACGCCCGCCATCTCGGTGCTGTCGGCGGTCGAGGGCATGAACGTCGTCACCCCCACCTTCCAGCCCTATGTGGTGCCGCTGACATTGCTCATTCTCGCAGCCGTGTTTGCGGTGCAGCGTTTCGGCACGGGCGGTGTGGGCCTGGTGTTCGGGCCGGTCACCGCCATATGGTTCCTTGCCATCGGCGTTTCCGGGCTGAAGCACATCATCTCGGACCCGGAAATCCTGTGGGCCATAAGCCCGCACTACATCGTGGCCTTCTTCATCAATTCGCCCGACGTGTCCTTCGTCACGGTCGGCGCCGTCTTCCTGGCCGTCACCGGCGCCGAGGCGCTCTATGCCGACCTCGGCCATTTCGGCCGCAAGCCGATCGTGCTGGCCTGGCTTGCGATCGTGTTTCCCTGCCTGCTTTTGAACTATGCCGGGCAGGGGGCCTATGTGCTTGCCAAGGGGGGCACGGTCGGCCACCCGTTTTTCGAGATGAATGAGGGCTGGGCGCTGATCCCCATGGTGGTCCTTGCGACCGCAGCGACCGTGATTGCCAGCCAGGCCGTCATCTCCGGCGCCTATTCGCTGACCAGACAGGCGGTGCAGCTCAACATGCTGCCGCGGCTTGAAATCCTGCATACGTCGGAGAAGCAGTCCGGCCAGGTTTATATGCCGCGCGTCAACATGCTCCTGGCGCTGGTGGTGATGCTGTTGGTGGTTGGCTTCGGCGAATCCAGTAGGCTCGCCTCGGCCTATGGCATTTCCGTCACAGGCAACATGCTGGTGACGACGACGCTGCTGTTCATCGTCATGACACGCATCTGGAAGTGGAATATCTGGCCGGCGATCGGCCTGACGGCGGTGTTCGCCCTGATCGACATAGGCTTCTTCGCCTCCAACATCGTCAAGGTGTTCGAGGGTGGCTGGGCCTCTCTCGCGGTCGCCTTCGCCATCATCCTGGGCATGTGGACCTGGGTGCGCGGCAGTCGCTACCTCTTCGACAAGACGCGGCGCAACGAGATCCCGCTCGATTTCCTGGCGGGAAACCTGTTGAAGAAGAAGCCGCAGCTGGTCTCGGGCACCGCCGTGTTCCTGACCAGCGATCCGCTGAGCGCGCCGACGGCGCTGATGCACAGTCTCAAGCACTACAAGGTGCTGCACGAAAAGAACGTCATCCTGTCGGTGGTGACGGCGCCGCAGCCTGTGGTGCCGGACAGCGAGCGCGTGAAGCTGGAGACAGTCAACGAGCTGTTCATGCGGGTGACGCTGACCTTCGGCTACATGGAGCAGCCCAACATTCCGCGCGCGCTGGCCATCTGCCGCAAGCAGGGCTGGAAGTTCGACATCATGACGACGTCCTTCTTCCTGTCGCGCCGTTCGCTGAAAGCCTCGCCCAATTCCGGCATGCCGATCTGGCAGGATCGGCTGTTCATCGGCCTGGCGAAGACGGCGTCGGACGCGACCGAGTATTTCCAGATTCCCACCGGACGCGTGGTGGAGATTGGCACGCAGGTCGTGATCTGAGAAACTGCGGCCGCGCCTGCTCGGCTGGACGCCGCATCTCAGAGAGGCGCGCTTGTCGCGACCGGTGAAAGCCCGATCTGGCTCGGATGCCCAAGAAATCGAAGTGAAGCGCGCCGGGAGGACGACCTCCCAGGCGCGCCAGACTTCAGCCGAGCAATGCGGCCTTGTTCGCTTCGAGGAACTGTTTCAGCGTCCGCGGCTTGCGGCCTGAGAGCTTCTCGACCGCATCGGTCACCTCGCCTATGCGGCCGGCGCGGGTGTTGGCATCGAAGGAGACGATGATACGGGCGAAATCCTCGGGAACGCCCGCCGCTTTCACCCCTTCGGTCAGCGCCTCGTCCGGCAACTGGATGACCTCCAGCGGCTTGCCGGTCACTTCGCTTACCAGCGCCGCGATTTCATTCGTGGTATAGGCCTGCGGGCCGGTCAGCGTGTAGATGTGGCTTTCCTTGGAGCCGGATGCGAGGCTGGCGGCGATGGCCGCCGCCATGTCGTCGCGCGCACCGTGAGCGATGCGGCCGTCGGCGGCCGAGCTGTACCACTTGCCCGACGAAATGGCGTGCGGCAGCGACATGAACAGGTTCTCCTGATACCAGCCGTTGCGGAAGATGGTGTAGGGGATGCCGCTCGCCTTGATCGCCTCTTCGGTGCCGTAATGGTCGCCAGCAAACAGCACCGGCGAGCCGGGCTCCGGATTGGGCATTGAGGTATAGAGCAGGTGCGAGACCTTGGCTGCCTTGGCGGCGGCCACCGCTGCCTGGTGCTGCTTCAGGCGCCGGTCGCTTTTCAGGTCGAGCTCGCCGGTCGAGATGACAAGCACCCGGTCGGCGCCCGTGAACGCTGCTTCCAGCGAAGCCTTATCGTCGAAGTCGGCAACTCTCACAGCGATGCCCCGCGCAGCCAGATCGGCGAGATTTTCCGGGTTGCGTGTGGTGGCGATGATATTGGCTGGCGCGACTTTCCGTTCGCCAAGCAGATGATTGATGACGGCGCGGCCAAGATGGCCGGAAGCACCGGTTACGAGAAGGGTTTCGGTCATCGGGTTATCCCTTGAAATGCCAATGGCGGGTCTGACTTGTGGTCTCAAAAAGAGACCAGCGCTAAAATAGGAATTGACCGCAGGCCGTAAAGAAGGCAGTTTTTCGGGAGGTAGGCACTGCCAGGGAACCACCCCGGCCGGCCTAAAGCGCGTCGCGATCTTTCAGATTCGCTCCATGCGCTTTAGGTTTGATTTTACGCATGTCTTTATCCCGAGACCGGTTCCCACTTTCGGGAGATGCTTTAGTTTCGATCAGCGGATGTCGTGATGGACAGCAAGATCTTCAATCTGAAAGCCAAGCTCGAGGTCTACAAGGCCATGACGAACGGCGCCAATTTCGCCGATTGTCCGGTCCGCGACGTGATCCAGGGCATCAGCGGCAAATGGAGCTCGCTGCTGGTGATGGCACTGGCCGAGAAGCCCTATCGCTTTGGCGAGCTGCGCCGGCTGGTTCCCGACATCTCGCAGCGCATGCTGACGCAGACGCTCCATGATCTGCAGCGGGACGGCTACGTGCACCGCGAGGTGTTCCCGACCAAGCCGCCGAGCGTCGAATACAGCCTGACCGATCTTGGACGTTCGATGTTCCTGCCTCTGCAACAGCTCGTTCAATGGGCCGAACTCAATCATGACGCGGTGCGCGATGCGCGCGCCGCCTTCGACACCGCCCAGGGCTGATCTCTCGACACAAGCGTCAAAGCGCCCGATTGATCCGGCGCGTTCCAAGCGGGATTGTCCCCGCAGGGTCGGGTTGGGGGACGATGGGCAAGTCTTACGAGATCGCGATTGCCGGCGCTGGTCCGGCCGGGCTGGCGGCAGCGCTTTACCTCAAGCGGGCCGGACACAAGGTCACCATTTTCGAGCGTTTCGACGCGCCGAGGCCTGTCGGCTCAGGCCTCATCCTGCAGCCGACCGGGCTGACCGTGCTCGCCGATCTCAGCCTGCTCGATGAGATCCTTTCACTTGGCAGCCGCATCGAGCGGCTGCACGGCACTGACGCCGGCAGCGGGCGCACGGTGCTCGAAGTCCGCTATGACGCGCGGCGCGGCCGCCGCTTCGGCCTCGCCGTGCATCGGGCGGCGCTGTTCGGCGTGCTCTACCGTGCCGCCTTGCGCGAAGCGATTGCCATCGAAACCGATGTCGAGGTCGAAACGCTGGAAGTCGGCGAGCGCGCGACGCTGGTCTGCGGCAACGGCAGGCGGCTGGGACCGTTCGACCTCATTGTCGATGCCAGCGGCGCGCGCTCGAAACTGTGGTCATATCTCGGCGATAACGCCATGCCACGGCCGCTCGCCTATGGCGCATTCTGGGCGTCGCTTGGCTGGCGGGACGGCTTTGACAGAAGCGCGCTGCTGCAGCGCTATGACAAGGCGAGCGTCATGGTCGGCGTGCTGCCGATCGGCCGGCCGGAGCCCGGCGCGCAAGAGATGGCGGCCTTCTTCTGGAGCCTCAAGCCGGCCGATGCCGAACAGATAAAGGCGAAGGGACTCGATGCCTGGAAAGCGAGGGTGGTCTCTGTGTGGCCAGAGTGCGAGGCTTTCACTAGCCAGATCGACAGTTTCGAGCAGCTCTCGCTCGCCCGCTATGGCCACCATACGATGACATTGCCGGCCGGCCGGCGGCTCGCCGTCATCGGCGATGCCGCGCATTCGACCAGCCCGCAGCTCGGGCAAGGCGCGAACATGGCGCTGCTTGACGCCGCGGCGCTCAGCCATACGCTGGCGCACGCGAACGGCATAGATGAAGCGCTGGCGACCTATGTAAGTGCGCGCCGTTGGCATGTGCGCGTCTTCCAGGCGCTATCGCTGTCGCTGACGCCGTTCTACCAATCGGACTCCGCGGCCTTGCCCTTTGTCCGCGACCGTGTGGTCGCGGCGCTGGCGAGAGTTCCGCCAGGGCCGCAATTCCTTGCCGCGATGGTCGCCGGAACCGTGATTGACCCGTTCAGGCGGATTGGGCTTGCGGAGTTGCAATGGGCGGACATCAAACGATAGCGCCTGCTTTTAGTTTGTTTGCAATGGATCGCCGCTCGGCGGCCGAAGAATGGTCGGCGGTGGCGAATTCCAGAACAGGACCGAGCGCGGAGGGAAGATTTCGGCGCCGCCTTGTTGCGCCAATGTGAGGATCGAGCTGACGATCTGATAAGGTGGTACGCTCAGGAAGTTGCATTGTATGTGGGCTTCATCTCTTCGCCTGCGTAGCATCGGATATCCAACTCGAACGGACTTCGGAAAAAGTCCCCTGTGACGAACTTGCAGCGTCACTCCCCAGTAGCCGGCCCTTGTCATTACCGGGCGCACGCTGAGGATATCCGCCCACTTCACGGACAAGCCCGACCGGTTGTCGACTAGCCGGTCCAATCTAACGATCAAAACTGGCTTGATACGGCAAGCGTCCCGGAAGGCCAAAAGTGCACACATCAAGAAGAACGGTGCCCACCAGAGTCCAAAAAGCTGAAGGGCAATCATCATTGCCTTTTGGACGAGGGAGTGCTGGTTCTCAGGGGCGCCTGCGAAAAATGTTGCAGCTGTTGCCAGCATCGCGAACGAGCAAAAAAGCCAGAAGACTCCGACGAAAAAATTCTTTGCGCGACTGCAGCTTGCCTCGATCGGAAGCTGGACGGTGATCGGCGGAACAATAGATTTCCGGAGCGTCGGTATTCCAGGAATGAGAAGGTGATTTCTTGTCTCGGCGGGCGTTTCCACGGATTCGGCTCCATGCAGACTCCGCAATCTGTAGAACAACGCAGATGAAAGCTTCGATCGCATTTTCCGTCAAATTGGTTTTTATCATCTCGGACAACACTATCGTTCCTGCGATGGGCGACCCGTTCAGGCGGATCGGGCTTGCGGAGTTGCAATGGCCTGCAGCCGGATGATCTCGGACAGGTAAGATCCCTTTGCCCGCAGGAAGGCGTGCAGCCGCCACGGATAGTCCGGGCTGACGGCTTCCTTCACCGATTTCCGTTCGCTCAACGCCTCGCGCCAGGCTTGGACGAGCGGCTTGCCGTCCAGAAGGCCGAAGTCGCCGATGCGGTCGAACGTGTCGAAATAGCGGAAGACCGGTCCGTAGACAGCGTCGACCAGCGAGAAACGATCTCCGGCGAACCACGGACCGCTTTGCCTTGCCGCAAGTTCTGCCTCCACACGCGCGAACATCCCGGACAAGCCTCCGCTTTCATGGAGAAAAGCGGCTTCATCGGCAGCGGAATAGAAACGGCCGATGGCATTGAGGATCGCCGAGCCGAATTCGATCCAGGCGCGATGCCTGGCCCGCAGCAGCGGATCGGCAGGGTGCAAGGGATTGGCCTCCGTCTCCTCGAGAAATTCGAGGATAACGGCGGATTCGAAAATGACTTCCTGCGCGTCGCCATGCCGGACGCGCAGCAGCGGCACCTTGCCGAGCGGCGAGACCGCCTTGAACCAGTCGGGCTTGTTGGCAAGGTCGACATCGACCCGTTCGAACGGCACGCCTTTCTCGGCAAGCGAGATCGCGGCGCGCTGGACGTAGGGGCAGAGGTGATGGCTGACGAGGGTGAGCCTGGCGGTCATCTCATTCCCCCCAGACATAGTTCAGCGCGCCGTCTTCCACGCGGGTCGACAGGAACATCAGGCGGGAGCCCTTCGGCGCCGGGCCTTCCAGGCGCTCGCCGCTTGCCAGGTCGAATTTCGCGCCATGCCATTGGCAGACAAGTGAGCCGTCCTTGCATTCCAGCGGCCCGCCGAAATGCAGGCAGACATTGGCCGCGGCGCGGATGCGCTCGCCGCTGCGCCAGACATGTATCTCGCGGCCGAAGAACGGCGCGATCAGGCTGCCGGTTTGCGGGATATCGGCGATCTTGCAGATTTCATGTTTCATCGGAGAACTCCTTGTCGATGCAATTGCATCTATATGGATGCATTTGCATCGATCGTCAAGCTTGATGCAATTGCATCTATCCGCTAGGCTGCGCCGATGACGAAGAAATCCCCATCGCCCGAAGCCGTCACCGCCTGGGCGCGCCTCATGCGCGTCGCGCGCCAACTGGTGGAAAAGACCGAGGACGCGCTGAAGGCCGGCGGGCTGCCGCCGCTAGGCTGGTATGACGTGCTGCACGAGCTGGCGGAAGCGGGCGAGGGAGGGCTGCGGCCGTTCGAGCTGATCGATCGCGTTCTGTTGGCACAATACGGCGTTTCAAGGCTGCTGGCCCGGCTGGAAGCGAATGGCCTGGTCGAAAAGCTGCCGGTCTCCGATGACGGCCGGGGCCAGACCGTGCGCATCACGCCAAGCGGTCGGGACATGCGCCGCCGCATCTGGGCTGTCTATGGCGCTTCGATCGCCGACCAAATGGGCGACAGGCTTTCAGCCCAGGATCTGAAGACATTGGCTAGCCTTCTCGGACGGCTGCGTGATCCGCCGATAAGCGATTAGCAGGCGAGCCCTTCGCTGTTCTGCCGGATCGTTTTTCGCCGCGGCCCCTTGCGTTGGAAGACGGAATGCGCAATAAGCCGAACCGTAACGTACGGTACGCACCCGAGCGACCGGAAAAACAGGACAGAACGTGCTGCAGGCAGGCGCCGACATCGACAACAGCGAAACGCTGACGGAGCGCCAGCAGGCCGTTCTGGATGCGGCGCTTCGCCTGCTGGTCGAGGAGGGCGACAACCTGACCATGACCGCGGTGGCGCGGCGGGCAAGCTGCTCCAAGGAAACGCTCTACAAATGGTTCGGCGACCGCGACGGGCTGCTGACGGCGACAGTGCAGTGGCAGGCGTCCAAAGTGCGCGTGGCGCCGGTCGATCGCGAAGGGCTCGACCTTGCTTCGCTGACCGCGAGCCTCGAACGCTTCGCATCCGACTGGCTCAAGGTAATTTCCAGCGACACCTCGATCGCGCTCAACCGTGTCGCGGTCAGCCATGCCGGCTCGGGCAAGGACGATCTCGGCGCCGTCGTGCTGCAGAACGGCCGCTTTGCCTTGGCGAAGCGCCTGAAGCCTGTGCTCGAAGCCGGACGCCAGGCCGGGCTGCTCGATTTCGAGGACGCCGAGACGGCGTTCCGGACCTTTTTCGGCCTGGTCGGCCGGGACGTGCAGATACGTCTGCTGCTCGGCGATCGGGTGGAATTGACTGGGGCGACGATCGGCGGCGATGCCCGCCGCGCGACGCAACAGTTTCTCGCTCTTTTCGGAGCAAAAACCGGGCCGCAGGCCCTCTGATCTTCAAACGGGAAGGAAGACCACAATGCGTGTCTATTACGATCGTGACGCCGATCTGAACCTCATCAAGGGCAAGAAGGTCGCCATCATCGGCTATGGCAGCCAGGGCCGGGCGCACGCGCTCAATCTCAAGGATTCCGGCGTCAAGGAGATCGCCATCGGCCTGAAGGCCGGCTCGGCGACCGCCAAGAAGGTCGAGGCCGACGGGCTCAAGGTGATGAGCGTGGCGGACGCCGCCAAATGGGCCGACCTGATGATGATGGCGACGCCCGACGAATTGCAGGCCGACATCTACAAAAACGAGATCGCTCCGAATATCCGTGACGGCGCCGCGATCGCCTTCGCGCACGGCCTCAACGTGCATTTCGGCCTGATCGAGCCGAAGGCGTCGGTCGACGTCGTCATGATCGCGCCGAAGGGCCCGGGCCACACGGTGCGCGGCGAATACCAGAAGGGCGGCGGCGTGCCGTGCCTGGTGGCCGTCAACCAGGACGCTTCGGGCAACGCACTCGACCTCGCGCTCTCCTACGCCTGCGGCGTCGGCGGCGGCCGTTCGGGCATCATCGAGACCAATTTCCGCGAGGAATGCGAGACCGACCTGTTCGGCGAGCAGGTGGTGCTGTGCGGCGGTCTGGTCGAGTTGATCCGCGCTGGTTTCGAGACGCTGGTGGAAGCCGGCTACGCGCCGGAAATGGCCTATTTCGAGTGCCTGCACGAGGTGAAGCTGATCGTCGACCTGATCTATGAAGGCGGCATCGCCAACATGAACTACTCGATCTCGAACACCGCCGAATGGGGCGAATATGTCTCGGGTCCGCGCATCATCACCGCCGACACCAAAGCCGAGATGAAGCGCATCCTGAAGGACATCCAGACCGGCAAGTTCACCTCGGAATGGATGCAGGAATATCGGGCCGGCCTGTCGCGCTTCAAGGGCATCCGCCGTGGCAACGACAGCCACCAGATCGAGGAAGTCGGCGCCAAGCTGCGCGCGATGATGCCGTGGATCGCCAAGAACAAGCTGGTCGACAAGGCGAAGAACTAAGGCGATCCACGTCTTTTTGCCTGCGCGTCCTCGGGCTTGCCCTGCGGTCGCGCGGGCGATCGCCAAGAACAAGCTGGTCGACAAGGCGAAGAACTGATCTTCGATTTCACCGTTGCATCCCAAAGGCCGGCGGAGCGATCCGCCGGCCCTTTCTTTGCCAAGCAAGCTGGTCGGGTCCGGGATCTAGCCGTAGTGCCAGTGCGGCTTGGGCTCGGTGCCGGTGAACTCGACGCCGATGCGGTCCTCGCGGCGCCAACGGACCACCGCTCTGTAGCCGATGCCGTCGATCGGCACATAGAGAAGGAATTCGTCCGGCACGCGCGCATCGATCGGCACTTTCAACTCTGCGCCGTTAGCATGCATGTTGCGCACCGTGCATCTGACCTCGGAATTGTTGATGCCGGTCAGGATCGCCGCGCCTTTGAGCACGCGTTGCCTGTGTTGGTTTCTGTGTTCGTTTTCGGCCATGGCGTGCACGTCTCGCACCCCGTTCGCGCGAATCGTCATATTGAGGGACAACGGCATGGATGAATAGCCGCCGCCGATGAATTTAGGGTTATCGGCCGATGGCGGACACAGGTTCGGCAAAATAAAACGGCGCCGCGAAGGGCGCCGTCTCATCCTTCCTGCCGAAGGGCTCAGATATAGGGCGAGATGCACTGCCGGCGCGGGCCGTAATTGGGCTGGAACGTGTTGTCCCAGGCCCGATAGGACCGGTAGCGGTCGTAGCACCATTGGACATGGGCCCTGGAAAGCCGCTCGGTCCGGTAGATGCGCCGTGGCTGAACGTAGCGCGGGTAGGGGTCGTAATAATATGGATCGTAGTAGTTGTTGTAGGCGAGGCTACCCAGGCCCAGGCCTAGCCCAAGCCCCAGAAGGGCGGCGTCACCATTGTCGAAACGCCGATGATGGCGATGATGCCGCCAGCGCCAGTCGCCATCCCCATCCCAGTTGCGGGAGAAATGACGAGAGCGGAAGTCGTCGCCGCGCCATCTGAAATCTCGGCCCCGCCAGTCGCCACCGCGCCGCCAGCGCCAGTCATACATCCCCTGCCGGTCGTTGCCGCCGGCCCAACTGTCGCGGATGGGTATGATGGTTGCCGCCGTGCTGGTTGCGGTCGACAGATCGGGTTGCAGGATTGGGCCGGCCACCGACGGTGCCGTCACGCCGGCAACGAAACCGAGGGCCAGGAGCCCGGATCGAAGGGAAGAGAAAAGCGGTTTCATTTCACTCTCCAAGGAGCAAAGGCCCCACGCCCAGCACACCCCGGGAAGAGGCCCATTGTTGGAACTTTCCGTCTGAACGGAAGATGAACGGAAAGGTTCCATCAACCATAACGAGTATCGCGCCTGGCTCTTGTTTTCGTCCCCGCTTGCGGGCAAAGGTCACGGCCATGTCGCTTCGGCTTGCCACCTTCAACGTCGAGAACCTGATGAGCAGGTTCGATTTCTCGGGCTATCGCAACCAGCTCAATGAAGACCGCACGCTGGCGCTGTTCGATATCCAGAGCGAGGCCGAATACCGGTTTCTCGAGCAGGCTCGTGCCATCGCCCAGTCCGACGACACGCGCCAGCTGACGGCGCTCGCCATAGCAGCCACCCGCGCCGACATCATCTGCATGCAGGAGGTCGACAACATCGAGGCGCTGAAGGCTTTCGAATATGGCTATCTGTTCAAGATGATCGGCCAGGGCTACCGGCAGAAATACACCACCGCCGGCAACGATACGCGCGGCATCGATGTCGCGGTGATGATGCGCAATGAAACAGCGCAAGGGCAGCCGATCGACTTCGTGCGCATGACCAGCCACGCCTATGTCACCTTCGAGGAGTTCGGGCTGTTCACGCCGGAGCTCGCCGCGCTCGGCTATCTCGCCAATGAGCGTGTCTTTCGCCGCGACTGCCTGGAGATCGACCTGAGGGTCGGCGGCGTGCCGTTAACGCTCTATCTGGTGCATTTCAAATCGATGGGGCCGCCGCGCAACGGGCTGGATGGCCGCCAGGCGTCGATGCCGCTGCGCATCGCGGAAGCGCAAGCGGTGCGCCGCATCGTCGAGGAGCGTTTCGGCAAGGACCATGCCGCCGACAAACGCTGGGCCATCTGCGGCGACATGAACGATTACCGGCAACGCGTGAAGATCGATGGCGACGCCATCGACGGCTACCGTTTCGAGGTTGTCGACGAAACCCTGTCCTCGATCGATGTGCTCACCGCAGGGGGCTTTTGCGACAATGTTGTCGAGCGGCGTCCGGAGATGGACCGCTGGAGCTTCTACCATACGCGCGGCCCGGAGGAGCGGCACCTTTGCCAGCTCGACTATATCCTGCTGTCGAAGGCGCTGGCCGCGAAGAACGCCACCGCCGTTCCCGACATCATCCGCAATGGCCAGCCCTGGCGCACCATCTTTCCGCCCGGACAGGAGGTCGAACGTTTCCCGCGCGCGGGCTGGGACAGGCCGAAAGCGTCGGACCATTGCCCGGTGGCGATCACACTGGACATGGCATGACGCTGTTGAGTTTCGACCTGCCGCGCAACGTCATCCTTCCGGTCGATGCGGTCGATGTCCGCCTCGATCCCGGCCCGCATCCCTTCGCGCTGAGCAATGCGGCAGCCATCGCCGAGAACTGGCGGCGGGAGATCGCCGCCAATCCGGCATTGTTCGACGGCGCCGTGGTGCTGCTTGCCGAGCTTGCCTACCGCGACAGCCGCCTCGTCGGCCGCTGCCATGCGGTCAACTATTCGACCTTCATGCTGTGGCGCAAGCGGCGTGAGAATTCCGGCGCCGAGCACGCCTATGCGCATGCCGTGCTGGTCGCCGGCGACAATGCGCTGGTGGCGATCCGCATGGGGCCGCATACGGTCAATGCCGGCCGCGTCTATTTCGCCGCCGGCTCCTTCGAGCCGATCGATTTCCGCGACGGACTGGTCGATGTCGACTTCAACATGATCCGCGAGGTGAGGGAGGAGACCGGCCTCGACCTTTCTGCGGCCGAGCGCGGACAGCGCTATCACGCGCTATCGACGGCAAGCGGTACGGTCATCTTCCGCCGCTACCGGGTCGCGGAGTCCGCCGACGAGCTGGCGCGGCGTATCACCGCCTTCGTCGCTACCGAAACAGACCCGGAGATCGAAGGGCCGGTGATCATCCGCCACGCCGGCGATCTTCCCGCCGGCCTGATGCCCCACATGAAGCCGCTGGTTGAGTGGCATTTCGGCGGCGATCGTTAGCAGCACCCCCCGCTCTTTCAGCGCCGCCTCACCGCAAGATCAGTGGGGCACAGGCGCGGAACGTTGTTTTCTGACTATTCGTGCCTGAGCGCGTCGATCGGGTCGAGCCTTGCGCCGCGCAGCGCCGGGAAGAAGCCGAACACCATGCCGATCAGCGCCGAAAAGCCGACGGCGAGCAGGACGACGGCGGGGCTTGGCGTGAACGGTATCGTCAGCGTCATCGAGGCGAGGCCGGCCAGCGAGAGCCCGATCAGGATGCCGATGATGCCGCCAAAGAGCGACAGCACCGTCGCCTCGACCAGGAACTGGATGAGGATATGTTTTTCGTGCGCGCCGATCGCCAGCCGGATGCCGATCTCGCGCGTCCGTTCGGTGACCGAGACCAGCATGATATTCATGATGCCGATGCCGCCGACCAGCAGGCTGACGCCGGCGACTGCGCCCAGCATGCCGGTCATGGTGGTGGTGGCGCTGGTCATCGCATCGGCGATCTGGGTCATGTCGCGGATGGCGAAATCGGGATCGCGGTCGGGCGTGATACGGCGTGTGTCGCGCAAAATGTCCTCGACGCGCGGCTGCAGCTCGGTGGTCGGGGTGCGGTCGTCGGCGGCGATATAGATGTTGTCGATATCGCGGTTGCCGGCGATGCGCCGTTGATAGGCGTGCAGCGGCATCAGCACGACATTGTCCTGGTCCTGGCCGAAGCCGGTATAGCCCTTGGGCTCGAGCAGGCCGATGATCTTGCAGGAGGTGCGGTTGACGCGGATGATCTCGCCCTCCGGATCGCCGGCGCCGAAGAATTGCTGGCGCACGGTTTCGCCGATCAGGCACACACCGGCGCCGGCGCGCGTTTCGGAATCGCTGAAGGATCGTCCGGACACCAGCTTCCAGTCGCGGGCATCGAGATAGGCGCTGTCGGTGCCGGTCACGCCCGAAGTCAGGCTTTCGGTGCCGAAGATGACGCGGACCTGCTTTTGCGAGGCCGGCGAAATTGCGCGGGCGCCGCTCAGATGCGCGACGAGCGCGGCGACATCCTTTTCGGCCAGCGGCCGCACCGCCTGGTCGAGCCCTCCCGGTCCGCCGGGGCCTGCCGGCCGGCCGGCGCGGACGACGAGCAGGTTGCTGCCGAGCTTGGAAATATCGGCCTTGACCTTCTCCGTCGTGCCGGAGCCGATGGTGAGCATGGCGATGACGGCCGCGACCCCGATGACGATGCCAAGCAGCGTCAGGAACGAGCGCAATACGTTGCGGCGGATCGAGCGCAGCGAGAGGCGGACGGTCTCCCAGATCATGCCGCTTGCTCCGCTAAGGTGTCGGAGGCGACATGGCCGTCGAGAAAACGGACGGTGCGGCCGGCATAGTCGGCGACGTCGGCCTCATGCGTGACCATGACGATGGAGAGCCCGAGCTCGGCGTTGAGCCTGGTCAGCAGCTCCATGATCTCGTGCGTGCGCGCCGTGTCGAGATTGCCGGTGGGCTCGTCGGCGACGAGCAGCGTCGGCCTGGTGACGATGGCGCGGGCGATCGCCACGCGCTGCTGCTGGCCGCCGGAAAGCTCGGCCGGCGTGTGGTGCTCGCGCCCGACCAGCCCGACCTCGGCCAGCGCCTGCATGGCGAGATCGCGGCGCT
This sequence comes from Mesorhizobium sp. CA15, assembly GCF_020165215.1. Lineage (NCBI taxonomy): Bacteria > Pseudomonadati > Pseudomonadota > Alphaproteobacteria > Hyphomicrobiales > Phyllobacteriaceae > Mesorhizobium > Mesorhizobium sp. CA15. The sequence continues at coordinate 147,854 of NZ_JAIUHQ010000011.1, forward strand.
CGCGCGCGGCAACGCCGCGATAGATCAGCGGCAGCTCGACATTTTCCGCGGCGGTGGTGCGCGGCAGCAGATTGTAGCCTTGGAAGACGAAGCCGATATAGAGGTTGCGCAAAAGCGCGCGGCGGTTGCGGTCGAGGCGGCCCGCATCGATGCCCATGAAACAGTAGGTTCCGGCCGTCGGCGTATCGAGGCAACCGATGATGTTCATCGCCGTCGATTTGCCCGAGCCCGAGGGACCCATGATGGCGACGAATTCGCCGCGCCGGATGGCGAGGTCGACGCCGGCCAGCGCGTGCACGCGAGCCTCGCCCTCGCCATAGCTCTTCCAGACCTTGTCGAAGGTGATGAGCAGGGGAGCCGACATTTCGTCAGCTCCGCTGCTGCGCGCCGGTGATGACTTGCGCGCCTTCGTCGAGGCCGGAGGTGATCTCGGTCAGCTCGCCGTCGGTCGAGCCGATCCTGACGTTGACCGGACGTGGCCGGCCGTTCTCCAGCACATAGAGCGTGCGCGAGCCGTCGGTCGGCGCCTTCGTTGCCTCGCGCTGCCGGTTGGGGCGGCCCATGCGGCCGGTGAAGAGGTCGCTAAGGCTCCAGCCGCGCGTCGCCTGTTGCATCGGGCGATAGCGGAAGGCGGTAGAGGGAACGGTAAGCACGCCCTTGGCCTGCCGGGTCACAACCGAGACCGTGGCCGTCATACCGGGCCGCAAGAGAAGCTCGCCATTGTCGACTTCGAGGCGGGCATTGTAGGTGACAACGCCGTCGGTGGTGACCGAGGCGTAGGAGATGTCGCGGATCTCGGCGTCGAAGGGTCGGTCCGGGAAAGCGTCGACGGTGAAGCGGGCGTGCTGGCCGGGCTTGACCTGGCCGATATCGGCCTCGTCGACCGCGGCCTGCAATTCCATGTTACGAAGGTCGGCGGCGATGACGAAGAGCACCGGCGCCTGCAGCGAGGACGCGACGGTCTGGCCGGGATCGACCGAGCGCGTCAGCACGATGCCGTCGATCGGCGCATAGATGGTGCTCTTGGCGAGATCGGTCTGCTGCGCCTTGAGGTCGGCCTGGGCGATGGCGAAATTGGCTTCGGCGCTGTCGAGCGCCGCCTTCGAACGATCGCGCGTCGCGGTCGCCGCTTCGAGCGATTGGTCCGTCGCCATGCCGCGCTTGGTCAGCGCGCTTGCGCGCACAACCGCGTTCTCGTTCTCCTGCAAGGTAACCTTGGCGTTCTCGACGCTTGCTGCCGCCGCCTTGGCGGAGGCGGTGGCGCGTTCGATCTGGACTTCGAGCTTGGCGGTGTCGAGCCTCGCCAGCACGTCGCCTTTCTTCACCTGCTGGTTTTCATTGACCGCGACCGAGCGGACGATGCCGGAAAGCTCGCTGGAGATGTCGACCTGGGTCAGCGGCTGCAGCGTGCCGGTGGCCGATACCGCGACGGTGAGGTCGGCGATCGCCGCGGGCACGGCGGTGTATTCGAGCCTGGGAGGTGCTGCGGCATACCATCGATAGAGGGCAATGCCGGCGGCGATGATTGCCACCGCCAGCAGCGCGTAGAGCCAGAAGCGGCGACGCTTGCGGCTTACGCCCTTGCGGTCGAGCCCGAGCGCTGCCTCTATGGAAGTACCGGATTCCGCGTTTGGCGGATTGACAAGCTGGTCCACGCCGGACCCCTATGCTGAAAATGGATGTCCCTATCCGTCCACAAATCAGGCCTTAAGGTTCGAATTTCAAATTAAATTTCCCTCATGTTGGGAGTGAGGCAGAAATTCGGGGCGAGGCGAAAGGTTTTCTCCACGGCGCGCAATTACTTGCTTTACGATGTGTTTACCACCGAAAGGCTGGCCGGAAATCCGCTCGCGGTGGTGCTGGACAGCGACGGGCTCGACATTGCCGGCATGCAGGCGGTCGCGCGCGAATTCAATCTGTCTGAGACAGTGTTCGTGCTGCCTCCCGACAATCCGAAGCATCGCAACCGCATACGCATCTTCACGCCCGACTATGAGATGCCTTTCGCGGGGCATCCGACGGTCGGCTCGGCGATCGCGCTGGCCGAACTCGCCGGCGAGGCCGCCGGCATTTTCGTGCTGGAGGAGAATATCGGGCCGGTGCGTTGCGCGGTGAGCAAGCATGACGGCTCGACATTCGCTGAGTTCGACCTGGCGAAACTGCCGGAACCGCTGGAGCTCAAGGCTGACCCGGAAGCGATCGGCGCGGCGCTCGGCCTTGCCCCGCACGAGATCGGCTTCGAGAATCACCGCGTCGCCTTCTGGTCGGCCGGCGTGCCTTATGTGACGATTCCCGTTGCCGGCCTGGAGGAGGCGGCCAAAATCCGGCTCGACAATCAGGCCTGGTCGGAATTGGCGCCGCGCAAGAGCGAATGGGCCTTCGCCAGCCCCTATGTCTATTGCCGCGAGCGGGTCCATCACGACAGCGCCTTCCACGTGCGCATGATCGTGCCCGGCACGCCTTCCTATGAGGACCCGGCGACCGGTTCGGCTGCGGCCGCCTTTGCCGGCGCCGTCATGCATTTCGACGCCCCGACCGACGGCATCTCGCAGCTCTGGATCGAGCAGGGGCTGGAAATGGGCCGGCCGTCGCGCATCCGGCTCGAGCTCAATGTCGATGGCGGGAAACTGGCCTCCGCGCGCATCGGCGGCCACGCGGTCAAGGTGGCTGAAGGCAAGCTTTTTATCTGACGGGTGCGGCAATTCAGCGATTTGTCGGGAAATGATCCGGTAGGGCTGGACATGACCGAAAGCGGCGGCTATATGCGCCGCCGACGCTGGTTTTCCCGGCGGTGTGGGTGTGTAGCTCAGTTGGTAGAGCAGCTGACTCTTAATCAGCGGGTCCACAGTTCGATCCTGTGCACACCCACCATTTTTTCCGATGGTATTTCTCCTTTTTAGCCGCCTTCGCGGCGGATTGAGCTGTTAAAGCTCAAGACCTGCAACGATCGCCCGTCAGACAGCTCTCATGACGATTGATGCCCAACCGGCGATCGCAGGATCAAGCCGCAAGTGCCAATGGCGCACTAGGCCACGGAAGATGTCTGCTACGCCTGGAAGAATTCCTCGATGTCATCCAGAACGGTGATGGTTGCAATGATGTCCAACGGGCTGTCCCAGTCGACATGAAGAAGGAATTCAACGCCTCCTGCTTCCCCGCCGGCCACGCCGTGGGGGCCAACATTGGTCACATACACATTAGCGGAGCCAAGATTTGGGCGCCCAAGCGTCTTCGGTCCGCCACCAAAGCCACCGAAGGCAGGTATAAATTCCGCTGCTGTTATGATCACCACCGAGTCTAGGTTAATCGGGTCCCAATTGAAGTTCTGACGAATTGTACCTTTCATTCCCCGGTAGAGTACTCTAATTGAACGAGCCATGCCTTCCTCCTTTTCTGAAGAACCTCAATTCTGGGGTAATAACGAGGTATGATTTGGCATGGCGTCAGAGTTTGATCTGTGATGATGATCACAAATCATCTGCAATTGTTGGCAAGACGATCTTTAAATGATCCGTGGTCAGATCAGTGCAGCCGTCAAATCCGCTAAATTTAGATAATATTAAGCCGATTTGCAGAAACAGAAATTGCGTAAGGGCGGACCAATCCCGTCACTTTTCAGAAACACCGGCTTCGGCGAAGCTCGCCATCCTGGCATGACATTCCAGCGCCGAACGAACGATGTTGACGGCAAGGCAGGCGCCGGAGCCTTCGCCGAGCCGCATGCCGAGATCGAGCAGCGGCGGCAGGCCGAGCGCCTCGAGCAGGCGGCGGTGGCCGGCTTCGGCCGAGACATGGGCGGCGATGGTGTGGGCCAGCCCGGTCGGATGCAGCCTCGCCAGAGGTGCTGCGGCTGCGGTGCAGACGAAGCCGTCAAGCAGCACCGGCACGTTATTCTTGCGCGCGGCGAGTGTGGCGCCGAGGATTGCCGCCAGCTCGCGCCCGCCAAGGGCGGCAGCGATCTTCAGCGGGTCGGAGAGCGCATCGGCATGGCGCTTGAGGCCGGCCTCGATGGCCACGACCTTGCGCAACAGCCCGGCATCGTCGACGCCGGTGCCGCGGCCGGTCCATTTTTCCGCGCCGCCGCCGAAAAGCGCCGTCGAGATCGCCGCCGCCGGCGTGGTGTTGCCGATGCCCATCTCGCCGAAGCAGACGAGGTCGAGATCCTTGGTTACCGTGTCGTAGCCGGCCGAGACGGCGGCGAGGAACGCCTTTTCGTCCATCGCCGGCACTTGCGTGAAATCGCCGGTCGGATGGTCGAGGTCGAGCGGGATGACGTCGAGCTTGGCGCCGGCAATGCGGGCAAGCTGGTTGATGGCCGCGCCGCCGCCGGCGAAATTCGCCACCATCTGTACGGTGACTTCCGAAGGATAGGCCGACACGCCCTGCGCGGTGACGCCGTGATTGCCGGCGAAGACGACGACCTTCACATGCTCGAGCTTCGGCATGTCGCGGGCCTGCCAGCGGCCGAGCCAGGCGGCGATCGCTTCCAGCCGGCCGAGACTGCCCTGCGGTTTGGTCAGCGTGTCCTGGCGCCTCGCGACGGCGCTGGCGGCCGCATCGCTGCCGGACGGGAGGTCGAGGCAGGCGGCGCGAAGGTCTTCGAGGGATTTGAAGCTCATGGGGGAAAGGTCTCCGAAAGTGAATCAGGAAAGGCAGATGGAAGCGACGAGCAGCACGGCGATCTCGCCGAGCTGCTGCAGCGCGCCGATCGTGTCGCCGGTCTGCCCGCCGATCTGGCTGAGGCAAAGAGCGCGGAACGCCATGAAGACCAGGCCGAGCAGGATCAGCGCCGCGATCGTGCCGCCAAGGCCGAGCGCCAGCAGCGCCACGGCACCAAGCGCAGCACCTATGACGGCGGTCTCGGTGGTGACGGTGCCTGCGCCCGCCGACAGGCCGTCGCTGCGGGCCGGCGGCAGAAGATGCATAAAGGCGCCGAACAGGCCGCGCGAGCCGGCATGCGCGGCAAGCAGCGCCAGGAATACGTGGCCTGGACCGGCGAGTTCGGAAAGCGCGCTCCAGCGGATGAGCAGCGACAGCCCAAGCGCGGCCGCGCCATAGGCGCCGATGCGGCTGTCGCGCATGATCTCCAGTTTCCTGTCGCGCGTCCTGCCGCCCCAAAAGCCGTCGGCGATATCGGAAAGCCCGTCCTCGTGCAGGCAGCCGGTGACGAGCATCGTCGCGGCGAGGGTGAGCGCCGCGGCCGGTGCTGTGGCGAGGCCGAAGACGGTAGCGATCGCATAGACGAGTGCGCCGATGGTCGCCACGGCGAGGCCGGCGAAGGGCGCGGCCCAGATCGCATCCGCCAGGCTGCGGCCGCCGAAATCGCTCGAGGGCAACCGCAGGCGGGTGAAAAAGACGAGGCTGAGGCCGATATCGTCAAGCACTTGCCGGGGCGCGGAAGGGCCGCTCATGCGCCCCTCGCAATGGCATGGAAAAAGGTGCCGCTGACATGGCCGCGCCGACAGCCGGAGGCGCCGAGCGGATTGCCCTGGCCGTCGGCGAGATCGGCCAAGGGCTCGTCGTTGCCGGCAGCAAGCATCTGCGCGTAGTGGAATTCGTGACCGCGGATCAGCGTGCCCTCCGGTCCCAACGGGCAGGCGGCACGCAGCCGCGCCTCGCGGTAGCCGAGATTCATCTTGCGTTTGGCAAAGCTGGTCGAATGGCCAAGCAGGCCGAGCATCTTGTGGCTCTCGCCCTCCGCGTCTTCCAGCACCTCGCCCAGCACCATGAAGCCGCCGCACTCGCCGTGAACCGGCTTTGCCGCCGCAAAGCGCGCCATTCCGGCCTGGAAGGTCGTCGCGGCCGCAAGCTTGCCGGCATGCAGCTCGGGATAGCCGCCGGGCAGCCAGCAGACATCGCAGTCGGGCGAGGGTGCCTCGTCGGCAAGCGGCGAGAAAGGCACGATCTCGGCGCCTGCCTTGCGCCAATGCGTGGCGACATGCGGATAGAGGAAGGTGAAGGCGGCATCTTCCGCCAATGCGATGCGTTGCCCGGGCGGCTGCAGCGCGTCACCGAAGTCGCCGGCCGCCGGGTCCAGCGGGGATGCCAGCGCCAGGATGGCGTCGATGTCGAGCGACTTCTCGACCATGTCGGCCAGCCGGTCGAGATGCGCCATCAGGTTCTCGTATTCGCCGGCCTGGACGAGGCCGAGATGCCGCTCCGGCAGGTTGAGCGTCGGATCGCGCAGGATGGCGCCGACCACGGGCAGGCCGATCGCCTCTATCGCGTCGCCCGATAGACGCCGGTGGCGTTCGCTGCCGAGCCGGTTTAGAATGACGCCGGCCATGCGCACGTCCGGGTCGTAAGTGGCAAACCCCTTGGCGACGGCGGCGGCCGTGGTCGACTGCCCGGAGACATCGAGCACCAGGAGCACAGGCAGGCCGTAGAGGCGCGCGAGATCGGCGGCCGAGCCGGAGCGGCCCTGCGGCGCGGGGATGCCGTCGAACAGGCCCATCGCGCTTTCAAGGATAATGTACTCGGCGTCGTCCGCAGCCTGCGCGGCCAGCGCATTGAGCAGAGAAGGCGACATCGCCCAGCTGTCGAGGTTGACGCCTGACAGGCCGGTCGCGGCGGCGTGGAAGCCCGGGTCGATATAGTCTGGTCCGGACTTCGCGCCGCGCACTTTCAGCCCGCGCCGCGCAAGCGCACGCAACAGGCCGATGGTGACGCTGGTCTTGCCCGAGCCGGAGCGCGGCGCGCCGACGATGATTGCGCGCGCCGTCATGCGCCGCCCGTCAGTGCCGCGCGCATGGCGACGATGCCGCCGACAACGATCAGCGCCGGCGAAGCGAGCCCGGCGGCCGCGGCCTCGTCAGCGATGTTGGCGAGCGTGGCGACCACGATGCGCTCCTGCGGAGTGGTTGCCGCCACGATCACGGCGGCCGGGGTCGATGGCGCGAGGCCGCCCTCGAGCAGCTTTGCCGCGATCACCGGCAAATTGGCCATGCCCATATAGACGACGACCGGCTGTCCGGTGCGGGCGATCGCGGTCCAGTCGACATCGTCATCGGTGCCGGCGGCGTGGCCGGTGGCGAGGATCACGGCCTTGTTGATGCCGCGCATGGTGGCGGGAATGCCGGTCGCGGCCAGCGCGCTGAGGCCGGAGGTGAGGCCGGAGAGCACCCGGAACGGAATTTCTTCGCCGGCGAGCGCCAGAGCTTCTTCGCCGCCGCGGCCGAAAATATAGGGGTCGCCGCCCTTCAGGCGCACGACTCGGCGGCCTTCGCGCGCCAGCCGCACGAGAAGCGCGTTGATGTCGTCCTGCTTCATCGAGGGCTGGCCGCCGCGTTTTCCGGCGTAGAAAAGCTCGGCACCCTGGGCTACCGCGACGACATCGGGCGAAACCAGCGCGTCATAGACCAGCGCATCGCATTGCCCAAGTGCCGCCAGCACCTCCAGCGTCAGGCAGCCGGGGTCGCCGGGGCCGGCGCCTGCCAGCCAGACATGACCGGGCTCAAGCTCCCGCGGCTTGAAGTTCAGCCGCGCCAGCGCCTGCTCCACATTAGCCCGTCCGTTCGTATTGGCGCTGCCGTTCACAATCCATCCCGTCCGCGAAAACGCCGCTGGTAGTGGGCGTCGTATAATGAGCTTTCGCCGAAATCCTGCGCGGCGAGAGCGCTGCCGACGAAGATGATCGCGGTGCGTTCCATCGGGCTCTCCGCCAGTTGCGCTTCGATGGTGCCCAGCGTGCCGGTCAGGATGCGCTCGTCCGGCCAGGAGGCGCGGAAGACGACCGCGACCGGACATTCGGCGCCGTAAAGCGGCGTCAGATCCGCGACGATGCGGTCGATGGCATGGATGGCGAGATGAATGGCAAGCGTGGCGCCGGTGCGGCCGAAGCCGGCCAGCGTCTCGCCCGGCGGCATTTTCGAGGCGCGGCCGGAAACGCGCGTCAGCACCAGGCTTTGCGCGAGCTCGGGGATGGTTAGCTCGCGGCGAAGCGCGGCCGCCGCCGCCGCGAAGGAGGGGACGCCTGGGGTCAGCGTGTAGGGGATGCCGTGCTTTTCCAGGCGCCTGATCTGTTCGGCCACCGCGCTCCACACCGAAAGATCGCCGGAATGCAGGCGCGAGACGTCCTGGCCGGCCTTGTGCGCAGCGACATATTCGGCCTCGATCTCGTCAAGCGACATCGGCGCCGTGTCGATCAGTTTGGTGCTTGGCGCGCAATGCTCGAGCAGTTCCGGAGCCACGATCGAGCCGGCATAGAGGCAGACCGGGCAACTGGCCAGCAGCCGGGCGCCGCGCAAGGTGATGAGGTCGGCCGCGCCCGGGCCGGCACCGATGAAATGGACGGTCATGCGGCGCCTCCGCCAAGAGCGATGGCGCAAGTCACCGGACCGAGCACGATGCGCGGTCCAAGCAGTCTCGCACCTTTCCCGGCCGCGGCCAGAGCCGAGGCTTCCGAGACAGAAGGCGTGCCGGCCTGGGCCTGCGACGCTTCGGAGCGACTGACCGTGCCGGACGAGACGGATCGCAGCGCGGCGTCGGAGATGACGAGCACGGGGAGGTCGAGGTCTCGGCCGGCAAGGAAGATCGCCGGCTCGTCGCGCTTGATTTCGCCTGTCGCCAGCGCGGAAAGCGCCGTCATCGCCAACCCGTGCGCTTCGAGCGCGGTCTCGACCGCGGCGCGAACGTCGCCCGCCGTCACGCCTTTACGGCTGCCGATGCCCGCGACCATCATGGCTTGACCCAGCTCCACTGCGCGACCGGCATGGCCGGACGCCATGATTGCATCGATCCGACAGGCGCCGCGCGCGACAGGGCGATGCGGGTCAGGTCGCCGCCACGCCTGTTGTGCTGGTCGAGCAGCAGCGCCTCCATCTCCAGCGTCACCGCATTGGCGACTAGCCGGCCGCCGGGACGCAGCGCCTTGATCGCCTGCTCCAGCACCCCGGCATCGCTGCCGCCGCCGCCGATGAAGATGGCATCGGGCGTCTCCAATTTTGCCAGCGCCTTAGGCGCGGCGCCCTCGATCACGACGAGGCCGGGCACGCCGCAATGCGCGGCGTTGCGAGCGATGCGGGCGGCGCGTTCTGCGTTAGCCTCGATGGCGATGGCGCGCAGCGAGGAATGAGCCAGCATCCACTCGATGCCGATCGAGCCGGAACCGGCGCCGATGTCCCACAGCAGTTCGCCGCGCCGGGGCGCCAGCGCCGACAGCGTGATGGCGCGGATCTCGCGCTTGGTGATCTGACCGTCATGCTCGAACAGATGATCGGCGAGGCCGACGGTCAAGGGCAGGATGCGCGCATCCGGCGTCGATTCAATTTCGAGCGCCAGCACGTTGAGCGAATTGATGTTTTTGAGATCGAAGGCATCGGCTCGAGCGGCGCGGCGCATCTCATCGGGGCCGCCGAGCGCTTCGAGGACAGTCAAGCGCGAAGGGCCAAAACCGAGCTCGTCGAGCAGTGCAGCGATAGCCGCCGGAGTGTCGGCGTCGGAGGTGAGCGCCAGGATGCGCGCGCCGGGATGGAGCAGGGGGCGGATCAGGTCGATCGAATGGCCGTGCAGCGAGATGGTCTCCACGTCCTGCAATGCCCAGCCGAGACGGGACGCGGCCAGCGACAGAGACGAGGGCGCCGGCAGGACGAGCATTTGCTCCGGCTTGACCTTGCGGGCCAGCGTGGCGCCGACACCATGGAAAAACGGGTCGCCGGACGCGAGCACGCAGATTTTTTTGCCCGCGACCGCCAGCACGTCGCGCATTTCGGCATCGAAGGGCGTCGGCCACGGGCGCGCTTCGCCCTTGGCCAGCGACGCGACAAGGCCGAGATGCCGCTTCCCGCCGAAGACGATCTCGGCCTCGGCAATCCGCTGCTTGGCCTCGTCGCCGAGACCCGCTACACCGTCCTCGCCGATGCCGACGATGGTGAGCCATTTTGAGGCTGGCTTGGCGGCGCGCGGACCCTTAGCAGGCATGATGACCCACCATATCCTGATCCTCGGCGGAACGACGGAAGCCCGGCAATTGGCCGGGAAGCTCGCCCGTCGCGACGATTTTTCGGTCACGCTGTCGCTGGCCGGCCGCACTGAAAGCCCGGTCGCGCAAGGCGTGCCGGTGCGTGTCGGCGGCTTTGGCGGCGCAGATGGGCTGGCTGCCTATCTTCGGGAAGAACACGTCGATCTGCTGATCGACGCCACGCATCCATACGCCGCGCGTATTTCGGCCAATGCCGCCGAAGCGGCAAGGCAGACGGACGTGCCGATCCTGGCGCTGCGCCGTCCCGGCTGGGAACCCGTGACGGGTGATCGCTGGACGCTGGTTGACAATGTCACCGAGGCGGCACGTGCGCTCGGCACGGCGCCGCGTCGCGTCTTCCTGGCGATCGGCCGGCAGGAGGCGGGCGCGTTCGAGGCCGCTCCGCAGCACCGTTATCTGATCCGCAGTGTCGATCCGGTCGAGCCGGAGCTTGGCGTACCCGATGCGCTCTACTTGCTGGCGCGCGGACCGTTTCCGGAAGCGGACGAAAGGGCGTTGCTCGAAAAATACGGTATCGATGCCGTCGTTTCGAAGAACAGCGGCGGCGAGGCGACCTATGGCAAGATCGCCGCTGCGCGGGCGCTTGGTATCGAAGTGATCATGATCCGCCGACCGCGTTTGCCGGACGTTCCTTCGACTGAGACCGTCGATGCGCTGGCGGCAAAGGTCGATCATCATTTCGACCCCGTTGCAGAACGTGGGGTGTAGACCAGCGCTGGTTTTTCGCCGCGCTTGATGATGCGGGTTTCCGGCGAGCCGATGATGATGCAGGTCGCCATGTCGGCCTTTGACGCATCGGCGTCCGCCAGCAGAGAGATTTCGATTCGCTCGTCGGGCCGGCCGGCGGCGCGGCCGAAGATCACCGGCGTGGTGCCGGGCAGGATCGCCTTCAGGCATTCGAAGGCGCGGCCAAGCTGCCAGGGGCGAGCCTTGCTGATGGGATTGTAGAGCGCGATGACGAAGCCGGCCCCGGCCGCCGCCAACAAGCGCAACTCGATCAGCTCCCACGGCTTCAGATTGTCGGAGAGCGAGATGGCGCAGAAATCATGGCCGAGCGGCGCGCCGATGCGGGCGGCGACGGCAAGCATCGCAGTCACGCCCGGGACAACCGAGATGTCGATGGCACGCCATTCCTCAGGGCCGGCTTCGATCGCCTCGCAAACGGCCGCGGCCATGGCGAAGACGCCTGGATCCCCGCCGGAGACGACGGCGACGTTGTGGCCTTCGGCCGCCTTGGCCAGCGCTTCGTTGGAGCGGGCGAGTTCCTCGCGGTTGTCGGAGGCGATGCGGGTCTGGTCCGGCCGCAGTTCCAGCCGGTCGAGATAGGGCTTGTAGCCATAGAAGAAGGAAGCCTCGGCGACGGCATTGGCAGCCTGCGGCGTGACCTGGTCGGCATTGCCGGGTCCGAGACCGATGACGGTAAGGCGGCCGCTCACCGCTTGGTCCCTGGGCGAGCCGACCAGCCGGCAACCAGCACGATGGCGAAATAGGGCGCCTTGTCGTCCGGCTTTTCGGCAAGCCGCATCGAGACGCTGCCCGGCATGGTGCCGCGCTCGACATAGACGGCCTTCGCCAGCTTGCCGGTCGCTTCCAGCGCGCGGCGGATTTTTGGCAGGTTGCGGCCGACCTTCATGATGACGGCCGCATCGGTGTCGGCGAGGCGGCGGGTCAGCTCGAACTCGCTCATTGTGCCGGGCAGCACACTCAGCACGTCGTCGCCCTGCACGATCGGCAGGCCCGTGCTCGACCAGCAGCCCGACATGGCGGTGATGCCAGGAATGACCTCGGTCGGGAAGCGGTGCGCAAGCCGCACATGCAGATGCATGTAGGAGCCGTAGAAGAGCGGATCGCCCTCCGACAGCACCGCCACCATCCTGCCGGCGCCGAGATGCTCGGCCACCTGTTCGGCCGATTGCTCGTAGAAATCGGCGATCTGCGCGCGGTAGTCGTCGTGATCCTTGTCGATCTCCGTCGTCACCGGATAGAGCAGCGGCAGCTCGATCATGTCCGGCCGGAAGCGCGCCTCGACGATGGCACGCGCATTGCTGTTATTGCCGCGCTTGGCGAAATAGGCGACGACGTCCGCCTCTGCCAACGCGCGCGCCGCCTTCAGTGTCAGAAGCTCCGGATCTCCGGGGCCGGTGCCGACGCCGACCAGACGGCCTTTCATGATCGCGTTCACAGGCCAGGCCTCGCCAACGAATTGAGCGCGGCGGCGGTCATGGCGCTGCCGCCCAGCCTGCCGCGCACGATGGCGTAGGGCACGCCGTAGGAATTTTCGGCCAGCGCATCCTTGGATTCGGCAGCACCCACGAAGCCCACAGGCATGCCGATGATCGCGGCCGGCCTCGGCGCGCCGTCGCGCAGCTTCTCAAGCAGATAGAAGAGCGCGGTCGGCGCGTTGCCGATGGCGACGACAGAGCCGGCCATGCGCTCGCCCCAGAGGTCGATCGCCGCGGCCGAGCGGGTGTTGCCGATTTGCCTGGCGATGTCGTGCGTGCGGGGGTCGCGCAGCGTGCATATCACCTCGTTGCCGGCCGGCAGACGGGCGCGGGTGACGCCGTGCGCCACCATCTCGGCATCGCAGAAGATCGGCGCGCCGGCGGCGAGCGCGGTCCGGGCGGCGGTAACGAAATTATTCGAGAAGACGAAATGGCTGGCGGCTTCAACCTGGCCGCAGGCATGGATCATTCGAATCGCGACATCGGCTTCCGCCTCCGAGAAGCGCGACAGATCCGCCTCGGCGCGGATGATGGCGAAAGACCGCTCGTAGATCGCCGTTCCGTCATGGATATAGTCGTAGGCGGCCATTCACTGGTTCCGTCGATAGAGTTCGGCGATGCCGGCAGCGCCAAGCCTTGCCAGGCAGGCGGCGGCGGTTTCGCCCTGATGTCTTCCGTCGCGGATCGCGGCAAGGATGCCGGCGACCCCGCGCGCGGCGTCATAGCCCGGCCTGTACGCGGCAGGAAGAGCCTTCGCAGTCCCGTCCACGACAAGTCCGGCTCCGTTTTCGTCGCCGACCAGGGTGAGCGCAGCGGTGCCGAGATGCGCGCAGCCCTTGGCGCAGCCGGAGATGTGGAGAGACAGCGAGGCGTCGAGAAGGTCCGCGCTTTCTTTTGCGATCGTTTCGGCGATGACGCGGGTGGCGATGCGGCCGGACGCGCAGGCCGGCGCGCCTGGGCAGGCGGCTATGCGCGTGCGCGGATCGGCGGGGTCGGTGACAAAGCCGAGAGCGGCGGCGGAGGATTGGAGCGTGGAGGGGGCGGAGAGGCCGAGAAAGAGCAAGGCGCGGCCTGGGGCGAGGCGGATTTCGGAGGCGCCGAGGTTTGCGGCTTGGGTGACGAGATCGATGAGGTTTTGCGCCGGCATGCTGCCGTAGGGCAGGGCGATGCCTAGGGCGGTGTTGTTGCCTAGATTGAATAGGCCAATGGGACTTCTCGCGGGCTGGCGTTCCTGCGCCCCCCTCTCTGTCCTGCCGGACATCTCCCCCTCAAGGGGGGAGATTGCCTTGTCACCGCGGCTTTCGCCAATCTCCAACGCTGAAAGTGGAGAGCCGGCGCGGGAACCGCCAATCTCCCCCCTTGTGGGGGAGATGTCCGGCAGGACAGAGGGGGGCGCGAAGGAATGCCAGCTGGCGAGAGAAGCCAACTGTCTCTCCGAAAGATCCCGGGTATGCGCCTCGCGATCTTTTTCGGCGACCATCCGAAGAGCCGCGACTGCAATGTCGCGCGCGCCATCAGCATCGACCGTCGCGAGCGGCTTCGCACTCCGCCCGTCGCCGGCAATCGACACGCTCCACCAGATGCCCGCCGCAGCCTGCACCGCCTTCAGCCTTACATCGGCCGTCACGGCATCCATCGTCAGCTGTCCGCCGCCATCGACAACCACGGACACCTTCGGCCCCAGCCTTGCCGTCAGCCCAACCTCTTCAATCGCGGCCCGTATGTGCTCCGCCAGTGGACGCGGGTCGGCAATCTCCTGCGGATCGATCCCCGCCAGCGGCCCCGTCTCGACCGGCACTCCGGTGCGCACCGCGATGCCCAGCGCATCCACTTCGTCCGCCAGCAACCGGGCGCTTTCGGCCGTCAGTCCGCGGATCTGCAGGCTGCTGCGCGCCGTCACCTCCATGATGCCGTTGCCGTGGCGCAAGGCGGATTCGCCGAGTCCGATCAGCGACTTGGGCGAAATTCCTCCAGCGACTGGGTTGAGCCGCACCAGCAGCCCGTCGCCGGTCTGCATCGGCGCGCTTAGAGCAGGGCAAGCGCCACGGCGCGAAAACGCGTTCATGCCGCCACTCCACCTGCCTGGGCCTCGGCAATCAAGGCCGCGAGGTCGTCGTCGATGGAGTTGCGCAGCGGGTGCCACAGGCCGCGCCGACGGGCGGCGAGGAACCGTTCGGCGATGACTTTGGCAGCCGCCGGATTCTCGCGCAGCAGGAAGGCACGGACGTCCGGATCGCCAACATAGGCGTCGTGAACGGCCTCGATCAGCGCGCCCGAAATGGCATGGGTAGTCTCCGCGAAGCCGACCAGACGGTCGACCGTCTCGGCGAATTCAGAGGCGCCGCGCGGGCCGTGGCGCATCTGGCCGGCGATGAAGCGCGGGTTGACTGCGCGGGCGCGGACCACGCGCGATACCGCTTCGCCGACCGAACGCGGCTTCGGCTTTTTCGGGTCGGTCGTGTCGAGCACGATGACGTCGGCATTCCTGCCAAGTGCTGCAAGGGCGGCCGAAAAGCCGCCGATGAAGGCGACGTCGGCCGAGCCTTCAAGGATGTCGCGGCCCGGATCGTCGCCGGTGTGGACGAGGAGATCAGCTTCGGCGATCCGGCCTTCGAAAGCGCCGGGCGCCGAGATCGCTTCGCCTTCGGCGCCGCCATAGGCGTGCGAGGTGGCGTCGAGATAGGCACGGCCGATCTCTTCGCGCGCGCCCCATTCGCCGCGCGACAGCAAGTCCTCGACGCCGGCGCCATAAGTTCCCGGTGAGGTGCCGAAAATGCGCGGGCTGATCTTCCCCTGAGCGCGCGTCGCTGCGGCGAGCGGGTTCTCGGTATCGTCCTCGTCGCGGCTGGCGACGGCATTGGCAGCGGCGTCGATCAACGCGATCTGGGTCGGGAACATGTCGCGGAACAGGCCGGAGATGCGCCAGGTGACGTCGACGCGCGGGCGGCCGAGCGTGGCCGGCGGCAGCACCTCGATGCCGGTGACGCGGCCGGTGGCGGCATCCCATTGCGGCCGGCAGCCCATCAGCGCCAGACCTTGCGCGATCTCCTCGCCGCCGGTGCGCAACGAGGCAGAACCCCAGAGGTCGATGACCAGCGAGCGCGGCCAGTCGCCATGGCTTTGCATATAGCTGCGCACCACTTCCTCCGCCGCCGCCTGGCCGAGGTCATAGGCGGTTGGCGTCGGCATTGTGCGCGGATCGGAGGTGAACAGGTTGCGGCCGGTGGGGAGCACATCGGAGCGACCGCGCGCCGGGGCGCCGGCAGGGCCGGCCTTGATGTGGCAGCCATCGAGCGCGGCGAGCAGGTTGGATTTTTCGGCCGCCGCGCTTTGCCGGCGCAGCGGGTCGGCTTCGTCTTCCGGCGCGCGGCCATAGACATGCAGCCCGTCCTTGACGGCGAAATCCTTGAGGTCGCAGAGCCAGGCGTCGATGCGGCGCAGCGCTTCGTCAGGAGCGTCTGTGCCGGCAACGCCGGCTTCGGACGCAAGGCCAGTTTTTTGCGCCGTCTCGACAATCAATTTGGCCAGACGGTCACGGCGGCGGCGGTCGAGGCCGTCGGCCTGCGCGTATTCGTCGACCAACCGCTCGAGTTTCTGTTGCGCCTCGTCTAGGCCGGCGCCGCTCAGCGGCGGCGGCAGATGGCCGAGGGTGACGGCCGAAATGCGGCGCTTGGCCTGCGCCGCCTCGCCCGGATTGGAGACGATGAATGGATAGATGACCGGCAGCGATCCGGTGACGATCTCCGGGAAGCAGGTTCCGGAGAGGGCCACCGTCTTGCCCGGCAGCCATTCGAGCGTGCCATGCGCGCCGACATGGATGATGGCATGCACGCCGAGCGATTTTTGCAGCCACAGGCCGAAGGCGATCAGCTCGTGGCGCGGGGGCAGCGTCGGGTCGTGATAGTCGGCGCGGCGGTCGGCCGAGCGGCCGCGGTCGGGGGCCAGCGCCACGGTGACGTTGCCGAATGTCGCGGCGCGGAAGGGGAAGGTTGTTTCACCCGCTAGCTGCCAAGGCTGGCGTTCTGTCGCGCCCCCCTCTGTCCTGCCGGACATCTCCCCCTCTAGGGGGGAGATTGGCAGTTCGGGCGCCGGCGCTCCACCTACAACACTGCCGATTGGCGAAAGCGGTGGCGACAGATCAATCTCCCCCCCTGCGGGGGAGATGTCCGGCAGGACAGAGGGGGGTGCCTCGCGCGAACCTATCCCTTTTGCCTTGCCCCACGCGGCCTCTACTGCATCGCGCGCTTCCCTCGGGAGTTCGACCGAAAAGGCGGAGTAGTCCCCTAAGGAGAGGCCAAGCCCACCAACCTCCAGCGCATCGAGCAAGGCCCGCGGCGATTGCGGAATCCCTTCAACCGCGTAGCCTTGTTCCTTCAGGTCCTGCAGCATGACGAGCACGCTCGACGGCACATCAAGCCCAACGGCGTAACCGGTTCGCCCTGGCGCGCTCGGATAATCCGGGATCAGGATCGCCAGCTTGCGCTCGGCCCGCTCCATCCGCTGCAGGCGGATGAACGCCGCGATCCGCTTGGCAACTTGCGCCACGCGGTCCGCCTCGGGCCGGTTGGCGAAGGCTCGGAAGGCCAGCGCCGGATCGGTCTCGACCTCGCCCTTGAAGGAGATGGCGCCGGCCAGGATGCGGCCGTCGAGCTCGGGCAGGACGACATGCATGGCAAGGTCGGCAGGCGCCAGGCCGCGCTGGTTCTTTTCCCAGACCTCGCGCCTGGTGGTGGCGACGATGACCTGGAACACCGGTACGCCCGCGCGGTCGAACAGGGTTTCGGCGCCGGGTTCCGCGCCGGAGGCGAAGGCGGTGGCGGTGACGATGGCGGCGGGGTTCAGGGAGGTGAGGGCGGTTTCGACGAAGGCCAGGGATGCCGCGTCTTTGAGGCTGGACACGAAGATCGGCACGGGGGTGAGCCCTTGCAGCTTCAACGCCTCCACGAGAACGTCGATCGGTGCCACGTCGGCGGCAAGCAGCATCGAGCGGTAGAAGAGGATGGGGATGACGGCGAAATTGTAGGCGTCGAGTTCCGCCTTTAAAAGGTTCGGCTTCTCGACGACACCAACTCCCGGCTGATAATATCCCGCCTTCGGCACGCTGACCGGTTCGGCCACGGCCGCATCCGACCCGGCGAGCCTTGCCAGCCTTTGCACCAGCGCGCGCATATTGGCCGGGCCGCCTTCGCGGAAATAGCCGAGCAGGGCGTTGAGCTCGGCGCGCGGCAGGGTCGAGCCTTCGACCAGCCGCAGGTCCTCGTCATGGCTTTCGCCGGGCAGCAATGCCAGCTTGATGCCGCGTTCGCGCGCCACTGCGGCGAGCTGGTCACAGCCATAGCGCCACCAGTCATAGCCGCCGAGGATGCGGACGAGGATGACCCTGGCGTGGCGGGCGACGCTGTCGATCCACAGGTCCACCGACATCGGGTGGCGAAGGTCACGCAGCGCCGCAAGCCGCATTGAGGGCAGCCGCGCCGCATCCGCCTTCCAGGCGGTGGCCAGGCCGGCGAGGTCGCTGTCGGTGAAGGACAGCGCCACCACATCCGCAGGCGTCTGCCTGAGGTCGATCGGCTCGGCGAGATCGTCGAGCGATGCGGATGTGGTGGCGAGGATGTGCATCGCGGTCCGGATTGCCTCAGCCGGCGAGGATACGCTCGATCGCCGGGCGGTTCAGCCCCTTGAGGCCGATGACAACGAGCCGCGAGCGGCGGTCGTCCTCAGCCGTCCAGGCGCGGTCGTAATAGTGGTTGACGCGCGGGCCGACGGCCTGCAGCAGGAGCCGCATCGGCTTGCCGCCGACCTCGACGAAGCCTTTGACGCGCAGCACGTTTTCCTGCTCGGCGGCAAGGGCGACGCGCTTGGCCAGCTCGTCGGGATTGGCGATCGACGGGATGTCGATGACGAAGGAATCGAAATCGTCGTGCTCGTGGTCGAGCTCGTCGTCGTGATGGGTCTTGCGGTTCTCGATGTCGTCCTCGACGGCGAGACCGAGGCCGAGCAGCACCGAGGGATCGACCTTGCCCTGCGACGTCGGCACGACTTTCACGGCGCGCGCCACATGCTCGCCGATGACGGCGTTGGCGCGCTCAGAGCCCGCCGCATCCATCAAATCGCTCTTCGACAGGATGATCAGGTCGGCGCAGGCGATCTGGTCCTCGAACACCTCCTCGACCGGATCGTCATGGTCGAGCGAATCGTCCGCGGCACGCTGCGCCTTCAGCGCGTCCATGTCGGAAGCGACGCGGCCGTCGGCCAGCGCCGGGCCGTCGACCACGGCGATGACGCCGTCGACGGTGACGCGGCTCTTCACGGTCGGCCACTGGAAGGCTTGCACCAAGGGCTTCGGCAGAGCGAGACCGGAGGTCTCGATCAGGATGTGGTCGACCTTCGGCGTGCGGGACAGGATCTGGTCGAGCGCCGGCACGAAATCGTCGGCGACGGTGCAGCAGATGCAGCCATTGGCGAGCTCGACGATGTTTTCCTCCGGGCAGGTGTCGACGCCGCAGCCCTTCAGGATCTCGCCATCGATGCCGACATCGCCGAACTCGTTGACGATGATCGCCAGCCGCTTGCCCTTGGCGTTTTCGAGCAGGTTGCGGATCAGCGTCGTCTTGCCGGCGCCGAGAAAGCCGGTGACGACGGTGCAGGGCACGCGGGAAACGGATGCGTTCATGGTCGGTCCTTCAGCATGTCGAGGGGAGGGATGCGGGCAACCAGGCCGCGCTTGAGAGAATCGGGCCGGCCGCGCCAGGGGATGAGGCCATCGGTCGAGGTGGCGAAGAGCTTTGCGCCGGCGACGAGATCGGCGCCGCTGGTCGTGTTCAGATCGCCGAAGACGTAGCTCCAGCAGCCGTCGCGCAGCAGCGCGGCGCTTAGCCGGCGCTTGCAGTTGCCGAGGCATTCGACGGTACGGATGTCGATCTTTTCGCCGCAAGCAGCCCGACGCGTGTCTTCGGCAAGCAGCGCGCCGGCGCGCGGATGCGCATCCGACCCGGTCTCGTCGCGGCAGGATGAGCAGACGATGACGGTGACGCCAGCCAAAGCATCGGGCTCGGACGGAATGTCCGCACTGTTTGCCGGGAAACTGCCGTTGCGATCCAAAACCATGCTCCTTGCCCGGAAAACCCGCCGGGCATTCGGATACTTAAAGTCTCAGACGGCAGGTCTCCTGGCTCGCGGGTCGTCACCCTGAATGCCGCCTTCCCGGGAACATCCCAGTGGTTTTCGGCAGAGGCTCGTCGCTTACAGTTGCGGGGACAGCCGCGGATTTGGGTGTTGGCCCGCACCGCATTCCCTCTTGGCTCCTCCCTTTGCCGGGAGAAGACCGTCTGGGTCAGGATTTAGAGGGTTCAGGGGGCTGGAGTCAACGACTGGCTTAGTACCAGCCTTTTGGCGGCTTTATGGGTTTGAGGTATGGACCCACAAGTTTGCGAGGCGGTGAGGCCACGGGCGCCATACTTAACGAACAGCCGTGCTGGCAAACCGGTTCCCACATCAAGACGAAGCGATTGGCGTCGAACTTCGGCTCATGAACTATTATATAGCGCTGCCCTACCGGCAATAAGCCACAGGCGCCTGCGATCTGCTTGTCGATCGTTCCAAACTCCAACCACCGCAGAAGAAGCGCCGTCACTTCTTTTGGCTGCATACCGGGTGCAATGTGGCCGCCACAGAAAATGACTGGACGCGTGACCTCTACCCATTCCTCTCGGTAAGCACCTGTCGCATATGATGGCGACGCTAAGGTCAGGTAGGCCAAGACCAGACATATCGAGCGCCTGAAAACCATCGCAACCGATCCTAACCACAGTTGGGATGTTCTATTTTTGTTCACTCTCCCTGTCAACGCGCAGCTACGACACCGCGATGTCGGCCAGCGCCGGCCCGAGGTCGCCGGCCGGCGTCACTTCGATCGCCTCCAGGCCGAGCCAGCCCTGCATCTGCTTCAACTCGTCGAAGAGCTGGGCGGCCGTTTCGGGCGGGGCGCCGGCCTCGGCGTAGGCGGCGTGGACGCGCAAGATGCTGGCCGGGCGGTCAGCTTTCAGATCGACGCGGGCGACGATCCGGTCGCCGAGCAGGAAGGGCAGCACGTAGTAGCCATATTGGCGTTTCTCGGCCGGCGTGTAGATCTCGATGCGGTAGCGGAAATCGAAGAGTTTCTCCGTCCTGGTGCGTTCGAAGACGACGGGATCGAAAGGGGCGAGCAGGGCGCGCGCTTCTATCCGGCGCGGGAAACGGGCGTCCTTGTGGAGATAGGCGGTCTTGTCCCAACCTTCGACCTTCACCGGCAGCAATTCGCCGGCTTCGACCAGTTCCTCGATGCGATCCTTCGTGTCGCCCGGCGCGAGACGAAAATAGTCGCGCAGGTCGCCATAGGTGGCGATGCCATGGGCGCGGGCGGAAATGCGCAGCAACTCGCGATGCGCGTCCTCGACCGAGGGAATGGGAAGGTCGAGCACCGCCTGCGGCAAAACGCGCTCGGGCAGGTCGTAATAGCGTTCGAAGCCGCGGCGGTAGGCCGTGGTGATGCGCCCGGCCCAGAACAGCCATTCGAAAGCGTGCTTGGCCTCGCTCCAGCCCCACCAGCCGCCATTGCCCTTGTGGCCTTCGATGTCGGACGCGGCGATCGGACCGCGATCGGCGACCTCTCTATATATCTCGTCGATCATTTCCTTGCGTTCACGACCCCATTTCGCCAGGCCGAGATACATCTCGTCGCCCTGCTCGGCGCGCTGCATGCGCCAGCGCATCAAAGGATAGGTCTCGACGGGCAGGAACGATGCCTCATGCGCCCAGTATTCGAAAACGGCGCGCTTGCGGGTGACCGCGGCATTGTCGAGCAGCGTAAGCGGGTAGGGGCCGAGGCGCGAATAGAGCGGCATGTAATGCGCGCGCACCACCGCGCTCACGGAATCGATCTGCAGAAGGCCGGTTCGCGAAAGTACCCGCGCAAGGTGGCGGCGATCCGGAACACCACTGGGCCTAGGGTCGTTGAACCCTTGCGCGCCGAGCGCGACGCGCCTCGCCATGGCCAGCGAAATCTTGTCCTTCATCAGGTGTCCTTGCCCCGATCGTCCGTTGGATTTTTAGCCGGTGATTCCTGTCATGCTAGCAGGCAAATGGCGGTAGATATGTCAGGAGAGAAAACTGGAGTAAAAACTGAAGGAAATCAAACAGGAGCGGATCGGACCAGTTTCTTCCGATAAGGCGTCCAGAGCCGCGATTTGAACAACGTTTGACTTGCGTCACCGAAACCGCTGCGCTAACCCTCGCCGCGTTGCAGCATGGGCCCCTTAAAACGGTTCAGCGGTTAATCTGTCACGCTTCCGCATTAGAGTTCGTTGCTGTAATCAAAATGAACTGCCCCCGCCGAAGGAAAGTCGCCGCATGAGCGCACTCCTAAGTTCGTACCTGCCTATCGTGCTGTTCATCGCCGTGGCGATGATCGTCGGTCTGGCGCTCATCATCGCTCCGTTCCTTGTGGCCTACCGCAATCCCGACCCGGAAAAGCTTTCCGCCTATGAATGCGGGTTCAACTCGTTCGACGACGCCCGCATGAAGTTCGACATCCGCTTCTACCTGGTGTCGATCCTGTTCATCATCTTCGATCTCGAGGTCGCCTTCCTGTTCCCGTGGGCGGTGTCCTTCTCGAAGCTTGGCATGCTCGGCTTCTGGTCGATGATGGTGTTCCTGGCGGTGTTGACCATCGGCTTTGCCTATGAATGGAAAAAAGGAGCGCTGGAATGGGATTGAACGACAGTTCAGGCACCCTCGTCGCGCCGAAGTCCAAGGGCATCATCGACCCCAACACCGGCAGGCCGGTGGGGGAGGACGATCCCTTCTTCCTCGAAATCAACAATGAGCTGGCCGACAAGGGTTTTCTCGTCACCTCGACCGAGGCGCTGATCACCTGGGCGCGCAGCGGCTCGCTGATGTTCATGACCTTCGGCCTCGCCTGCTGCGCGGTCGAGATGATCCACACCTCGATGCCGCGCTATGACTCGGAGCGTTTCGGCGTCGCGCCGCGCGCGTCGCCGCGCCAGTCCGACATTATGATCGTCGCCGGCACGCTGACCAACAAGATGGCGCCGGCGCTGCGCAAGGTCTACGACCAGATGCCGGAGCCGCGCTACGTCATCTCGATGGGCTCCTGCGCCAATGGCGGCGGCTACTACCACTATTCCTATTCGGTGGTGCGCGGCTGCGACCGCGTCGTGCCGGTCGACATTTATGTGCCCGGCTGCCCGCCGAGCGCGGAGGCGCTGCTCTACGGCATTCTCCTTCTGCAGAAGAAGATCCGCCGCACCGGCACGATCGAACGGTGAGCCGATGACCCTGGCGTTGAACGAACTCTCCACCTATCTCGGCGAGAAGCTCTCCGGCCGCATCGGCGAAGCCGTGCTTGCCTATGGTGAGCTCACGGTTTCGGTTGAACCGGGCAACCTGATCGAGGTCGCGACCTTCCTGCGCGACGATCCGCGCTGCCAGTTCATCTCGATCATCGATGTCTGCGGAGCGGACTACCCGTCGCGCGCCAGGCGCTTCGACGTCGTCTATCACCTATTGTCGCCGAAGCAGAATGTCCGCATCAGGCTCAAGGTCCAGGCCGACGAGGAGACGCTGGTGCCGTCGCTGACCGGCGTCTATCCGGGTGCCGACTGGTTCGAGCGCGAGACCTACGACCTTTACGGCGTGCTGTTCTCGGGCCATCCGGACCTGCGCCGCATTCTCACCGACTATGGTTTCGAGGGGCATCCGCTGCGCAAGGATTTCCCGCTGACCGGTTTCGTCGAGGTGCGCTACGACGACGAGGCCAAGCGGGTGATCTACGAGCCGGTGGAATTGAAGCAGGAATTCAGAAATTTCGACTTCTTGAGCCCGTGGGAAGGAACGGATTACGTGCTTCCCGGGGATGAGAAGGCGAAACAGTAGGGCGACCCATGGCTGAAACCTCCGTCCGCAACTTCAACATCAACTTCGGCCCGCAGCATCCTGCGGCGCATGGCGTTTTGCGCCTGGTGCTGGAGCTGGACGGCGAGGTGGTCGACCGCGTCGATCCGCATATCGGTCTGCTGCATCGCGGCACCGAGAAGCTGATCGAGGCCAAGACCTATCTGCAGGCCGTGCCCTATCTCGACCGGCTCGACTATTGCGCGCCGATGAACCAGGAGCATGCCTTTGCGCTCGCGGCCGAGCGCCTGCTCGGCATCGAGGTGCCGAAGCGCGGTCAGCTGATCCGCGTGCTCTATTCCGAGATGGGCCGCATCATGTCGCACATCTTGAATGTGACGACGCAGGCCATGGACGTCGGCGCGCTGACGCCGCCGCTTTGGGGCTTCGTCGAACGCGAAAAGCTAATGGTGTTTTACGAGCGCGCCTCGGGTTCGCGCATGCATGCGGCCTATTTCCGGCCGGGCGGCGTTCACCAGGACCTGCCGCAGAAGCTCGTCGAGGACATCGGCAAGTGGATCGACCCGTTCCTGAAGTCGATCGACGATCTCGACGCGCTCTTGACCGGCAACCGCATCTTCAAGCAGCGCAATGTCGATATCGGCACGGTGTCGCTGGCCGACGCCTGGGCGTGGGGCTTTTCTGGCGTGATGGTGCGCGGCTCGGGCGCCGCCTGGGACCTGCGCAAATCGCAGCCCTATGAATGCTATTCCGAGATGGATTTCGACATCCCGATCGGCAAGAACGGCGACTGCTACGACCGTTACCTTGTGCGCATGGAAGAGATGCGCCAGTCGGCGAAGATCATGCGCCAGTGCGTCGATCTGCTGCTCGGCAAGGAAAGCGCCGGCCCCGTGTCGAACCTCGACGGCAAGGTCGTGCCGCCGAAGCGCGCCGCGATGAAGCGCTCGATGGAAGCGCTGATCCATCACTTCAAGCTCTATACCGAGGGCTACCGCGTGCCGGCCGGCGAGGTCTATGCGGCCGTCGAGGCACCGAAGGGCGAATTTGGCGTCTACCTGGTCTCCGACGGCACCAACAAGCCCTATCGCTGCAAGCTGCGCGCGCCCGGTTTCGCGCATCTGCAAGCCATGGATTTCCTGTGCCGCGGCCACATGCTGGCCGACGTCACCGCCGTGCTTGGCTCCCTCGACATCGTGTTTGGTGAGGTCGATCGCTAAATGTCAGTCCGCCGTCTTGCAGAAGCCAGCCTCCAGCCTGCCACCTTCGCCTTCAACGAGGCGAACGCGGCGGCCGCCCAGCAGTGGATCGCCAAATACCCGAAGGGGCGCGAGCAGTCGGCGATCATCCCGTTGCTGATGATCGCGCAGGAGCAGGAAGGCTGGGTCACCAAGGCGGCGATCGAGACGATCTCGGACATGCTCGGCATGCCGCGCATCCGTGGCCTCGAAGTCGCGACTTTCTATACGCAGTACCAGCTCAATCCGGTCGGCACGCGCGCGCATATCCAGGTCTGCGGCACCACGCCCTGCATGCTGCGCGGCTCGGAAGCGCTGATGGATGTGTGCCGGTCGAAAATCCATCACGACCAGTTCCACACCAACGACAAGGGCACGCTGTCGTGGGAGGAGGTCGAATGCCTCGGCGCCTGCGTCAACGCGCCGATGGTCATGATCTTCAAGGACACTTTCGAGGACCTGACGCCCGAGCGGCTGGCCGAGATCATCGATCTCTACGACGCCGGCAAGGGCGCCGAGGTGAAGCCTGGCCCGCAGAACGGCCGCCACGGGTCCGAGCCGGCTACCGGGCTGACGACGCTGACCAGCGAAAAGGCGATCCTGAAGTCGACGCGCGACAAGGAAGCCAGGGCGGCGGCGAAAGCCGCCAAGGAAGCTCTCGCGTCGGCGCCGCATGCAACTCCCGCCGCAGCCCCGGCACCCGCTGCGCCGGCAGCTTCGGCGCCGGCTACGGCCGCCTCTGGCCCGATTGGACCGTCAAAATCCAGCAAGCCGAAGACCCATGCGGCTGAAACCAGCCCGGCGCTCAACACGCCGTCGCCGGTCAAGGTCGCCCCGGCCACCGAGAATGGCGCCAGCGTCAGGGCGCCGCGCCATTCGGCCGCCAACGCCAACCAGGCCGCTCCGGAAGTCGAGGCGGTTTCAAAGCCGCGCAGCGGGCCGAAGACCAAGGCCGAGCCGGTCACCGCTTTCAAGGCGCCGGAAACCAAGCAGCCTGTCGCCAAGACGACGAAGCCTTCGCTCGATGACAAGAACCGGCCGGCCGGCATCGAGCGCCCGGCAATGGTCGACGATCTCAAGCTGATCTCAGGCGTCGGCCCGAAGATCGAAGGCACCCTGCATTCGCTGGGCATCTACACCTTCGCGCAGGTCGCCGCCTGGAAGAAGGCCGAGCGCGAATGGGTCGACGGCTATCTCAATTTCCGCGGCCGCATCGAGCGCGACGACTGGGTGAAGCAGGCCAAGGCGCTCGCCAAGGGTGGCGTCGCCGAATACATCCGCGTCTTCGGCAAGAAGCCGGTCTGAGGGACGACAAATGCTTCAGGACAAAGACCGCATCTTCACCAACATCTACGGCCTGTTCGACAAGTCGCTGGCCGGCGCGCAGTCGCGCGGCATCTGGGACGACACGCCAGGCCTCGTCGCCAAGGGGCGCGACTGGATCATCAACGAGATGAAGGCGTCGGGCCTGCGCGGCCGTGGCGGCGCCGGCTTCCCGACGGGGTTGAAGTGGTCGTTCATGCCCAAGCAGAGCGACGGACGGCCGAGCTATCTCGTCATCAACGCCGACGAATCCGAGCCCGGCACCTGCAAGGACCGCGATATCCTGCGCAACGATCCGCACACGCTGGTCGAGGGCGCGCTGGTCGCCGGCTTCGCCATGGGCGCGATCGCCGCCTACATCTATGTGCGCGGCGAGTTCATCCGCGAGCGTGAGGCGCTGCAGCGCGCCATCGACGAGGCTTACGCGGCCAAGCTGATCGGCAAGAACAACACATCCGGCTACGACTTCGACATCTACATGCATCATGGCGCCGGCGCCTATATCTGCGGCGAGGAGACGGCGCTGCTCGAAAGCCTGGAAGGCAAGAAGGGCCAGCCGCGGCTGAAGCCGCCATTCCCGGCCAATGTCGGCCTCTATGGCTGCCCGACCACCGTCAACAACGTCGAATCGATCGCGGTGGCGCCCACCATCCTGCGCCGGGGCGCCGCTTGGTTCTCGTCCTTCGGCCGCCCGAACAATGCCGGCACCAAGCTGTTCTGCGTGTCCGGCCACGTCAACAATCCGTGCACTTTCGAAGAAGCGATGTCGATCCCGTTCCGCGAGCTGATCGAGACGCATTGCGGCGGCATCCGCGGCGGCTGGGACAATCTGCTCGCGGTCATTCCGGGCGGCGCTTCAGTGCCGCTGGTGCCGGCCGAGCAGATCATCGATGCGCCGATGGATTTCGACGCGCTGCGCGACCTGAAATCCGGCCTCGGCACGGCGGCCGTCATCGTCATGGACAAGTCGACGGATATCGTGAAGGCGATCGCCAGGCTGTCCTACTTCTACAAGCATGAGAGCTGCGGCCAGTGCACGCCGTGCCGCGAAGGCACCGGCTGGATGTGGCGGGTGATGGAGCGGCTGGTGCGCGGCGAGGCGCAGAAGCGCGAGATCGACATGCTGCTCGACGTCACCAAGCAGGTCGAGGGCCACACAATTTGCGCGCTGGGCGATGCGGCCGCCTGGCCGATCCAGGGCCTGATGCGGCATTTCCGCGGCGAGGTGGAACGCCGCATCGACGAGTTTTCGCACAACGCGCACCGGGTCGAGCCGGTGATGGTGGCGGCGGAATAAGACTACGAAATACGGGCTTGGCCCGAAGACTGAAAAACTGGGGCGGGCATACGAAGAAACGACCAGGAGATCTCTATGGCGCCGTATTCGATACCCTATCCGTTCGTGCCTGATTTGGACCAACTCGAGAAGATGAACCAGGACCTGACCAAGATGATGCCGAAGGAGATGGCCAGCGCCGTCAACCTTCTGGCGCATCCAGTCGCGGGCGCCGCCGCGATGTCGGCGCTCAGCATCGGTCTGGCCAACCACGCCGTCGGCATGTGGATGGGCGCGTTCACCGGCGCGCTGGAGGCTTCGCAGCGCATGTTCCAGCCCTTCCTCGACGATCTCGAGGCGCAGCACGAAGCGGCCGCCAACGCGTCCAAGGCGCGCAAGGCGACCGAGACGTTGATCGCCAGGGCGCAGACCTTCGCCCAGGACGTGACCGACATAGCGGCGAACGCGACCGAGAAGGCGCTCGACGCGACCGGGGCCGATATTGTCGCCCAACCGGCCGCAACGGGACTGATGCCCGAGGATTTCAGGCAGCCTAAGGCCGTCGACAAGCCGGCGACACCGTCGGACCTGAAGGCGATTTCGGGTATCGGACCGAAGCTGGAAAAGGTGCTCAACGGTCTCGGCATCTGGACCTATGGCCAGATCGCTGCCTGGACGTCGGAAGAGATCGCCTGGGTGGAAGATTACCTGTCGCTCGCCGGCCGTATCGGCCGCGACAACTGGACTGCCCAGGCCGCGGCGCTCGCCGCGAAGAAGTGAATTGAAATGCCGGGCGCGGCTTCAGTCGCGCCCGGAAGGATAGATTGCGGGACATCCGCAGAGGTTTGAGGCGAATGGCAAAGCTAAAGGTCGACGGGAAAGAGATCACGGTACCCGACCATTACACGCTGCTGCAGGCGGCCGAGGACGCCGGCGCGGAAGTGCCGCGCTTCTGCTTCCACGAGCGCCTGTCGATCGCCGGCAATTGCCGCATGTGCCTGATCGAGGTGAAGGGCGGTCCGCCCAAGCCACAGGCCTCCTGCGCCATGGGCGTGCGCGACCTGCGTCCCGGCCCGAATGGCGAGCCGCCGGAAATCTTCACCAACACGCCGATGGTCAAGAAGGCCCGCGAAGGCGTGATGGAATTCCTGTTGATCAATCATCCGCTCGATTGCCCGATCTGCGACCAGGGCGGCGAATGCGACCTGCAGGACCAGGCGATGGCCTTTGGCGTCGATTCCTCGCGCTATCATGAGAACAAGCGCGCGGTCGAGGACAAGTATATAGGCCCGCTGGTCAAGACGGTGATGAACCGCTGCATCCATTGCACGCGCTGCGTCCGCTTCACCACCGAGGTTGCCGGCATTTCCGAGCTCGGCCTGATCGGCCGCGGCGAGGATGCCGAGATCACCACCTATCTCGAACAGGCGATGACGTCGGAGCTGCAGGGCAACGTCATCGATCTGTGCCCGGTCGGCGCGCTGACCTCGAAGCCGTTCGCCTTCCAGGCGCGGCCGTGGGAACTGACCAAGACGGAATCGATCGACGTCATGGACGCAGTCGGCTCGGCGATCCGCGTCGACAGCCGCGGTCGCGAGGTGATGCGCATCCTGCCGCGCGTCAACGAGGCGGTGAACGAGGAGTGGATCTCCGACAAGACCCGCTTCATCTGGGACGGCCTGCGCACGCAGCGCCTAGACCGCCCTTACGTGCGCAAGAACGGCAGGCTCGTTTCGGCAAGCTGGGCGGAAGCCTTCGCCGCGATCAAGGACGAGGTTGCAAAGACCGCACCCGAGCGGATCGGCGCCATCGCCGGCGATCTCGCCGCGGTCGAGGAAATCTACGCGCTCAAGCTGCTGATGGCCGCGCTCGGCTCGAAGAACATCGACTGCCGCCAGGATGGCGCAGCGCTCGATCCGTCACTCGGCCGCGCCAGCTATATCTTCAACCCGACCATCGAAGGCATCGAGCAGGCCGATGCGGTGCTGATCATCGGCGCCAATCCGCGCTTCGAGGCCTCGGTGCTCAACGCTCGCATCCGCAAGCGCTGGCGCGTCGGCAATCTGCCGGTCGGCGTCATCGGCGAGATCGGCGACACACGCTACGACTATGAGCTGATCGGCGCCGGCCCGGAATCGCTCAAGGACCTTGCCGACGGCAACGGCAAGTTCTTCGAGGTGCTGAGCAAGGCCACGCATCCGCTGATCATCGTGGGCCAGGGCGCGCTGGCGCGCACCGACGGCGCGGCCGTACTCGGCCAGGCAGCCAGGCTCGCGGCTGCCGTCAACGCGGTCACGGCCGAGTGGAACGGCTTTGCGGTGCTGCACAACGCAGCGGCAAGAGTCGGCGGCCTCGATGTCGGCTTCGTGCCGGGCGAGGGCGGCAAGAACGTCGCCGGCATGCTGGGCGAGACCGATGTGCTCTTCCTGCTCGGCGCCGACGAGATCGACATGGCCAAGACCGGCGGCGCCTTCGTCGTCTATATCGGCACGCATGGCGATGCCGGCGCGCACCGCGCCAATGTCATCCTGCCGGCCGCGGCCTACACCGAGAAGTCGGGCACCTATGTCAACACGGAAGGCCGCGTGCAGCAGACCAACCGCGCCGGCTTCGCCCCTGGCGAGGCGCGCGAGGACTGGGCGATCCTGCGGGCGCTCTCCGACGTGCTCGGCAAGAAGCTGCCCTTCGATTCGCTGGCGCAGCTGCGTGCCAAGCTCTATGGCGAATTCCCGCATCTCGCCCGCATCGACCAGGTGCAAGCGGGCAGCGGCGACGACATCGCCAAGGTGGCGAAGCTCGGCGGCCGGCTTAACAAGGGCACGTTCACCTCGCCGGTGAAGGATTTTTATCTCACCAACCCGATCGCGCGGGCGTCGGCCGTGATGGCCGAATGCTCGGCGCTGGCCAAGAGCGGCTTCAAGCAGGCGGCGGAATAAGCATGGACACCTTCTTCTCCTTCTACGTGCTGCCGACGCTGCTGATCCTGTTGAAGTCGGTCGTGCTGATCGTCGTGCTTTTGATCGGCGTCGCCTATCTGCTTTATGCCGACCGCAAGATCTGGGCGGCGGTGCAATTGCGGCGTGGGCCGAACGTCGTCGGTCCATGGGGAACGCTGCAGGCCTTTGCCGACCTTCTGAAATTCGTCTTCAAGGAGCCGGTGATCCCGTCGGGCGCCAACAAGGGCGTGTTCCTTCTGGCGCCGCTGGTCTCGGCGGTGCTGGCGATTTCGGCCTGGGCTGTCATTCCGGTCAATGAGGGCTGGGCGATCGCCAACATCAATGTCGGCATCCTTTATGTCTTCGCCATCTCCTCGCTCGAGGTCTATGGCGTGATCATGGGCGGCTGGGCGTCCAACTCGAAATATCCGTTCCTCGGCGCGTTGCGCTCGGCCGCGCAGATGGTGTCCTACGAAGTCTCGATCGGCTTCGTCATCGTCACCGTGTTGCTCACCGTCGGCTCGCTCAACCTCTCCGACATCGTCATGTCGCAGCAGGACGGTCTCGGCACGCGGCTTGGCCTGCCCAACACCTTCCTCGACTGGCACTGGCTGTCGCTGTTGCCGATGTTCGTGGTGTTCTTCATTTCCGCGCTTGCCGAGACGAACCGCCCGCCCTTCGACCTGGTGGAAGCGGAATCGGAACTCGTCGCCGGCCACATGGTCGAATATTCGTCGACGCCGTTCCTGCTGTTCTTCCTCGGCGAGTATGTCGCCGTCGTGCTGATGTGCGCGCTGGCGACCATCCTGTTCCTCGGCGGCTGGCTGCCGCCGTTCAACTTCGCGCCCTTCACCTGGATACCTGGGGTGATCTGGTTCGTGCTGAAGATCTGCCTGATGTTCTTCATGTTCTCGATGGTGAAGGCTTTTGTGCCGCGCTACCGCTACGACCAGCTGATGCGGCTGGGCTGGAAGGTGTTCCTGCCGATTTCGCTGTTCATGGTCGTCGCCACCGCGGCCTTCCTCAAGATCACGGGGTTTGCGTGATGTCCGCTCTGGCCCAGGCCGCAAAATCGCTGCTGCTGAAGGATTTCGTCAGCGCCTTCTTCCTGTCGATGCGCCAATTCTTCGCGCCGAAGGAAACGATCAACTATCCGCATGAGAAGGGGCCGATCAGCCCACGCTTCCGCGGCGAGCATGCGCTGCGCCGCTATCCGAACGGCGAGGAACGCTGCATCGCCTGCAAGCTTTGCGAGGCGATCTGTCCGGCGCAGGCCATCACCATCGAGGCCGGCCCGCGCCGCAATGACGGCACGCGCCGCACCGTGCGCTACGACATCGACATGGTGAAGTGCATCTATTGCGGCTTCTGCCAGGAAGCCTGCCCGGTCGACGCCATCGTCGAAGGGCCCAATTTCGAATTCGCGACCGAGACGCGCGAGGAGCTCTACTACAACAAGGAAAAGCTGCTCGCGAACGGCGATCGCTGGGAGCGGGAGCTGGCGCGCAACATCGCGCTGGATGCGCCGTATAGGTGATTAGCGGGCTTCTCCCTGTTTACGGGAGAAGATGCCGGCAGGCAGATGAGGGGCGGCGCCAGCGTCTGGAAACTTGGCGTACCCCTTATCCGGCCCTTCGGGCCACCTTCTCCCCGTAAACGGGGAGAAGGAACAAGAAAGTGGACGGCGCAACGTCGTCCGTCTAAGGAACACGCGGTTTCGAACCGGAGGCGGGTCGGAGTCGGAATTTGGAACCCGGGGGAACCCATGCTGAGTGGACTAGAGGCGGCCTTTTTCTACCTCTTCGCCTTTATCGCCGTGGCGTCGGCCTTCATGGTCATTTCGTCGCGCAACCCCGTGCATTCGGTGCTCTTCCTGATCCTCACCTTCTTCAACGCCGCGGGTCTGTTCATGCTGACCGGCGCCGAGTTCCTGGCGATGATCCTGCTGGTCGTCTATGTCGGCGCGGTTATGGTGCTGTTCCTGTTCGTCGTCATGATGCTCGACGTCGACTTCGCCGAGATGAAAGAGGGCGCGCTGCAATACGCGCCGATCGGCGCGCTGGTCGGGCTGATCCTGGCGGCCGAGCTGATCATAGTGCTCGGCGGCTACACATTTGCGCCGCAGCTCGCCTCGACGGTCGCCAAGGCGACGCCGGATCTCGCCACGCGCTCCAACACGGCGGCGCTCGGCGACATCCTCTACACGGACTACCTCTATTATTTCCAGATTTCCGGCCTTGTGCTGCTGGTCGCCATGATCGGCGCCATCGTCTTGACGCTGCGCCATAAGGAAGGCGTCAAGCGGCAGTCGATCGCCGCGCAGGTCGCCCGCACGCCGGCGACGGGCATGGAAATCCGCAAGGTCAAATCGGGCGAGGGCATCTGAGATGGTCGTCGGCATTGCACACTACCTGACGGTATCGGCGATCCTGTTCACGCTCGGCGTGTTCGGCATCTTCCTGAACCGCCGCAACATCATCGTCATCCTGATGTCGATCGAGCTCATCCTGCTTGCGGTCAACATCAACTTCGTCGCTTTCTCGGCGGCGCTGCATGACCTTGTCGGACAGGTCTTTGCCCTGTTCGTGCTGACGGTCGCAGCCGCTGAAGCCGCGATCGGACTTGCCATTCTTGTCGTCTTCTTCCGCAACCGCGGCTCGATCGCGGTCGAAGACGTGAGCGCGATGAAGGGTTGACGGGAACCATCATGTATCAGGCTATCGTCTTCCTTCCGCTGCTCGGCTTCCTGATTGTCGGCCTGTTCGGCAATTCGCTCGGCGCCAAGGCTTCCGAATACATCACCTCCGGCCTCCTGGTGATCGCGGCGGTGCTGTCGTGGGTTGCCTTCTTCACCGTCGGCTTCGGCCATGGCGAGGTGTTCACCGTGCCGGTGCTGCGCTGGATCCAGTCGGGCGGCATCGACGCTTCCTGGGCGCTCAGGATCGATACGCTGACGGTGGTTATGCTGGTCGTCGTCAACACCGTGTCGGCGCTGGTCCACATCTACTCGATCGGCTACATGCACTACGATCCGAACCGGCCGCGTTTCTTCGCCTATCTGTCGCTGTTCACCTTCGCGATGCTGATGCTGGTGACGGCCGACAATCTCATCCAGATGTTCTTCGGCTGGGAGGGCGTCGGCCTCGCCTCGTATCTCTTGATCGGCTTCTGGTACAAGAAGCCGTCGGCCAATGCCGCCGCCATCAAGGCTTTCGTCGTCAACCGCGTCGGCGACTTCGGCTTCGCGCTCGGCATCTTCGGCGTGTTCGTGCTGTTCGGCTCGGTCAATCTGAGCACCGTGTTCGCCAATGCCGCATCCTTCCTGCCGGCCGAAGGCGCGCCGACGGGTGCTGCCGTGCTCACCTTCCTCGGCCAAGCGCTCGACAAGCAGACGGCGCTGACGGTGGTCTGCCTGCTGCTCTTCATGGGCGCCATGGGCAAGTCGGCGCAGGTGCCGCTGCACACTTGGCTGCC
Organism: Mesorhizobium sp. CA15; assembly: GCF_020165215.1. NCBI lineage: Bacteria > Pseudomonadati > Pseudomonadota > Alphaproteobacteria > Hyphomicrobiales > Phyllobacteriaceae > Mesorhizobium > Mesorhizobium sp. CA15. The sequence continues at coordinate 181,213 of NZ_JAIUHQ010000011.1, forward strand.
GGACGCGATGGAAGGCCCGACGCCGGTCTCCGCGCTCATCCACGCGGCGACCATGGTGACCGCCGGCGTGTTCATGCTGGCGAGGCTTTCGCCGCTGTTCGAGCTGTCGCATTCGGCGCTGACCGTCGTCACTTTCATCGGCGCATTCACCGCCTTCTTCGCGGCGACCGTCGGCCTCGTCCAGAACGACATCAAGCGCGTCATCGCCTATTCGACCTGCTCGCAGCTCGGCTACATGTTCGTGGCGCTAGGCGTCGGCGCTTATGGCGCGGCGATCTTCCACCTTTTCACGCACGCCTTCTTCAAGGCGCTGCTGTTCCTCGGCTCCGGCTCGGTCATCCATGCCGTGTCCGACGAGCAGGACATGCGCAAGATGGGCGGCCTGCGCAGGCTCATCCCGGCGACCTATTGGATGATGATCGTCGGCACGCTGGCGCTGACCGGCGTCGGCATTCCGGCAACGGTGATCGGCACCGCCGGCTTCTTCTCCAAGGACGCCATCATCGCGACCTCGTTCGCCAGCCACAATGCGGTCGCCGGCTTCGCCTTTATCCTGCTAGTGGTCGCCGCCTGCTTCACCAGCTTCTATTCCTGGCGGCTGATCTTCATGACCTTCCACGGCGAGCCGCGCGCCAGCCACGAGGTCATGCACCATGTCCACGAATCGCCGCCGGTGATGCTGGTGCCGCTCTATGTGCTGGCCGCCGGCGCGCTGTTTGCCGGTATCATCTTCCACGGCGCCTTCATCGGCGAGGGTTACGCCGAATTCTGGAAGGCTTCGCTGTTCACGCTGCCGGAAAACCACATCCTGCATGAGATCCACGAATTGCCGCTCTGGGTAGAGCTCGCCCCGTTCGTCGCCATGCTGATCGGCCTCGCGGTGGCCTGGAAATTCTATATCCGCTCGCCGGAACTTCCCCGAAGCGTCGCCGCCAATCATCGCCTGCTTTATGCGTTCCTGCTCAACAAGTGGTATTTCGACGAGCTCTACGACTTCCTGTTCGTGCGGCCGGCGAAGCGCCTCGGCAGGTTCCTGTGGAAGACCGGAGACGGCGCCGTCATTGACGGCCTCGGCCCCGACGGCATCTCGGCGCGCGTCGTCGACGTCACCAACAGGGTCGTCAAGCTGCAGACCGGCTATCTCTATCACTATGCCTTCGCCATGCTGATCGGCGTGGCCGCTCTCGTCACCTGGATGATGCTCTGATGACCGACTGGCCAATCCTCTCGCTGGTCACCTTCCTGCCTCTGGTTGGTGTTCTGCTCATCCTGTTCATCAGCGACGACAGCGAAAACGCGCGCCGCAACATCCGCGCGATCGCATTCATCACGACGGCGTTCACCTTCGTCATCTCGCTGTTCATCTGGACGGGCTTCGACAATTCGCAGGCCGGCTTCCAGTTTGTCGAGAAGCACGCCTGGCTGGATTCGGGCATTTCCTACCACATGGGCGTCGACGGCATCTCGATGCTGTTCGTCATCCTGACCACCTTCCTGATGCCGCTTTGCATACTGGCCTCCTGGGATGCGATCGAGAAGCGGGTCAAGGCCTATATGATCGCCTTCCTGATCCTCGAGACGCTTATGATCGGCGTGTTCTGCGCGCTCGACATCGTCCTGTTCTACGTCTTCTTCGAGGCCGGCCTGATTCCGATGTTCATCATTATCGGCGTCTGGGGTGGCAAGCGGCGCGTCTATGCCTCGTTCAAGTTCTTCCTCTACACGCTCGCCGGCTCGGTGCTGATGCTGCTCGCCATCATGGCGATGTTCTTCCAGTCGGGCACTACCGACATTCCGACGCTTCTGACGCATAATTTCCCGGCCAACATGCAGACCTGGCTGTGGCTTGCCTTCTTCGCCTCCTTCGCAGTGAAGATGCCGATGTGGCCGGTGCATACCTGGCTGCCCGACGCCCACGTCGAGGCGCCGACCGCGGGCTCCGTCATCCTGGCCGGCATCCTGCTGAAGATGGGCGGGTACGGCTTCCTGCGCTTCTCGCTGCCGATGTTCCCGGAGGCGTCGGCGATGTTCGCGCCGCTGGTGTTCACGCTCTCGGTCGTCGCCATCATCTACACCTCGCTGGTGGCGCTGATGCAGGAGGACATGAAGAAGCTGATCGCCTATTCGTCGGTCGCTCATATGGGCTTCGTCACCATGGGCATCTTCGCGATGAACCAGGAAGGCGTGCAGGGCGCGATCTTCCAGATGCTCAGCCACGGCCTCGTCTCGGGCGCGCTGTTCCTGTGCGTCGGCGTCATCTACGACCGCATGCATACGCGCGAGATCGACGCCTATGGCGGTCTCGTCAACAACATGCCGAAATACGCCACCGTGTTCATGATCTTCACCATGGCCAATGTCGGCCTTCCCGGCACCAGCGGCTTCATCGGCGAGTTCCTGACCATGCTCGGCGTGTTCAAGGTCAACACCTGGGTGGCGTTCTTCGCCGCCACCGGCGTCATCCTGTCGGCGGCCTACGCGCTGTGGCTATATCGCCGGGTGATCTTCGGCGCGCTGAGCAAGGACAGCCTGAAGAACCTGCTCGACCTTTCGCCGCGCGAGAAGGCGATCGTCTATCCGCTGGTGGTGCTGGTCATCTTCTTCGGCGTTTATCCGGCGCCGGTGTTCGACGCGACGGCCCAATCGGTCAAGACGCTCGTCACCAACGTCACCGCATCCATCAATTCCGCGCAGACCGCGGCGGCGAACTGACTGGGGAATAGACCATGACGCCGGACCTTCTCTCCAGCCTTTCGCTCTCGACGCCGGAACTGATCCTCGCCGTCGGCGCGCTGGCGCTCCTGATGATCGGGGCCTATTCGCGCTCCAACAACACCATGACCGTGACCGGCCTGGCCGTCCTCGTGCTGGTGGTGGCCGCACTGTGGCTTGGCTTCTCCGGCACGCAAGGCGCTGCTTATGGCGGCGCCTTCGTGCAGGATTCCTTCAGCGCCTTCATGAAGATGCTGGCGCTGATCGGATCGGCGGTGACGCTCATCATGTCGATGCGCTTCGCGCGCCAGGAACATTTCGACAAGTTCGAATTCCCGGTGCTGGTGCTGCTCTGCACGCTGGGCATGCTGTTGATGATCTCGGCCAACGGCATGATAGGGCTTTATCTCGGGCTCGAGCTGCAGTCGCTGGCGATCTATGTGCTGGCGGCGATCAACCGCGACAATCTGCGCTCGACCGAAGCCGGCCTGAAATACTTCGTTCTCGGCGCGCTGTCGTCGGGCATGCTGCTCTACGGCATCAGCCTCGTTTACGGCTACACCGGCAATACCGGTTTCCAGGAAATCGCGACGGCGCTTGGCAGCGGCGAGCGCCAGCTCGGCCTCGTCTTCGGCCTGGTGTTCGTGCTGGCAGGCCTCGCCTTCAAGATCTCGGCCGTGCCGTTCCACATGTGGACGCCGGACGTCTATGAGGGCGCGCCGACGCCGATCACCGCCTTCCTGGCAGCCGCCCCGAAGATGGCGGCGATGGCGCTGATCGTGCGCGTCACCATGGGCGCCTTCAAGCCGATCGCCTCGGACTGGCAGCAGATCGTCGTCTTCATCTCGATCGCCTCGATGGCGCTTGGCGCCTTCGCGGCCATCGGCCAGACCAACATCAAGCGCCTGATGGCCTATTCCTCGATCGGCCATATGGGCTATGCGCTGGTCGGCCTTGCCGCCAACAGCCAGGCCGGCGTGCGCGGCGTCGCCATCTACATGCTGATCTATCTGGTGATGACGCTGGGAACCTTCGCCTTCATCCTCGCCATGCGGCGCAAGGAAGGCAATGTCGAGCAGATCAGCGATCTTTCCGGTCTCGCCTCGACCAACCCGATCATGGCCACCATCCTCACCGTCCTGATGTTCTCGCTGGCCGGCATTCCGCCGCTCGCCGGCTTCTGGGGGAAGTGGTACGTGTTCCTCGCCGCCATCAACGCGCATCTCTACGCGCTGGCGATCATCGGCGTGCTGGCCTCGGTGGTGGGCGCCTATTATTACCTGCGCATCATCAAGATCATGTGGTTCGACGAGCCGGTCGGCGGCTTCGTGCCGATGGCCAGCGAGCTACGCCTCGTGCTCGGCGTCAGCGGCGCCTTCGTGCTATTCTATGTGCTGATCGGCGGGCCGATCGGCAGCTATGCCGAAGCCGCCGCCAAGACCTTCTTCTGACGGGATGGCGTTTCGGCTGGCTCCAACCGCGGCGTCGGAGGGGTTCCGGCTCGAGGCGCATGACAGCGTCGGCTCGACCAATGCGCTGGCGCTGGAACACGCGCGCGCCGGCGATCCCGGCAAGCTCTGGGTCGTTTCGAAGAAGCAGGAAAGCGGCCGCGGCCGCCGCGGCCGTGTCTGGGCAACGCCCGAAGGCAATCTCGCGGCGACGCTGCTTCTGGTTCCGGGTGGCGAGCTCCGGCTTGCCGCGACGCTCGGCTTCGTCGCGGGGCTTGCGCTGGCCGACGCTCTCGACGCCGTCGTGCCGAAGGGCCGGATCGCCGTCGCCGTCGACGGCGCGAGCCAGGGCCGCAACCGCTTCGAATTGAAATGGCCGAACGACGTGCTGGCGTCGGGCGCCAAGCTTGCTGGCATCCTGTTGGAATCGGCGATGCTCGAGGGCGGCCGCTTTGCCGTCGCCATCGGTATCGGCGTCAATGTCGTGGCTTACCCCGAAGATTTGCCTTATCCGGCGACGTCGCTGCGGGCGCTGGGCGCCACATGCGATGCCGAAATGCTGTTCCTGGCGCTTTCGGATGCCTGGAGCGAGAATGCCAGGCTGTGGGATGACGGGCGCGGGCTCGATGCCATCAGAAAGCGCTGGCTTGCCCGCGCGGCAGGGCTCGGCGGTGAGGTTGCTGTCAGAATTGACGGCAATGTGGTGCGCGGCGTCTTCGAAACCATTGACGAGGACTGCCGTTTCGTGATCCGCGACGATGAGGGATCGGTTTTGACGATCGCGGCCGGCGACGTGCATTTCGGCGCGGTCGCCTCGGCCCGGGTATAATTTTGTTTTTGTGCAATTCCGTACGGAAAGCCGTGACACGCTTTTCCCGGGTTTGCGCCAACGGCTTGGCCAAAGCGGCCAGGAAGGAAAGAATTGATGGCGAATAAGGAAAACGCCGAGCTCGTCTTCGCGCCGCTGGGCGGCGTCGGCGAGATCGGCATGAACTTCGCCCTTTACGGCTATGGGCCCGCCGATGCGCGCGAATGGATCATCGTCGATGTCGGCGTCACCTTTCCGGACTCGGCACATCCCGGCGTTGATCTCATCCTGCCCGATACGCGCTTCATCGAGGAGAATATCGACGGCCTGCGCGGCATCGTCATCACCCATGCGCATGAGGATCATTACGGGGCGCTGCTCGATATCTGGCCGAAGCTTAAAGTCCCGGTCTGGATGACGCCGTTCACCGCCGGCCTGCTCGAGGCCAAGCGACAGGGCGAGCAGGGCGCGCAGAAGATACCGGCGTCGATCTACCGGGGCGGTGAGAAATTCACCATCGGACCTTTCGAGATCGAGGCCATTCCCGTGGCGCATTCGATTCCCGAGCCGATGTCGCTGGCGATCACCACGCCCGCCGGGATCGTCATCCACACCGGCGACTGGAAGATAGACCCGGCGCCGACGATCGGCCCGAAGACCGACGAGGCACGCTTCCGCGCCTATGGCGACAAGGGCGTGCTGGCGCTGATCTGCGATTCCACCAACGCGCTGAGGGAAGGGGAGTCGCCGTCGGAAGTCGCTGTCGGCGAAGGCCTCAAGGGTGTCATTGAGAGCGCGAAGGGGCGCGTCGCGGTCACGACCTTCTCCTCCAATGTCGGGCGTATCGTCTCGATCGCCAAGGCGGCACGCGATGCCGGCCGGCAATGCCTTGTGCTCGGCCGATCGCTGAAGCGTGTTATCGATGTGGCGGGCGAGCTCGGCTACATGGACGGGCTGCCGGAGTTCATCGCCGAGGAGGACTATGGCTATATCCCGCGCGAGAACCTGGTGATCATCTGCACCGGCAGCCAGGGCGAGCCGCTGGCGGCGCTGGCAAAGCTTTCACGCGACGAGATGAAGTCGGTGGCGCTGACGGCCGGCGACACGGTGGTGTTTTCCTCGCGCACCATTCCCGGCAACGAAAAGGGAATTCTCGAGATCAAGAACCGGCTGATCGATCTCGGCATGAAGATCATCGAGGACGGCGACGCGTTGGTGCATGTCTCCGGCCACCCGCGCCGCAGCGAATTGCGCAAGATGTATGAATGGGTGCGGCCGCAGATCGGCGTTCCCGTGCATGGCGAGGCGGCGCATCTGGTGGCGCAGGGCTCGCTGATGTCGATGTCGGGCATCGGCCAGGTGGCGCAGGTGCGCGACGGCGACATGCTGAGGCTCTGGCCAGGGCCGGCGACGATCATCGACCAGGTGCCGTTCGGGCGGCTCTACAAGGATGGCTCGCTGATCGGCACCGACCAGGCGATGGGCATACGCGACCGCCGCAAGCTTTCCTTCGCCGGGCATGTCGCGGTCAATGTCGTGCTCGACGACAAATATGAGCTTGCCGGCGACCCCGACCTTGTGGCGATCGGCGTCGCCGAAGCGGATGCCCGCGGCGAGACACTGGAGGACCTGATGCTCGATGCGGCAATCGGCGCGGTGGACTCCATTCCGCGTCAGCGCCGAAAAGACCTCGACCTGGTCCAGGAGGCGGTGCGCCCCCCCGGGCCCCGCGCCCCCC